>DATLVM010000307.1:0-28080 GCA_035577445.1 Pyrinomonadaceae bacterium
CGATCCGCCCGTATCGCACATGTCATCGACAATTAGACAACTGCGGCCCTTTACGTCGCCGACGACGTTCATTACTTCAGCCACATTGGGCTTATCGCGGCGCTTATCGCACAGCGCCAGCTCCGCATCCAGCCGCTTCGCGTAGGCTCTCGCGCGTTCGGCGCCTCCCGTGTCAGGCGCCACCACGGTCAGGTTCGGCAGAGTGTGCTCCTGGTAATGGCGAATGAACACCGGCGCCGCGTAAAGGTGATCCACGGGAATATCAAAGAAACCCTGAATCTGCGCCGCATGCAAGTCCATCGTCAGGATTCGCTCGGCGCCCGCGGTAGTGATCAGATTCGCCACCAGCTTCGCCGAGATCGGCACCCGCGGCCGGTCCTTCTTATCCGAGCGGCCATAACCGTAGTACGGAAGCACTGCCGTGAGGCGCGCTGCGGATGATCGACGAAATGCGTCGAGCATCACTAAAAGCTCCATCACGTAAGCATCGGTCGGCGGGCACGTCGGTTGCACCAGAAAGCAGTCCGCGCCGCGCACATTCTCTTCAATCTGAAAATTGAATTCGCCATCCGAGAAGCGCGAAGTGTTCGCCTTACCTAAGTCGCAGGAAAGCTCACGACAAATCTCTTCGGCCAGGCCGCGATGCGCAGTCCCAGAGAAAACTTTTATGCCGCCAGTGGTTCCCATTATTCAGTAATGAGTGATGAGTAATGAGTGATGAGTTTGAAAGGAAAAGTGACTTACTCATCACCCATCACTCATCACTCAGCACTTTGAAGTTGGCTGGGGCGGAAGGATTCGAACCTACGAATGCCGGATCCAAAGACCGGTGCCTTACCACTTGGCGACGCCCCAGCATGAAAGACCGCGTGTTTAGTGTCAGAAGCCTGGCCGTGAGGCAGGGCCGTCATCCACTGCGAGCCCTCGCTTACGCCCGGCCTTCTCACACGGAGTAAAGCGCAGCTTGGTACTGCTCACGCCCAACCGTCTTACAAGGAAAGACGCGCCAACCAGTTTCGAGTTCGATTGCCTGAATGGCGCGTCGTTGCGCATCTTCACTATCAAAAATCCCAAACACTGCTGAGCCGCTGCCCGCCAACAACGAGGCGCCCGCGCCGGCCTTCAGCAACGCAGCTTTGGCTCGCTCAATCTCCGGTTCGAGCGCAAATGCGATCGCTTCGAAATCATTTTGGAGAGCTGCAAAGCTTGAAGTGTCAAAAAACTCTTTCGCTTCGGAACTTGGAAGAATAGTTTTCGAGTTTGATGATGTCAAGGCCGGTTTTTTCAGCGCTTTGTAAGCATCAGCAGTGCTGATATTCGCATTCGGTTTGACGATGAGCAGAAAAGTCTCTGGCGCATCTTCCCCAGGTTCGATGCGATCGCCGAGGCCGGTTCCTCGCGCTGTGCCGCCATAGAGAAAGAACGGAACATCAGCGCCGAGCCTCGCTGCCAGTTCGCTCAGTTCCTGCCTGGTTATTCTTAATTCCCACACTCGTGCCAATCCAATCAGCGTTGCGGCCGCATCCGACGATCCGCCTCCCAAACCAGCGTGAGTCGGAATTCTCTTCTCCAAACGAATGCGCGCGCCCTTTTTTGGGTTGACCCGATCGCGTAACGCCGTCGCGGCGCGGACGACCAGATTGTGCGCGTCGGCCGGCAACGAACGATCGTCACATGAGAATGCTATTTCGGAATTCTCTGTCGCTGAGATTCTGATCGTGTCGTGAAGACTGACTGTCTGAAAGATTGTATCGAGTTCGTGATAACCATCGTCGCGCTTCCCGAGGATGCGCAGGTTCACATTGATTTTCGCGAAGGCCGGAATCTTCAGGGTGATGGTCAAGCGCTTTGTAAGTCCGCGAAGCGGACTGAATGAAAATAGCCCAGCGATTTATCGCTGGGATCAGGTTGCGTTGGTTTCTATTAAGTCCGCGAAGCGGACGACAGAATTATGGTCACATTTCTGTCGCCCGCTCCGCGGGCTTTGAATTTGACGGCTTGTAACCCAGCACTAAAGTGCTGGGCTATTATCAGTTGTCCGCTGACGCGGACAGTGCTTGAGCACTCGGTAATGAAGCGCCGCGACTTCAAACGTGCCTCGTAAAAAGGCGCATTTCAGGTTCGAACCACGCCGGCTCGACTAAACAACGCCTCTGCTTCACGATTTGCGTCCGCCAGCAGCGTCGGTTCGTTCAACGTCAATAACTCTCGATCGCGCATCACTACTTGCCCGTCGATGATCGTCGCGCGGACGTCTGAAGCCTGGGCCGAGTACACGAGCGCGGAGACCACGTCTCCGGTCGGTGCAGCATGCAACTCGCTTACATCAACAACAATCATGTCCGCTCGTTTTCCCACCTCAATCGAACCAATTTCTTTGTCGAGTCCGATCGCTTGCGCGCCATCAATCGTGGCCATCCGCAGAGCCCGTGCAGCAGGCAAAACCTCCGGTCCATGCAGGGCCTTCTGCAACAGCGCCGCCGTGCGCATCTCAGTGAACATGTCGAGCCGGTTATTACAGGCCGCACCGTCGGCGCCGAGCGAAAGCGGAATCCCGCGCGCCAGCATTTCTGTCACGCGCGCAATGCCCGATCCAAGTTTCAAATTTGAAGAAGGACAATGCGCAACGTTGGTCTTTGTTCTCGCCAGGGTTTCCATCTCGGTATTGTCGAGGTGAATGCAGTGCGCCAGCACCACGTGCGAGCCGACAATGCCGAGCGAATTCAGGTAATCGATGTTTCGTTCGCCCGTTTCGCGCTCAACAATCTCGCATTCGTTGCGATTCTCCGAGGCATGCGTGTGAATGGTGACGCCATGTTGCTTCGCCAAAGTCGAAACTTCGCTGAGCAATTCACGCGTGCAACTAATCGCGAATCGGGGCGCAAAACAGCAACGAATTCGGCCATTCGCCGCCCCATGCCACTTTTGAATCAGCGCCAGTGATTCGTCGATCGACACACGTGTGACTTCACGAAGAGCGGCTGGAACATCATCGCCTTTGTCCATCATGCACTTGCCGACATTGGCGCGAAATCCGCTCTCCTCCACGACGCGCAATACTTCCTCGGTGTGGCGCACCGTTTCCATCGTGAGGGCGCACGTCGTGCCGCCTTTGATCAATTCGGCGATGCCAAGTTGCGCTGAGGCGCGTATCGATTCGGGCGTATGCGCCGCTTCCATCGGCCAAACACGTTTCTTCAACCAATCGATGAGCGCGAGATCATCAGCCGCGCCACGAAACAACGTCTGACAAAGATGAATGTGTGTCTGCACAAATCCCGGCAGCACCGCGCAGCCATGCGCTTCGATCACTTCGTTTACAGCGTCGCCGATCTCACCGCCAATTTCCGCGATGCGCCCGTCGCGGATCAGCACATCATCGCGGACGATGGAATCCGGTTTATCCATCGTCACAATTGTGCCGCCCTTGATGAGAATCGATTTGGTCATTGATTGACGGTCGGGCGGAATTATGTGGGGATCATTGAATTAGTGTAAAGGAACTTCGCTTGAAGAAGAGCATAACCCTGGCTACCTCAAGGTCAGGAAGGCGGGCTTGCCCCCGCCTCTCCGATAGCTCTCAAGGTAGATGCCCCATTTGCCTGATCGCTCTGGAAAGCTTCTCAACATCGTCATCCCAGCACCAAACACGATCGACAGCCAACGAACTCTCGTCCCGTGAATAGAAGGAATGAAAGCTCGACCATTGATAGTCCTTCGTTGAATTTACTAAACCGGCTCGGACTGGATTTGCGTGGATGTAATTGATCTTTTGCCAAATCATCCAACTGCTCCACAAGGGAACCGCCTTGAAGCTCTCCTGCCAGACGTGATGCTCCGTTTCGTCAGCATTGAGCGCGAAACACTTTGAGGCTTTGATGATGCGTTTTGCCGAGAGGCTTTTTAGCGTTCCGATGAATTCCTTGATGCGCCCATCTCTGGGATTACAGATCAAATGAAAATGGTCGGGCATCAGCACGTAAGCGACGAGTTTGCTTGGCCATTTCAGGTTGAGAGAGTGCAGTTCCTCAAGAAAGGCGATGCAGAGAGTCGAGTCTGTGAAGATCCGAGTTCGATTCAGAACGTTGCCAGTGACAAAGTGCAACGCGCCAGGAAGATTGAGGTTGGACCATTTCTTGGCCACTGAGAGAGCGGGGGCAAGCCCACCTTTCTTACCTTGAGGTGACTCAAGTCTGAGGTCAAACAATAAGAGTTTGGAGTTTAACGAGAAAGCGCGCGTCGCACCGCTTCCATCACTTCTTCGTGCGTTAGACCGGTTACCTTGCCTGACGACAGTTCTTCATCGCGCTGGATAGCCTCTTTGACCGCGGTGAGTTCGTCCGCATCCGGCAGACCTGCGTCAATACTCTCCCAGAGGGTTTGAGCGAGTGAGACTCGCTCAGCAAGAGGCAACGCCATCGCGTCCGCAATGATTTGTTCGGTGCTCATAGTCCGAGCTTAACGACTGCGCTGAAGGCCAGTCAAGATGCTAGGGAAAGCAGAACTAATTCACATCTGTCAGTTCTTCAATATTACTGAACCGAGGGAAACGAAAACTCCAGGTCGTCATGTTTTCTTATGAGTGGTTTGAGGATGTATTCCACGGCTCGTTCTGCGTTCAATAACTGCCCTTGCTCGCTCCTAAACGCCACCCGCCCATTCTGATCCAGGTCATAGTCCAAGTTCTCGGTATAACTATCAAAAGCACCAAGCGGCTCGAAGCGGCGCTTACGTTCTACGCACAGCCCGTCATGGCCGTAGGTGATTGTTATGTACACCGACGGAATTACGAGATTCTCAAGTCGTAGAATCTGAACGTTGTTGCCGTTGAACTGAACCTCGCCGATCCTCTGACGCATCTCTGGACTGGCATTAAGCCTCTTTACAGCTTCTTCCATCAGATTGCGAAGCCTGTCCCACGTCTCCCAAGCTTGTGCGTTAATGGTTTCCTGCTTTTGTTGCGTTTGTTGTTTTGCAGCGTCATCGTTCCTGACGCGCTCCACTTCTCGGTTAATCCAGTCCATCTTCAGAAAACTCCTTATTGCGCAGTCTCGACTGAATCGCCAATGGTCACCACTTCACAGATAGGGCTACCACAGCAAAACACTCTGCGTGCTACTTCTTCTCAGTAGCCGCCGCGGCCTTCTTCGCTTCCGGGGCTTCGGGCTCTTCACGCACCGGCATGCCCAGAGCGCGTTTCACATCATTCTTTATCTTCTCAAGGATTACTGGTTGATCCTTCAAAGTCTGCTTCGAGTTCTCGCGACCCTGGCCCAGCCGCTCGCCCTTGTAAGAGAACCACGCACCACTCTTTTCAACTATGCGATTGTTCGTCGCGAGATCGAGCACGTCGCCTTCCTGCGAAATGCCTTCGCCGTACATGATGTCGAATTCGCATTCACGGAATGGCGGCGCGACTTTATTTTTCGCGACTTTCACCTTCGTACGATTGCCGACGACGCGATCGCCGTCCTTGATGGCGCCAATGCGGCGAATGTCGAGTCGCAGCGACGAATAGAATTTCAGCGCGCGACCGCCGGTAGTCGTTTCCGGACTGCCGAACATCACGCCGATCTTTTCGCGAATCTGATTGATGAAGATGAAGCAAGTGTTGGACTGTGCCACGATCGCTGTCAGTTTGCGCAGCGCCTGCGACATCAGGCGAGCCTGCAGGCCCGGCAGCGAATCGCCCATCTCACCATCGAGTTCCGCACGCGGCACGAGCGCCGCGACAGAGTCCACGACGATCACGTCAACGCCGTTCGATCGCACCAGCGCTTCGGCAATTTCCAGAGCCTGTTCGCCTGAATCAGGCTGCGAGATCAACATATCATCGACGTTTACGCCTAACTTCGCTGCGTAATCAGCATCCATTGCGTGCTCAGCATCGATGTACGCGGCGACGCCGCCGGCCTGCTGTGCCTGGGCCACGATGTGCATTGCGAGCGTGGATTTGCCGGAACTCTCCGGGCCATAAATTTCAACGATGCGGCCCCGCGGCACGCCGCCAACGCCGATCGCCGCGTCGAGCGACAAGGAAGTGGTCGAGATCGCCGGAATATCGGAAATCTCGCGCTCGCCTAAGCGCATGATCGATCCTTTACCAAAACGCTTTTCGATGTTGAGCAGCGCGGCTTCGATTGCGCGGCTGCGGTCTGCAATTCTGTCTTCAGCCATAGTGGCCATCTCTTTCTTCTGCTCCTCTTCGTTCGGTCAAGTTGTGTGATTGTTCCTAACCCCGTCATTTGAGCCGGTCGCTATCGCTCCGGTTCTGAAACGGGCTGAGAATAGCACAACCCAAGCGAGAATGGAACAGTGTTTCACGCGTGCAACGCAATTATTTTCCGGAGGGTTTGAGGCTTCGTGACTGCGCGTCTCGGCAGCCCTCTCTGCGCAGTCCCGACTGGTCGGGAGTGAGAGAGCGCGGTCAAACGATTATCAAGGTCGAAAACGCGGGCAAGAATAACCCATGATGGTTCGTACGTCGAGAGCTAAATACTCGATGCCAACTTATTAGCAAACCGTCCGACTTGGCTCACCAAGTCAGGAGAACCCTGAGCCGTTTCAATCAATCCGACGATTGCAGAACCCACCACCGCGGCATCTGCATAACGCCAAACATCGCGCACGTGCTCGGGCGTTGAGATGCCGAATCCGACGGCGATTGGTAAGTCGGAGAATGGACGGATGCGATTGACGAGCTTCTCAGCTTCAGCGCTCATCTGTTCACGCTGGCCGGTGATGCCTGCGCGTGAGACGGCGTAAATGAAGCCGCTCGCGCGATCGGCCACCTTCTTCAAACGCTCATCAGTCGACGTGGGCGCGACCAGGAAGATCATGTCGAGGTCACTTGCTTTCAAACTTGACGCGAACTCGCCCGCCTCCTCAGGCACCAGGTCGGTAACCAGCACGCCATCAATGCCCGCCTGCTTTGCGGCCCACGCGAGTTTATCGAAGTCGAAAGCACCAGTGTCAGAAGCCCGACCGTGAGGGAGGGCATCTTGGGTGAGTGGCCCGCCCTCACGGTCGGGCTTCTGGCACCACTGCAGCAGCGGATTGAAGTAACTGAAGAGAATGATCGGAACATCCGTCTCTTTCCGCGCGTCGGAAACAGTTTGCAGAACGTCATCGATGCCGAAGCCGTGACGCAACGCGCGTTCGGAGGCCCTTTGAATCACCGGCCCGTCAGCCATCGGATCGCTGAACGGAATGCCCAACTCAATCAGCGTCGCACCAGCTCGAGCAAGTTCGACGATTAGATCTTTGGTGATTTGGAGATCTGGATCGCCAGCCGTAATGAAAGGGATGAAGCCTTTCTTGCCGTCGTTTGTAAGTCTGCCGAACGCGTCAGAGATCCTGGACATTCATGGCTCCGTTAGGAGCCGGATATTTATAGCTCCCGACCAAAGTTAGTTCAAAGCTCCGTAAGAGCGCAACAACATGCCGCCCCTACAGGGCTGTGCAAACTTATGGAATCGATTTCTATAAACCTGTGGTCCCTAGCGGGACGATGAAACGTCGAACTTGTCTCTTACCGTATCGATGTCTTTGTCGCCACGGCCAGAGAGATTGACGATCATGATCTGCTCGTCCGTCATCTCGCGCGCAACTTTCATCGCATGCGCGACCGCGTGCGCAGATTCCAGCGCCGGAATGATTCCTTCCAATTCTGATAACAATTGAAAGGCTTGCAGCGCTTCTTCGTCGGACACCGAAGTGTATTCGACCCGGCCTTCATCATGCAGAAACGCGTGTTCCGGTCCAATCGAAGGATAATCCAGCCCAGCGGAAATTGAATGCGTGGCGGCCACCTGGCCGTGCTGATCCTGCAAGACGTAACTCATCGTGCCTTGCAAGACTCCCGGCCGCCCACCGCCGTTTGAATTGAATCGCGCAGCGTGTTCGCCGAGTTCTTGCCCACGACCGCCCGCTTCAACGCCGATCATCCTTACAGATTCGTCGGCCAGAAAAGGATGGAACAACCCGATTGAATTTGATCCGCCGCCAACACAGGCGATCAGACAAAGCTGGGTACGCACACCTCTGGTGTGCTCTGCGACAGCAGCAGGCCTGAGGCCTGCGTACCCAGAAATTTGCTCGCGCGCTTCGCGGCCAATCACGCTTTGAAAATCGCGCACCATTAATGGATACGGGTGCGGCCCGAGCGCGCTGCCGAGCAAATAATATGTGTCCGCGACGTTCGTCACCCAATCACGCAACGCTTCGTTGATGGCATCTTTCAAAGTGCGCGAGCCCGCATCGACTTCACGAACCTCAGCGCCGAGCAACTGCATGCGAAAGACATTCAAAGCCTGCCGCCGCATATCTTCAGAGCCCATGTACACAACACATTCAAGCCCAAACAGCGCGCAAACGGTTGCAGTCGCGACTCCATGCTGACCCGCGCCCGTTTCCGCGATGATCCGCCGCTTGCCCATGCGGCGCGCCAGCAGAATCTGTCCCAGAGTGTTGTTGATTTTGTGCGCGCCGGTGTGAAGAAGATCTTCGCGCTTGAGATAGATCCGCGCACCACCACAATGTTCGGTCAATCGCTTCGCGAAGAAGAGCGGCGTTGGACGACCGGCATAATCACGGAGCAATTGCTCGAGTTCACTTTGAAAAGCTTCATCTTCACACGCCAATTCATACGCCGCCGTCAATTCTTCGAGCGGCGCCATCAGAGTCTCAGGCACGAAGCGACCGCCGTAACGGCCCCAATGCCCGAGCGAATCTGGTTGAGTGACTGCGTTCATGGAACGATTCTTCCCCTCTCCCACTGGGAGAGGGGCAAGGGGAGAGGGTGCGAAGCTTAGCGCCGCTAAAGCCCTCACCCCAACCCTCTCCCAGAGGGAGAGGGAGAAAGACCTCACGGATTCTTCTTAATCGGATGCGTCGAGCGCACGCGTCCCGGTGATTGCAAGCCACGCGCGTCGTCGACAACCACGCGGTTCTCGCGGCGATACATCGTCAGTCGATTGCCGTCAGTAGTTCCCTGCTCCGCATCTTCCACGTGCGCCGGATTACCCTTGAGCACGGCCACTTCATCAGCCGTCGTGTACTGGCACCAATCGCCGGTGCCGCGTTTGCCCGGCTGCGTGAGCACCACATCGTGTTGCGCGATGGTGCGTTCAACTTCATTCGTATCCTTCAGCATATAAACGTCAGCGACGCCTCCGGTCATTCGATCAGTTCCCTGGCGGATGTCGACATTGACTTCGTAGTGCAGCAGCCGATCAGTGTCTGAATAAGTCATCGAATCAGCAGTGGCAAACACGGGCACGACTGTCGTTGAGTTTCCAGTCTTTTGCTTCGCCTGATAGAGCGCGCTCTGCACATGGCCGCGCGCTTCCATTCGCTTCTGATCGCGATAGAGAGTTATCGAATCGCCGCGGACATAATTGTCGTCCTGCCAGGCCCGCGCTGAGCCGGTGTAAGTCGCGCGGCCAGAGTCGTGTTCAATCTCTGCCCGATCGCCGGAGAGATACACCGGACTCTTGACTTTGCGAAAAGGTGAAGCACCGTTCGTCTGCTCCTGGCTGTAGTAAGTCGTCTGAACTTTGCCGCGAAACACAGACACGTGCGTGGCGTTGTTTGAATCAATCTCGATCGCTTTGGTGCGCGCGCGCGAATCCCAAACAGTCGGATCACCGCCGCGCAGCCGGACGGTTTCGTCTGACGCCGTATACGCGACATTGTTTGCGATGCCGTTGCGATCGAGTTCGTTGAATTTCGCATCGCCATTGGCTTCGATCTTTTCGACGTCCTGAGTATCGCGCACAAAGAACGCCAGCATCTTTTCCGCTGTGATCGTTCTCGTCCCGCGCTTGTCACTCGGTTGGAAAGGATCGAGCACCACCTTTGATCCACCGGCGCCGCTACAGTACCTCGCGATGTTTCCGGCTTCGTAAAAATCGCAGTCCAGACGCGACGCAGTCACGGTTTTCCGGTCGTTTTTCGCGGTCTTCTGCACCGGCTCGACATAAAGCTCGGCATTGCCGACCGCCTCGGAATGCTCAAGATCTTTGCCGTTCGAGCGCCAGATCAACTTGATTGTGTCAGCGGTCAGTCGCTTGCTGGCGGCGCGCGGATCGTTGGCGCGCGATTTCGGCGCTGACATGGTCGCCACCGAACGGCCTTCGGTGCGCATTTCTTTGATGACACTGCGATCGGCCTGCATCTGAAAGTTGATATCGACCACGTTCGCGCCGTTCAACTGAACGTCCGAATCAGCGTTGAGTGTCTGCGCGCGAATGTCGCGCGAGCCGTAGGCGCGTTGCAAACGTTGATCTGGATCGAAATAGAAATCCATATCAACCGCATGAGCTTCGGCGGCGTGACCTTCCGACATCGACCGCAGGTAAGAGTTCCCGCGCACTTCGATCTTCTGGACCTTTGCGTTGGCGTTGACCGAATCTGTGTTAGCCGTTGCGGCCGGCTTCGCCGACTTTGTTTCAACCAGAATCGCAGTCATCGTGTCGCCGCTCATGATGTCCTGCTCTTGCTCGGCGGTCGCGCCTCCCGAGAAAGTCATCCGCATCGTCGCATGGTCAAAAACTGCCTGCGCTGAGTGAATGTTGACCGGCTTGGCGCGCGCGCCTGTGAGCTTCTTTGCTGGTTGCGGGTTGGCATCTTTCAGTGCTTCCGGTTGCACAGTAATCGCAACCGCGCTGCGCAATTCGAGATGCTTTTTGTCGCCGTCCACCAGCGCGCCGGTCGCCTGACCTGAGACGTTCTGGCGTTCAAACGTCACGGGCGCATTCGTCTCGGCAATCTTTGTGTCTTGATGAAATAGAACTGAATCTGTTTTCACCTTCAATGCATCACGCGTTTCAATCTGCACGTTCCCATTGAATTGCAGCAGTCCCGTCTTTTCATCGTACATCGATCGATCGGAGACGATCTGATCAGGCTTGTCGCCTGCCGGCGGAAAGATCTGGAGGTTCACCTGCTCGAGTTCGTGGTGACCATCCGTGTATTTGATGTCACGCGCAGCGCGAAGCCACATGAACAGGCGATCGTTCTTCGTAATTCGCCGTTCGTAGCCGTCGATGATTCCTTCGATTTCTTTCGAGAGCGCGGGGGCTTCCGACCGCAAACGAAATGGCGTGTTGTGACGCATCTTGTAATAAGACACGCCGACAAAGATCCCGCCGCCGATTAGTAGCAGCAGCGCGAGAGTGCGCGCTACGAGCGGCACGCGCGCACGCAGGTCAACCGCGGTGATTCTCTTTTTACGAGTTACTGCCTGCATGGCACCAGTGTCAGAACCCGGAGCGGTAGCGACGGGATCAAAATTCAACTTCGTGTCAATTGATCCGGTCGCTACCGCTCCCGGTTCTGACCCTCATATCCCGAACATTCAACTGTAACCTGACGTCACCTTGCCAACGGTTCGCTTCAAACTCGTAGGCGAGATCGACTCGCTGATTCGCTTGCGGCATTGCGTCAACTTCTTCGACGCCGCGCCACCAAATCGCTTCCATCGGACGATTGTCTTCGCCGGACACTCGCAACTTTAGATGCTGCTCCTTAATGATCTGCGGCTCGCTCATGATGCGAAATCCGCGGGTCACGAACACGGGGCGCGGATTTCCGGCCCCAAACGGCTCAAGTGCCCGCAAATCCTGCGAAAGCTGGAAGCCCAAATCGTTTGCCTGGACTTCAGCGTCAATCGCCACAAACGGAGTCAAATCATCTTCAGTCAAACACGATGCAGCATGGTCGTTCAAGCGCCGCCGAAACTCGTCGATGCGATCGCGGCGAATTGAGAGCCCCGCCGCATGCGAATGGCCGCCGAATTTTTCGAGCAGATCGCGACAAGTCGTCAAGCCATCGAACAGATGATACGCCTCAATGCTGCGCGCCGAACCGTGCCCGATGTCGCCTTCGAGCGAAATGACCACGCATGGTCGATGCAAACGCTCGGCAATCTTTGAAGCAGCCAAGCCAATCACACCGCGGTGCCAGCCATCGCCGGCGATCACCGCTGCGTGCGTTTGATATTCGCGATGCTCGCCGGTCTCAAATTCCTCAACCGCGCGATTGAAGATCTCGCGCTGCGCTTCCATGCGCTCACGATTGCGCGTGTCGAGATGTTCGGCCAGTCGTCGCGCTTCTTCCTTGTCGCTCGCGTTGAATAATTCGACTACAGCCTTCGCCGCGTCCATCCGTCCGGCAGCGTTGATGCGGGGGCCGATACGAAAACCGAGATCGTAAGCATTCACCTCCGCGCCGTCACCACAACCAGCGATGTCGATCAGCGCGCGCAATCCAAAGTTCACAGCCTGCGGCAAATCGGATAAGCCAAGCGCGACGATCGCGCGATTCTCGCCGATGAGTTTCGCCACGTCAGCGACCGTGCCGATTGCCACCATCTTCAAAAATCCCGGCACGACCGATTCGCGTCCGCGCGCGCGGAACAGCGCGTGGACCAATTTGAAGGCGACTCCGACGCCGGCGAGGTTCTTGTCAGGATAACTACAGCCGTGCTGATTCGGATTGAGCACCGCCAGCGCCGGCGGCGCGCCTTCATCAGCATCCGGCAGATGATGATCGGTGACGATGATGTCGAGCCCGTTCGCGCGCGCCCAGTGCAGCGGCTCGTGCGCGGTAATGCCGCAATCGACGCTGACGACCAGCTTGTATCCTTCGCTCGCGGCCTTTTCCAGAGCTTCTTGTCGAATGCCGTAACCTTCCGTAAAGCGATGCGGCACGTGATAACCAGCGGTCGCGCCCAACATGCGCAGCGCGCGCAACAACACCGCGGTTCCCGTCGTTCCATCAACGTCATAATCGCCGTAAATCAGGATCGGTTGTTGATGATCGATGGCGAAGATCAGCCGCTCGACCGCTTCGCTCATGCCGAGCATCAGCGATGGATCGTGCAATTGATCGAGAGATGGATTGAGGAATGCTGTGGCTGAATCGATGCGCTCATGCCCGCGCGCCATCAGCAAATTCGCCACAATCGCTGAGACGCCAAGCGCCGCAGACAGTTCTTTCGCCCGAACGGTATCAGTCTGTCGGACGATCCACTTTCTTGTTTGCTTCTGCCGAGCAGGCGCGGTGCTCATGCTTGGGAGTTTACTTGGATTGTCCTGGGTACGCACGCGTCTCGCGTGCTCGTCCTTTCAGGAACAGCACGCGAGACGCGTGCGTACCAAAATCACAGCGCGCTTAATTTTCCGATAAATAACATCACGAGGATCGCGCCACCCACAATCAAACGATAGCCGATGAACACTCCGGTCGTATGCGTGCGCAGATAACGTAGCAGAAACCAGATCGACGCGTAGCCTACGATTGCCGAAACCAACGTGCCCGCAGCCAACGTTATCAAACTGTCGTGCGGCAGGATGTGCAAAGCTTGTTTCAGCTCTAACAATC
Source organism: Pyrinomonadaceae bacterium (assembly GCA_035577445.1). Lineage (GTDB taxonomy): Bacteria > Acidobacteriota > Blastocatellia > Pyrinomonadales > Pyrinomonadaceae > UBA11740. The sequence continues at coordinate 13,387 of DATLVM010000307.1, forward strand.
CACTCGCCGCGATCGCCGGCATCGATAACAAAAACGAAAAGCGCGCGGCGGTTTCACGCGTCTCACCGACAAACAATCCAGCCATGATGGTCGAGCCGGAGCGGCTCGCTCCAGGTATCAACGCGAGGCACTGTGCGAAACCTACGGCGAGCGAGTCGCCGAGCCCGAGTTGTTCCATCCCGCGTCGTTTGCGGCTGACCAATTCCGCAATCCCCAGCATCACCGCAATCACCACCATCATCGTCGCAATCACCCACAGGTTCTTCGTGAAAGTACCTTCGATCTGTTTCTTGAAAAGAAGACCGACGACACCGACCGGAATCGAGCCGATGATGACGAGCCAGCCCAGCCAGGCATCATGCGACAGCCGTGGGCCGCTACCGTTGCTTCGTTTCAGCAGATTGAGATGATCGCGAATGAACGCAAGAGTGATGTTCCAGATGTCGCCCGCGAAATAGATGAACACGGCGAGCAAGGTTCCGAGTTGCACGACGGCAATAGACGCAGTGAGTTGCTCCGGCGTCAGCGACAGAGACATGACGCGGCTCGCCAGAACCAGGTGTGCCGTTGAACTGATTGGAATGAATTCAGTGAGGCCCTGGACAATGCCGAGCAGGATAGCTTGAAGAAGAGTCATAGTCAGTGGTCAGTGGTCAGTTGTCAGTGGTCAGTGGTCAGTGGTCAGTTGTCAGTTGTCAGTTGTGGGTTCTCTGGTTTCAAAAATCCGGTTGTTCTTTGCCGCTAACAGCTGACAACTGACCACTGACTATTCTCTAAACGAATTACGCGACGAAATCCAATCGTACATGAAATTCGGCATAACCATTCCCAACCGAACGATCGTCGCGAGCTGCCACGGGAATGCGTAAGACTTCTTTCGCTTCTCAATCGCCCGCAACATCAATTTGACGGCGTCGTCGCCTTCCATCAGCCACGGCAGCTTCGCCTCCCGTCCGGCGGTTAGCGGCGTCTTGATAAATCCCGGATGGATAATAGTGACGCTGATGCCGCGCGGCGCAAGGTCAAGCCGCAGACTTTCAAACATCGCGGAAACGCCGGCTTTGCTCGCGCAATACGCGGCGGACTTTGGCAGGCCGCGATACGCCGCGAGACTCGAGATGGCGACCAACTGGCCACTGCCGCGCGTGACCATTTCCGGCAGGACCGCCGCAACCGAGTTCGCAACGCCGATCACGTTCACGTTGACGACGGCCGCCAATTTGGCGGGGTCAAACTGGGTTCCGGGATTGGTGACCCCAATTCCTGCGTTCGCAATCAGCACATCGATTCGGCCAAATTTTGCGATCAGTTGTTCTGCGGCTGCGCGCATCGATTGCGCGTCTTGAACGTCCGCAGGCAGCGCAAGCGCCTTCACTTGCTGGGCGGGATTTATCTCAGCAATGACTTCATGAAGAACTTCAGAACGTCGTGCGACAAGGCCGAGCTTAGCTCCGCGCCTGGCCAATTCCGCCGCGAACGCTCGCCCAATCCCTGAGGATGCGCCGGTGATGAGAACTACTTTTTCAGACCAATCCATCTGTTGCGCGACTCGGCGATCGATTCACTCGCGGAACGCGCAGAGTACACCGATGGCGGGACAAAGCAAAAGCGAATCGGTTGTTAGCGGAATCTGAAGAGTTCAGAATTTCAAAATCGAGCAGCCTGCTGAAGAAGCACTGTTCCCTCTCCCTTTGGGAGAGGGTTAGGGTGAGGGTCCGAAGGATAGCGAAGAATAGTCGACATTCTCTTTCTGTCGCCCGCTAGCTTCACCCCTCGCCCCAGCCCTCTCCCAGAGGGAGAGGGAGTTCCTCAGCAGCAAACTAGCCGCGAAATGAATTTCGTTCGGCGAACCAGTCGTACATAGGAGTCGGCATCAATTTGCAAGCGCGGGCCATGGTGGCCAACTGCCAGGGAAACGAATATCGCTTCTTGCGCTTCTCGATCGCGCGGATGATTTTCTTCACCGCATGATCCAATTCCATCACGTACGGTGTGCGCCGAATGTTTGTAATGAGTGGCGTCTTTACGAAACCCGGATGAATGATCGTGACGTCGACGCCAGATCCCCGCAGATCAATTCTGATAGCTTCGAGGAAGCTTGAGACCGCGGCCTTACTCGCACAGTACGCAGCAGTCTTTGGCAATCCGCGATATGCAGCCAGGCTGGAATTTCCTACGAGGTGGCCGCTGCCACGATTGATCATTTCGGGCAGCACAGCAGCAACGCTGTTGACCACGCCGATCACATTCACGTTCATCAAGTCGGCAATTTTCTTTTCGCACAGATCGGGAACAGAAGTGTTCACGCTGATGCCCGCATTTGCCACCAGCACATCGATCGGGCCAAAGCGCTCCCGCAGTTTGCGCACCGCGTTGCGCACTGCTGCGGCATCAGTGACATCGGCGGGTAAGGCCAGCGCTCCGCCGCCACAATTCCGGATGCCTTCGGCGATCTCCTTGAGCACTTCAGTACGCCGCGCCAACAATCCGACATGAGCGCCTTTTCGCGCTAATTGGATTGCCAACGCGCGCCCAATCCCCGAGGACGCACCTGTGATCAAAACAACCTTATTAGTCCAATGCATATGCCGTGAGGGCATGTTTTGCCACCCGAGTTGTTAAGTTCTTTTGCTGCTGGTCAGCTTGAGAAAGCCTTGGGGTGGGCTCGTTCGATTGAACTCCGACCAGGAGTAAACGGTCGTTACTGATGCCGAAGGCATCGACTACCAGAATACAACACCGGCGGAGACCTTGGCGACAAAAAAATTCGCGGAGAAACCCTTTGCAAAAGCGTAATGAGTGATTGATTTGAGAGGTTTACGAGAGGCGGTGGCGTTCCGCGCACTAGCTAGATCTGCTGGATCACCGGAATAATCACGGGTCTAGCACCGGTTTCCTTCTGAATGAATCGCTTCAGCTCAAGCCGCAAGTGCTCTTTCAAGAGCGATGGATCTTCGAACGTCTTCCGCGAAGCGCCGGCAAGAGCCGCGGTGATAGTCAACTCGGCTTCCTTTGCGAGGTTCTTCGCTGGGTGACCGTCGCCTGATAGGGCAATCGGGGATTGACCGTTTCCTTCGAACCCGCGCACGCCTTGCGCGACGATTTTCGGCGGCGCCCCGAGTTCCCCGGTTTCACCATTAATCGTCATGACGAGTGTGATGATGCCTTCGTAGGCCATCTTCTTCCGTTCACGCACAGTCTCGTATTCGATTTCTTCGAATCCAGAATCATCGATGAAGGTGCGTTTGATCTCTTTCTTGTCAGTGATCGTTGCGCGTTCGCCGTCAAGCTCGAGCACGTCTCCGTTTTCGATCAGCACAATGTTTTCTTCGGCGTAGCCCAGGTGGTTCTTGACGAACTCTTTGTGACGAAAGAGCATTCGATATTCGCCGTGAATCGGCACGACAAATTTCGGCCGCGTGGCTTCAGTCATGATGCGAATGTCTTCTTGTGAGGCGTGACCGCTAACGTGAATCAACCGGCGCTTCTCTTCGATGATGTTCGCGCCTTTCTTATAGATAAAACCAATGAGTTTAGAGATCGCGCGTTCATTGCCCGGAATGATGCGTGCGGAAAGGACGACTGTGTCGCCTTCTTCGATCGTCAACCCTTTGTACAGTTGCGTCGCCATTTGATATAGCGCCGCGCGCGGCTCGGCCTGTGAACCGGTCACGAGAAAGACGATCTGATCGTCGGCGAGGCGCTTCGTGTCGTTGATGCCGACGAGCATTCCGTCGTGTATGTCGAGATACCCCAGCCGCCCTGCGATCTCAACATTCTTCTGCATCGAGCGGCCGAGCACGCAGACCTTGCGATCGAACTGTTGCGCGACATCGAAAACAATTTGAAGACGATGAATGGAAGATGCGAATGCGGCTACGATGATGCGACCTGTCGCTTCCGCAAAGATCTCTTCGAAGGCTGGAATCACCGCACGCTCTGATGGCGTGCGGCCTGGGACCGTCGCGTTCGTCGAATCAGAAAGCAGCGCCAGCACGCCTTCCTGCCCGTACCTGCGCAGGGTCCTCAGGTCTATTGGCTCGCCGATGACCGGCGTCTCATCAACTTTGTAATCGCCTGTATGAATGATTGTGCCTACCGGCGTTTTGATCGCGAGGTGAAAACAGTCAACCAGGCTATGCGAAGCGCGGATGAATTCGATCGTGAACGATCCAAGTGTGACTACGTCGCGCGGCTCGACGCGATGTAGGAGCACGTCGCCAAGGAGTCCGTGCTCGTCCAACTTACTTTCCGCCAAACCCAGAGTGAAGTGCGACGCGTAAACCGGCACGTTGATCTTCTTCAAGACGTACGGCAATGCGCCGAGGTGATCTTCGTGCCCGTGCGTGAGAATGATCGCAGAGATGTCGTGCTTGTACTGCTCGAGAATGTCGAAATCCGGAATGCAGACATCGACGCCATAGACACTCTCTTCGGGAAAGCCCATGCCGGCATCGAGCACGAGCATTTCATCTCCAAACCGCAGCAGAGTGCAGTTCATTCCGAACTCGCCGATACCGCCGAGGGGAATAATTTCGAGGACGCTAGACACTGATTGTTGTTTGCTCGACTCTCAAAGAGGGGTGACGGCAGTATAACACTTGCGACGCTATTTCCATTGACTGCCGTTGAGGCGTAGTATTGTTTCTTCATTCCCAATTGACGGGCTGGTTCTCAGGGCCTGCGATTCCCGCTTCCTACTAAAGTTTCCAGCCAAAGCGGGGAATCTGAACTCAGTCATCCCAGAAGATTAAACCAGAAAGGAATTCCGATGGCCGCCAGCCAGCCCCAACGAGCAAAATCTCGCCGTGAAACAATTGCCCAGTGGCTTTCCATGGGGGCCAATGTTGTGGTGATGGTAGGAATTATTTTTGCATATGTGCAGTTCAGACATATTGAGCACTCTGAAAGAGTTCAGAACGCCATCAACGCTGTGAATCAAGTGCGGTCGAGCGATTTTCTGAAAGCTTACACCAGACTGAAGACCGCATCCGCCTCGGGCAAAACTCTGGATTCGACAGCCGTGGTTGACGACCTAAATTTCGTGATGAACATCTATGACAACGTAGCGTTGTTGTATGTGAATGACCTTGCCGATCGATGCGTCATAAAGAATGGCACGTATGCGGCCACCAAAGAAGTGTCGGCTATCTGTGACTTACTCTCTTATCCCAGGGAATATAGAGTCAATTTTGACCGTTTTGTCGCCATGATGAATACCGAGGTCTGTAACTAAACTACGCTTACTCTTGGGAGGTGTTATGAAGAAGTTTGTCGCCGGGTTCGCGGTTTTCGTTTCGCTCTCAGCTCTTACCGTCATACGCATCGCGACCTCGCAGAACCCGGTCGTGCCGTATAAGAATGAAATCGTGATCGGAGAAAAAAGGATCGGGATCGCTGAGGAGAGGCTTAGTGAATGGCGAAAGAAGACATCGCCGTCCTCCGGGCAATCCGCTGCGACAGCAGTTTCCAGAGCCAGGTTGGAGGCACTCGCGAAGCAGTTTGGATTGATGGAAAAGACTAAGACCAATCCCCAACTGGTCTTTCTCGCCGACGACATTGCGCTTTGGGAAAAGCAGCATTTGGATGAAACGCGCCTCGTGCTTGAATTTGCTGCGCGAAGGCTTATTTTGGAAGAAGCGGATCGACAAGGTGTGCTTATACCGAGCAAGCAGGTACTCGCACAGGCCGCCCTGGAAGTTATTCCCTTACTCCAAAGCCAAGCATCCTCGGTTTCTCAGAACCTTGTCTGTGCCGGCGACACATCGGAGGAGTTCGTCAAACAATCATGGGCGGGATTGAAGAGTGACACTGCCAAATCGCTAGCCTGCACTGACAAGACCATCAGGAAGTGGACTCGCCAAGCGGATGATCAGCAGATCATGGCAACCAAGGCTGACTGCAGCAATCCACCCTCCAGCGCAGACTTAAAAACCTACTTTGGATCTTCGTGGGCGCTCAGCGATGTTGCGACCTCATGGTTCATTCGGGGCGAGGCCTTTTACCAGCAAAAGAAGTGGCCCGAAGCGAGGGAGGCCTACAAGACGGTAGTCGATAAATACCACTGCGCATTTACCTGGGATCCCCGCGGATGGTTTTGGAGAACTGCAGACGGAGCGCAGGAGAAATATGACGAGATCCGCCTCAAATAGGAGCTTGTCAGGAAGATGAAACGAGTGCTGCCGATACTTCTTTCCGTCTTCCTTTACGGTGGACCGGCAACCTGCGCTCAATCTCCCGAATTCAACGAACCATGGAAAAATCCCAACGTCGCCATCGTCATCGATCCGTTTGAAGGCAATGACATAGATTGGGAAAAGCTCGCGACTGACAAGCGCGTCGTCGCTATTATTCATCGCGCGACAATCGGCGATCGTGCCGACAAGAAATACGCTGAGCGGAAGATCGAAGCGAAGAAGCGCGGCTACAAGTGGGGCGCTTATCACTATGGCAAGCCCGGGGATTCGATCAAGCAAGCCGACTTCTTCCTCGCGACCGTCAAACCTGAGCCAGACGATCTGCTCGCGCTCGATCTGGAAAGCACCGACTTTGATAAACACATGAACTTCGAAGAAGCGCGCGTCTTCATCAATCGCATCAAGGAGAAGACCGGCCGCTACCCGATCGTCTACGCGAACAACCTGGTCACGAAAGCTATCGCTGAAGAAGCTGGGTCGGATGATGTCTTCGCGAAGACTCACCTCTGGTACGCGCGCTTCAAACGGTCAGTCACTGACTTTCCCGCCGGCACCTGGAAGACGTACACGCTTTGGCAATTCTCCAGCGAGATGAATTGCACGGCGGCTGATCGTGCATCGTGTCTCTACACGGTTCCGGGAACTGAATACGACATGGACGTGGATGTATTCAACGGAACTATCGAAGAGTTGAAAAAGAATTGGCCATTCGCGCAACCGGCGATCTCCCAGCCTCAAATCAATTGAGCGGCGAACATCGAACCCATCCCGCCACCGCAGTGGTTCTGACTAGCCATCTCCGCTAAACTGCATCCATGCCCGACCTCCTGGTTAATCTGCTCAAGCTGCCGCCACCTGAACCATCGCCGGACGCTGCCGTCACGATCCGCCGCGCGCAGCCATTTGAGATCACGCCCGTGCGCGAATTCATCGAACAGAATTTCTCTGTCGCATGGGCGGATGAAATTTCGGTTGGCTTTGCGAACAAGCCCGTGACGGTCTTCATCGCGACGCGCGCTGGTCGAGTCATCGGATTCGCCGGATATGAATGCACTTGCAAAGCTTTCTTTGGCCCAACCGGCGTAGATGAAAGTGAGCGCGGACAAGGAATCGGCAAGGCCCTGTTGATGGCATCGCTGTCAGGACTGCGCGAACTCGGATACGTCTACGGAATCATTGGAGCGGCTGGGCCACTTGAGTTTTATCAGCAAGCAGTTGACGCGCTCGTCATTCCGGACAGCGATCCGGGCATCTACACCGACCTACTAAAAAAGCAGTGAGCGGCTCGAATCCATCACTCAGCGAACTCGCCCGCGTATATTCCGCCGGCAAGAAACTGGGAATCGGGACCCGTCTGCCGGGGCCAAAAGGGACGCGCGTGATGGGCGTCATGGGCGAATTTAATCGCGACGCGCTCGGCTTTATTGAACGGGTGCAGCGCGACTACGGCGACCTGGTGTGGTCTCGCTTCCTCTATGTGCCGGCGCTGTTCCTCTATCATCCGGATCAGATTGAATACGTGCTGGCGACGAACGCGAAGAACTTCCGTAAGGCAATGTCGTTGCGCTCTAACTTTTTTCAAAGGCTGGTTGGCAATGGCTTGCTGACGAGTGAAGGTGAGGAATGGAAGCGTCAACGGCGTTTGTCCTCGCCCGCGTTTCATCGCCAGCGAATTGCGAATTATGCAGACACGATGGTGAATTACACCCGCCGCCTGACCGCGAACTGGCAATCCGGCCAGACGTTGGACATGCATCGGGAAATGATGCGCCTGACACTCGAGATCGTCGTGCGCTGTTTGTTCCGCGCTGATGTTTCGAACGATGTCGATCATGTCGGCGACACGTTGCAAGAATTGGTGAAGCCGTTCGCAGCCCAAGCGACTTTGAAATGGATTCTGAATAACCGGCTGCCGACACCGACGCACATTCGCTTTCATCGACTCGCGCGAAAGATTGACGACGTGGTCTATCGGATTATTGCCGAACGGCGCGCGAGCAGAAAAGACGAAGGCGATTTGCTTTCGATGCTGCTCGCCGCGCGCGACGAAGACGGCAGTCAGATGACCGATCAGCAACTGCGCGATGAAGTCATGACGTTGTTCCTCGCGGGGCACGAGACAACCGCGCTGACGCTGGGGTGGAGTTGGTACCTACTCGGGAAGAATCCGGAGACGGAAGCGAAATTTCATGCGGAGTTGGACACGGTGCTCGGCCATCGCGACGCGAGCTTTTCCGATTTACCTCAATTGAAATTCACCGAACAGATCGTGAAAGAGTCGATGCGGCTATATCCACCGGCTTATGGTTTGGGACGCGAAGCGATTAACGATTGTGAGATTGGCAACTATTACGTGCCGGCCGGAACTCAGGTGTTCATGTTTCAGTGGGCGACCCATCGCGACGCGCGCTTCTTCGATCAACCGCTGGAATTCAAGCCGGAACGATGGACTCCAGAGTTCGAAGCACGACTTCCCAAGTATGCGTACTTTCCTTTCGGCGCCGGCCCGCGCATCTGCATCGGCGCATCGTTCGCGATGATGGAAATGATTCTGGTGCTGGCGACCATTGGTCGGCAATTTCGATTGGCACTCGTGCCCAATCATCCGGTTGAGACTTACCCGGCGATGTCTTTGCGGCCGAAGGATGGCGTGAAGATAACCGTCCACGCTCGTTAGGATTTCCTGATGACTCTTTCAGCGCAACAGCTATCGACGGCGAACCCGCGACGCCAGCATCTGATTAAGATCTGCGAGTCAATGCCAGAGGTCACGGTCGAACGAATAGGTCATGATCGCGAACATCTGGTGTTTCAAATTGGGAAGAAGAAACTCGCTTACTATCAATTCGATCATCACGGCGACGGCATGATCGCGCTGGTTTGCAAGTCGAACGCGAACGAACAACGCCGGTTGATTCAGTCTGATCCCGAGACGTTCTTTGTTCCCGCTTATGTCGGCAGCAGAGGATGGATCGGCATGCGGCTGGATCTGGACGAGGTTGATTGGGAAACCGCGGCAGACCTTTTAAAGCGAGGCTATCAGGAAATAGCGCCACGAAGGTTGGCCGCGTTGATTGAATAGAACGTCAGCGCAGAATATTCATGAGCGTTTGACTTATCGTGGCCTTGCCGAGCCGCGGTTCGCGTTCTAACATGAATTCGTGATCTGTAGCTTCCGTTGCGCCGACACGCAGGCACTGTTTGAGATCGGAAAAAGCAAGCGGTTCTCGCGCATCCTGAAAGTCGCAACTCGGAAGCTCGCGCAACTCGACGCGGCGCACACCTTGGAGTTCTTACGATCTCCGCCCGGCAATCACCTTGAAGCTCTCAAGGGCGATCGCCAAGGAAAGCACAGCATTCGCGTCAACGATCAGTTTCGCGTTTGTTTTCGCTGGACTCCAGAGGGTCCTGCGGATGTAGAAATTATCGATTATCATTGAGGTTTGATTAGATGTTTAAGAATCGCATGCGGCCTATACATCCCGGAGAAGTACTTCGTGAAGACTATCTGGTTCCTCTCGGACTGACCGCGAGCGCGCTCGCGAAGGCCCTCAACGTTCCGTCAGCCCGCATCAATGACATCGTTCGTGAACGAAGATCAGTTACCGCAGATACCGCGATGAGACTGGCTAGATATTTTGGAGGAGATGCTCGCTCCTGGCTAAATCTGCAAGCGGCCTATGATCTGCGCGTGGCGGAGATTCGTAACGCCAAGCGCATCAAGCGTGAGATAGCTCCGGCTGCAGCGTGAGCAATGATTGAAAAGAAAAAGACAGACTTCCTAATCTATCAAGCAGTGGCGACCTCAATTATCTCGGCGTTTCAACACGCGGGTGTTTACAAAAAGGGTATTGAGGTTGGGGATACACGAAAAATTGCATTGCGCAACGATTTAGAAGGAGCTCTACGGTCGGCGGCAATCAGATACACCAATCCCATTAATGAAGAAGAACATTGTCGTAACATAGAAGACCTAGCGAACGCCCTAACGAAAACATACAAGCCAACTGGCATTCTGAGGTCAGATAGATTTCGAATTGGAATCGCGCAGAAGGCTCTTAATCTTTACCTGAAGAACTTATGGTGCCTAGGCGAAATCACAACTCCACCTCATTGCCCACTCGATCGGATAATCATTGATAAGCTCGGCTTGAAACGGAGCGAACGCTCCCAATACGATTGGACAAAACTTGACGACATCGAAAGCTACAAGAAACTCATCAGGCTGTGCCATCACAAATCGAGAGAAAGAGGTTGCGAGAATATCGCGGAGTGGGAGCTAGAAGTGTACAAAGAATCTAACGCGAGCAATGCAATTCCGGGGATTGAGTAATTCTAACCTATCGCATTCACTATCAAAGCCCACTCTTCCAGCGCAAACGTTTCCGCGCGTCGCAATGGTGTAATGCCGGCGTCGCAAAGGACAATGCTCGCGCCGCCACGCTTCTTCAGTAGTTCCTGGATAGGCTCAGGCGCTTCGCGCAGGTTGTTGAGGATCGTCTTGCGTGGATGAGCAAAGCCGGCGCTGACGACTTGCCAAAGGAGTTTCTTGTCCTTCACATCTGCTGCGATTCTCGGTCGCGGGCGCAAACTCACGACCGTACTCCAAACCTTCGGCGCTGGTCGAAACGCCTGCGGCGAGACATCGAAGAGCTTTTCAATTTCGCAATACGCTTCGACGAAAACCGATAAATAGCCGCGCTCGCTTGAGCCCGGTTGGGCCATGATGCGATCGACCACTTCGAGCTGCAGCATCAAGGTCATGTCGCTGATGCAGCTGCGTTGTTCGATCAGCCTCTGCAAAATCGCTGTGCCTACGTTGTAAGGAAGATTCGCGATGACGCGAGCCGCTTGCGCCGGCTTGATCGCTTCGCAGAAATTGATCGTCAACGCGTCACCTTCGATCAAAGTGAAGTTCGGTACTGCCGCAAATTTGTCGCGCAGTTGAGGGGCAAGGTCGCGATCGTATTCAATCGCAATTACGCGACCAGCCTTGTTGTTTAGCTCTGATGTGAGCGCCCCGCGTCCGGGACCGATCTCCATGACAGTCTGATCGAGTTTCGGATCGAAGGCATCGATGATTTTGCTCACGACGCCGCGATCGACGAGGAAGTTCTGACCGAAACGGCGCTTGGCAGTCATTGGGTACGCAGGCGTCCCGCCTGCTCATCTACGCGTTCTCTGGCATCGTTCAGGAAGCGGGCGAGACACCTGCGTATCCAACGGGATAGCCGGTGATCTCAACGTCGCGGCCGTGCTGGACGACTTCAACCCGATCGAGTTGCAACGCATCGGCTATCTTCTCAGCTCCCGCTCCGCCGATCGCCGAGGGCGCGTCCTGACCGCCGACGATTATCGGCGCCACGAAGAACGTCACCTTGTTTACTAAGCCACCCTCGAGCATCAGAGCAGCCAGGAACGGTCCGCCCTCAATCAGCACACTCTGAATTGATCGCTTTCCTAACTCGTCCGTCACATTCGGAAGATCGAGCGCGGAATCCTGAGTGATTACTTCGACGCCGCGCGATTGCAATGCAGCCAGCTCGTCCATATCAGGATCGCCGCAGGCGAAAATGAGCACTGGCCCTGCATCGGTCGTTCGCGCCAATTGTGATTCAGGCGACATGTGCAAATACTGTTCGATGACCACCCGCACTAAAGGACGTCTTCTTTTTCTTCCGGATCTATCCGTCAACATCGGATCGTCTGAGCGCGCAGTGCGTCCGCCGATCATGATGGCGTCGTATTGATGACGCATCTCGTGCACGCGCGCGCGCGCTTGCTCGCCGGTGATCCAGCGCGAGTCGCCGTTGACGGTCGCGACTTTTCCATCAAGCGACACAGCCATCTTCAAATGCACGAATGGCCGCCCAGTGCGCATGAAATGAATGTAGGCTTCGTTTACGCGCGTCGCTTCTTCAGCCATTAATCCGGTGCAGACGTCAACGCCGGCTTCGCGCAGGTGAGCGAATCCCCGACCTGAGACCTTCGGATTCGGATCTTCGACCGGCGCGACGACGCGTTTAATCCCAGCCTTGATCAACGCATCGGTGCAAGGCGCAGTGCGGCCTTGATGTGAATGAGGTTCGAGAGAGACATAGGCGGTCGCGCCCCGCGCCTGCTCGCCGGCCTGTTCGAGCGCAATAGTTTCTGCGTGCTTGATTTGATCGAAGAGATAAAAACCTTCGCCGACGATCTGTTGATTTGGATCGACGATGATCGTCCCCACCAGCGGACCGGGGCTGACCTGTCCGACGCCACGCGCGGCCAGTTCGAGAACGCGCTGCATCATTAGTTCGTCAAATTGAGAATTGTTGCTCACGTATGGTTCAGTTTTCGCCGCAGCGCGGCGAGATGTTTATAGCACCTCGGCCATAAATGCAATCGCGCTCCCAAGGAGCGCAAGAAGGAGAAAAAGGGATCGTAACTATAAACATCTTGTGCCTGACGGCACGAAGAATATTGAGTCTGGAACCTGGACACTTCAAACTCCAGACTCTCCAGACTCCTGACTTCAGACTTAATTAAAAAGACTATTCACGTACTGCTCAGGATCAAAGACAACCAGGTCATCGACTTTCTCGCCGATGCCGGCATAACGAATCGGCAGGCCAAGTTCTTTTGCGATGGCGATCGCAATGCCGCCTTTGGCCGTGCCGTCGAGCTTCGTCAGAACAATTCCGGTGACGCCGGCGACTTTGAGAAACTGTCGCGCTTGCTCTAAACCATTTTGGCCTGTAACTGCATCAACGACCAGCAGGGTTTCGTGGGGCGCGCCGTCGACTTCGCGACCGGCCACGCGTTTCATCTTGTCCAACTCGGCCATCAAATTCGATTTGTTATGAAGTCGCCCCGCGGTGTCGACAATCAAAACATCCGAGCCGCGGGCCTTCGCTGCCTTCATCGAATCGAACAGCACCGCCGCCGGATCAGTTCCCTGCTTTTGTTGAATCAAAGGCACGCCGGTTCGTTCCGCCCATATCGCCAGTTGATCGGAAGCTGCCGCGCGAAAGGTGTCAGCCGCGCAAATCAAAACATCATTGCCTTCCGCTTTGATTCGCTGCGCGAGTTTGCCGATCGTGGTGGTTTTGCCGACGCCGTTCACCCCGACAATCATCATCACGTACGGAGCAATGTCGTCAGGAACGCTTGTCTCGGACGCGACACCTTGCGCCTCCGAAGCTTGTAGGATCGAGAGCAGTTCAGACTTGATTGCCTGCTTTAGCTTTTCAATATCATCGATCTCTTTGCGACTGATGCCGCGACGCACCGTCTCGAGCACGTGCATCGTCGTCGGTACGCCGATGTCGGCGGCGATGAGCGCCTCTTCAAGTTCATCTAACAACTCGGCATCAATTTTCTTACCGGCTGCGAAGACACTATCGAGTCTGTCTGAAAGCGAATCGCGCGTGGCCGCAACCGCGCGACGGAAACGCGCCGAGAATTCCTGTTCGAGCGCGGCTTCGCGAGCCTGCAATTGTTCGATCGAGAGATCAAGACCTAGAACCGAAGTCTGCCAGGGAGCACTCGGAGAAGACTGCGGTGTTTCGACCTTAGGCGGCTGCGCTGGTTCAAGCGGCGGCGGCGGTGGTTCAAGCGGCCGCTTCGGTTCCGCGGCAATCGCGGGCTCCGTAGCAGGTTCCGGCGCGGGCGCCGTGCTCGGCTGGTTTAGCCCGAGCGAGACAAACTCATCCTTCTTTCTTCTCCAAAAAGCCATAATCGCATCAATCATGTCAGAAGCCCGCGCGTAAGCAAGGGCTCGTTCAATGAACGGCGCCCTCCCTCTCGGTTGGGCTTCCGACACTTTTGTAAATTAGTTTTCGATTATAAGCAGAAGCGGCGCGTCGCCACAAAAGCGACCGCCGCATCTGCAGCCCAAGCGTAAGCGAGGGCAGGTTACGTAAGAGTCAGTTGACGTTTAAGCGTGAGAATCGGATGTTGCCCTCCCTCACGGTTGGGCTTCTGACACTAGCTGATTGCGATGAGCGAATCAGACGTGGGAGAGAGCGGGACTGAAGTAAGGCCGCGGAATTCACTTTGCTTGCGGTTTACGCGCGTCACACCGGGACGAATCTTTCCTGCCTCGCACGCGGCGATAAACGCGGCCACCACGCGGGCGTCGTAACGCGTACCGATGAAACTCTTAAGTCGCGTCAACGCTGCTTCCAAATCCATTGCGCGTTGATATGGACGCTCGGTGGTCATCGCATCAAAGGTGTCTGCGACAGAGACAACACGTGCTTGCATCGGAATCTCGTCGCCCTGCAAGCCCTGCGGATATCCCTGGCCGTTAATCATCTCGTGATGCATGTACATGCCCGGCAGAAATTCTCTCATCGCCGGAATCTGCGACATGATCTTGTAGCCCTTCTGCGGATGAGTTTTCATCAGCTCAAATTCTTCGTCATCCAACGCCGCGGGTTTCTTCAAGACGCGATCATCAATGCCGATCTTGCCGACGTCGTGCAGCAGAGCGCTGACTCGGATCTTTTCAATC
>DATLVM010000308.1:0-8359 GCA_035577445.1 Pyrinomonadaceae bacterium
CCGAGCGTAATCGAGTCCGCGTGCCGTTCTATAGTCGGGCGGATGTTCGTCTGAGCAAGGCCTTCATCTTCAAAAAAGCGAAGCTGACCGTTACGGGCGAAGTTCTCAATCTCTTCAACCGCGAAAATGTTCGCTTTGCCGGCTTCGATTTCTTTAGCTTCAACGGCCGCGTCTCTGGCCAGCTCGATCGCCTGCTACCGATTGTTCCGTCCGCCGGCGTGGTCATCGAATTCTAATGTGTCAGCAGCCCGACCGTGAGGGAGGGCAACATCGCGAAAAAAATAAGCCACGGATTCACGCGGATAAACACGGATAAGAGCAAAAGCGAATTACTCTTTTCGGTTTTTCATCTGTGCAAATCTGTGTCCATCTGTGGCTAATTCCGCGTCAGGCCTGCGCTCCCTCACGGGCTTCTCCTAAAAAATTAGTTGACAAGTTGAATTCGTGAGCGTATAAGTCCTAAATCCTTAGGAGCGGAGAGAAAATGGCGCGACGAAAGACGGAACATTTAACGCCTCTAGAACTGGAGATCATGCACGTCCTGTGGGAAAGCGGGCCGGCGAACGTGCAGTCCGTGCAGCAGCATCTCGAGCGCGAGCTGGCTTATACGACCGTGCAGACGATGCTGAACATCCTGCACAAAAAAGGGAAAGTGAAGCGGGTCTTGAAGGATCGCGCTTACGAATACGCGCCGGTTGTCAGTCGCAGCCACGTGACGCGGCAGCACATCACGGACCTGATCGATCGTTTGTTCGGCGGCTCAGCCGAGAGCCTGGTGATGAGCCTGGTCGAGACGAAACATTTGACGCCGAAGAAGCTGGCGCGCTTGCAAAAGCTAATCAAGGAACAAGAGGAGAAAGAGAAATGAGGATCGCCGCTGAGTACTTTTTGTCGTTTTTGCTGAATGCGAGCTGGCAGGTTGCGCTCGTGGCGGTGGTCGCATCGTTCGCCGATCTATTGCTGCGACGGACGATGGCTCGTTATCGCCATAGGGTTTGGGTTGCGGCGCTGGTGTTGTCGCTGGCTCTTCCCCTCTTAACTTCGATACGTCCATTTCTGAAGAACACCACGCTGACGCCTACTGCGCCGCCGATCGAAGCAGTAGCGCCAGTCGTGGTTGCGGACATTCCTGAATCAAACCCAACGGCAGCGCTAACCGTTACGCGGCCACGTCTCGAAATCGGTGTAGGTGTTGCCGCAGGTTTGCTCATGATCTTTCTGATCTTTCTCAGCTATCGCGCGGTGAGGTTCGTGCGCGCGTGGGTGAGGACGCGAGCGGCGAAACATCAAGCCCTGCCGTTTGATGAGAGTCATCGCGTGCACGCGATCGCTTCCGAATGTCGTCGGGCGATTGCCGCGCGTGAAGTTACGTTGGTGAACTCGAGTGTGTTGAGTACTCCGGCGACGGTCGGCGTCTTTCGCCCGGTGATCATTCTGCCGCAAGCGTTGGCACGCGAAGCCACTGATGAAGAACTAACGGCGGCGCTGGGTCACGAGCTGGTTCACGTTTGGCGGCGCGATTATTTACTTAACCTGATTTACGAATTCATTTTTCTCCCCTTGTCGTTTCATCCGGCCGCAGTGCTGATGCGACGGCGAATCACGCAAACCCGCGAGCTGCGTTGCGATGAACTGGTGACAGAGCTGTTGCTGCAACCTGAAATCTACGCCCGCTCGTTGGTGCAACTCGCGCGTTCGGCCATGCCTTTGGCCCGCCGCGCGCGCACCGTAGCCGTAGGCATCGCCGATGCCGACATCCTGGAGGTTAGAGTCATGTCATTGCTGAAGAGGACAACTATAAATGCGAACAAGAAGAGAGCTTGGTTGATCGCGGCTGCGTTATTGATGGCGCTGCCATGTCTCGCCGCGGGGGCCTTCGCGGTCCATCTGAATATCAACACCGCCCGCGCGCAAGAGCCGTCGCAAGAGGAAAAGCAGAAGCTGGAATTACGCAAGTACACGGAGCAGGAATTCAAAGAGAAGATGCAACGCGAGGCTCGGGAGTTGGAGGAAAAAATCAAAGGCGAGACCAACGCGGAGGTGAAGGCGAAGCTTGAGAGACGGCTCGAAGAATTGAGAGAGCAGATGGATAAGCCGATTACCGTCGCAGCAAACACTCAGGATGGTGGTTACGTCTTCCTGAGAGTCGATGAAGCGCGCGCGCGTGAGGAACGCGAGCAACAAGACAAACAAAAAGCCGTGTTAGCTAAGATGGCGAAGATCAGCATGGATCAGGCAATTCAGATCGCGACCAGTCAAGCCCCGGGCAAGGTGCTCGAATGTAGTTTGGTTGGTGAACGTTGGAAAGAGCCAGGTGAACTCGCGCAGCCCAGCAAAGTGCTCTATCACGTCGTGATTCTTTCCGGTGACGAAGCCAACCCCGTCACGTATCACGTGATGGTGAATGCGATCGATGGCAGCGTAGTAACGGTCAATAAGGAGGGAATTCGGCGCGAGTATCGTGAAGCAGGAAGCGAATATGGAACGGCACAATATGGAATCGCTATTCCGGGAGGGAGTGAACGCAAAGTGATAAGGGGCGGAGAGCTCAATGGAAAAGCGATTAGCTTGCCCGTGCCTCGATATCCTGAAATTGCGAGAGCGGCAAAAGCCTCGGGCTCAGTCACTGTCGAAGTCACGATCGACGAAACCGGGCATGTCGTCGAAGCACGGGCTGTCTCAGGGCATCCGCTATTGCAGGCGGCGGCGGTCGATGCTGCGCGACAGGCCGTCTTCGCGCCCACCCGCTTGCAGGGAGAACCTGTGAAAGTCGCCGGAGCGCTTTTATATCAATTCACCGTGCAATAGGAATCAACGATCAGGTTCGCGCGCTCACGACGAGCGCCGAAAACCCTGGAGTTGGCTCCTCCGGGTAAAAGAAAGGCGGCCGCAAGGCCGCCTTTTCTTTGTTTGATACAGAACCGCGAGCAGTAGCGAGCGGGATAAAGAAGTTCCTTCTAGTAGATCTCCCAGCACGCAGCCGCCTCATCTCCAACGAACGAGGCGATTGCCTCAACATGGTCGCGCAAACGCTTTTCAATTGCCTCGGTTGGTTGGTTGCCGCAACGGAGCCAGATTACTTTTGGCGGAGGACCGAAGAGTGTAGCCAGGTCGGCGAAATCAACATCATGCGAGACAACGGTGAATCCGTTTTCTTTTGCGAACTCCCAAATGGTTCGATCGCTTGCTTCTTCCATGCCGAGCAAGCGAACTTGATTTGAATCAGGGAAGATGTCAGCCAAGAGGCGGCAGAGTTTGAAACTCAGGTTCTGATCGAACAACAGCTTCATGTGGTGGCTGTGACAAGTTTGCGTTCGCGGTCAGCGGCGTAGGCAAGGCAAGCGAGGATGTCATCTTCGCTAAGCTCAGGATAATCGCTGAGGATTTCTTCATGCGTCATTCCTGACGCCAGCCATCCGAGCACGTCGGCTACGGCGATTCTCATTCCGCGAACCGTCGGGCGCCCTCCGCGCTTTCCAGGTTCGATGGTGATGATGTTTTGGTAAGTCATCAGCATACTATTCTACACTTAGGTTAAATGATCGCCGAATATCGTTCTTCAATTGTAATGCGTTTGACTTGCCGTACAGGTAGCGGTCTTTTTCTCTCAAACTTAGACTCTTAGGTGCGAGCTTGGAAACGGCAGCCCTGTACGCTTGATAATGCCTCCACAGTTTTTCGAAATTCCGCGTATTTAGGTCTGGAAAGCTATTGAGTTGATCGCGAACTCGGTAATCATAAACTGTGAACTTCTCAGGCAAACATACGGCTAGAATTGCGGACGCCATAGGTAAGGCAAATCCCCAATCCTTTATGAGCAATCGCAGCCGTTCCTTATCGTTATCGGCGTCAAATAGCGTCTTTGTCAGAGCGCGACACCTAGCCTCCAGATCGCGCTTGGTTTTCGTTTCTTTCTTCAAAAGCCGGCGAGCAATTTTTGATTTAGACCGGTTCGCTTTCCAGATCACTATTGAAAAAAAATCAAAAGCTCCAAGGGAATGTTCGACGCGAAAACGCGAACGTACGTCATCAAACAAATAATGCTCGCGATCAAAATACTTTAGGTAGTCCATCATTCTCGCAGAAGGTTCTAACTCCCTCACGGTCGGGCTACCGCTCCGGCTCATCAGCCGCACGATACTTCTCCTTCTCCTTTTCGCGCTGCAGATAAGGAATGCCCTTCTCCATCCACTCAGGCGCGGGCGCGCCTTTCAAAAAGTGATCGAAGAATTCCTGCAAGCGTCGCGTGTAGTCCTTCTGATTGATCCGCTTGCGCAGGCCATGCTTCTCGCCGTTGTACGTGAACATGTAAGCCTCTTTGTTCAGGCGTCGCAGAGCGAGATAGAACTCGATGCCCTGGTACCACGGCACCGCATCATCCTCGTCGTTATTGATCAGCAGCAGCGGCGTCTGAATCTTGT
Source organism: Pyrinomonadaceae bacterium (assembly GCA_035577445.1). GTDB lineage: Bacteria > Acidobacteriota > Blastocatellia > Pyrinomonadales > Pyrinomonadaceae > UBA11740. The sequence goes on from DATLVM010000308.1 coordinate 4,422, forward strand.
CGGCGTGAAAGATCGGCGAGTTCTCGAGATAGCGCATCGGATACTCCCACAGCGAACCGCCGATGCGTGATTGCGAATGCTCGTATTGAAACTGTCGCGGCAGTCCCGTGCCCCAGCGAATGCCGCTGTAGGCGCTGGTCATGTTCACGACGGCCGCGCCCGCTTCGGCGGCTTTGAAGCGATTGGTTTGCGTGACCATGTAGGCGATCTGATACCCGCCCCAACTGTGTCCCTGGATGCCGATGTTGTTTTCATCAACGAAGCCTTTATCGACAACCGTCTGCACCGCGGGCAGCACGCACTGCAAAGCATCGCGACCGGGATAACCGGTTTTGTAAACAATGTCCGGCATGAAAATCAGGTAGCCGTTGCTGACGTAGTAAGTCGGATTGATCGAAGTGCCCGGGCCGGGATTGCGAAACTGGTGTAGTCCCTGCGACAGACGTTCGTAGATGTAAACGATCATCGGGTACTTCTTTTTCGGATCGAAGTTGTCGGGCTTCAGCAGCAGACCTTTCAAAGCAACGCCATCCGTGTTTTTGAAGTTGACGAGTTCCGCGGCGCCCCAATTGAATTGCGCGCGTTGCGCATCGCCGTTAGTGATCTTCTTGGGCGCTTTGAAGTTCGCATCCGTGATCCAGACGTCCGGATATTCATCAAAACGCGACGCCGTGAACATGAGCACGTCGGCGTCTTTCGCCTTCGTCGGATTGTTGTAGCCCTTTGCTCCCATCAAAAGTTTTTCTGGCAAGCTGCCACCAACGCGATCGCGATAGAACCCTTCGTCATGGGTTTCCATGTTTTCAGCATGAAGCAGGAGCGACTTCGCGGGGTCGATCGAACGTTCTTTCGGATCGAGCCGCACGTAGCGAAATTGAATCTTGTCTTTGCGGCCCACGCCGTCAGTCAGGTTTTTCGCGCCGCTCCCATCGGGCGAGACCTGCCAAACGTCGAAGCGATCGTAAATCAGCACCGACGCGTCGTCCTTCGTCCAACCGGCGACCCCGTAAGCGTTCGGCAGCTCCGGCGTGTCGCTATCCTCATTGAAGAAATTAACGCCCAGGCCTTTCGTTAAGTTGACCTTGGCGCCGGCCGCGACTGAATACGCGTTCCAATCTTTGCCGTCGAAATAGATTGCGTACTTGCCGCTGGGCGAGAGCGACACATTGAATCGCTGCTTCTGCGCGACCGGCTTTCGCGAACCATCTTCCGCGTTGACGACGTAGAAATCCGTCATGCCCGGATCGTAATCGTTCGTGACGCGATAGGCGCGATTGTCTGATCCGATCGCTAACCGGCCGTCCGCCGCGGGCGTGAGCGTCTCAAGTTTCTCGTCAGCGAGCTGAACGAACTTTTTGCCTTTTACGTCATAAGCGGCGCGATACGAGCGCTGCCGCTCTTGCTCAGCGCGCACCTTTTGAATCGGCTGAATGTAATCATCCTTCCAGTGCCAAAGGTCGACGAGCACTTTCTCGTCCGCCGGATTGTCGTCATCCGCGTTCTTCTCAGGCTCAGGTGGCGGAGACGCGCCCAGAAACAGACGCGAACCGTCGAGCGAGAAACTCAAGTTAGCTTTGTCGCTGACGACGAAATCTTTACGGAAACCGGGTGATGAGTTCGAAACGATCTCAGTCGCGACTGGCGGTGCTACGGCGTGATTGAGATTGGCGCCGGCGATGGGTGCGCCGGTCGCGCGCTCCCACATGTAAACCTTGAACTTCGGTTGTTTCGAAGCCTGGTCGTCGTGGTCGCTGATGAACGCGAGTTCGGTCTGTTCTTCATCCCAGGTTAGCTTCTGATATTTCCCTTTGCCGGAAAGGAGCGCGATCGGCGCCGCGTCGCTTTGCGTGGAAGCGAGATAGATGCCGTTCGTCTCTTCATTCTTCGACGATGTGGTATAGACGAGCGTCTTCGCGTCTTTGCTCAAACTGTAGTCGAGCACGTCGCTGAAAGTGCGTTCGGTGCCGGTGGTGGTGTTTCTCAGAATGAGATCAGAGCCGTATTCCTTCTTTGGACCGCGACCCGGCCGCCCGGTTTGCGGAGCCTGGGTTGAATCACTTGAATCCTCAACAGCTTCAGTTGGATTAGTTGGGTTTTCCTTCGGCGCGCTTTCTCTCGCAGGCGGCGTCGCAGGTTTAGCTTCTATTAGATAAGCGATGAAGCCGCCGCCGTCTTCCGGCACCTGGAAATTCTTCACTCGGTCGATCTTCGCAACCTGGCCGCTGGAAAGATCCATGATGCCAAGCCCGTTCTTCGGCATGTCGTCGGGCCGCTTCTTTTCCTTCTTGGCCTTGTTGAGGTCAGCTTTCGTCGGCTCAATACTGAAAACTACAAACTTAGTGTCGGCAGTAATAGCCGGACGCGCGAGTCGCGCCTGCGCCGCGATCAACTCGCCAAAGTTTGGAATCGAATCATCCGGCGGCGGCGCTGGTGGACGGTATCCGCGCGGCGCGCGCCACTCCTGTCCGGTCGCGAGGTTGCGCGCCACGATTTCGCTGTCTTCGTCCTGCGCCATGTAGGCGTACGCGACGAACTTTCCGTCACGCGAGATTTGCGGTGACTGGATCGAATGCCACGAGTCGTAGTCCTTGTGCGCAATTGGGCGCTTCGCAGTTGCCGGCTGTTGCGCGAAGGCGTGCGCCAACGAAGTTGCAATCAGCGCAATCGCGCAAAGCGCCGAAACGTATCGTCGCGAAAGATGATTCAAAGATTTCATTGTTAACTCCATGTTTGTTAGAAAGTTCGATCGTGTCAGAAGCCCGGCCGCGACAAAGGGCAAGTCACGGTGAGATTAACCACAGATTCACACAGATGCGCACAGATCAGACCCGTAGTGGATTTCGTGTTTTCTTATCAGTGTAATCTGCGTTCATCTGTGGTTGATTCATTTTTCGTTGCCCTGGTTCACCGGGCCAGCGGGCACAGTCTTATCACGAAGAGGCATGAAGTCAAGAGGAGTTACGCGAACTCCGATGGTTCGGTCTTGATGCCGCAAGGGCGCCCCCATCTAACAGGCTGGGCTATCAAGACTTGTAACCAATGTCTTTGCGGCGGCGTCGATACTTGTGCGACCATAAACTACCCCCGAGCAATTCGGCCCAGGACTTAAAGCTTTGTAGGATCAGGCTTGTCGACACGTCTGAAAAACGGATCGTAAATGGACGAACAAGTTTCGCGAGATTTTTCCGATGCGCCCGTAGTAACACGCCAGGAAACCGCCGGAGCCATCCCGGTTGATGCCACACCCGCGTCAACAACTCGTCGCCCGCACAAAACCCGCGCGCGAATAATTCAGATCGTCAGCGTCCTCCTGCTGGTCGTTTTGCTCGTCGTCCTTTGGAGATTTCTCGGCGACAAGGCAGCGACACCCGGTGGCGGAGGTCGAGGCGGCCGGGGCGGCGCAGGCGAAGTGGTGCCCGTCGAAGTTGCGAGCGTGACGCAACAGGATGTGCCAATCCAAATCAAAGGCATCGGCAATACCGAAGCGCTGTCTACCGTAGCCGTTCGATCACAAATCGAAGGCACGCTGATGCGCGTCGGCTTTACCCCGGGTCAGGAAGTTAAGAAGGGCGATCTGTTGTTCATGATCGATCCTCGGCCTTTGCAGGCACAGTTGAGCGAGTCGGAAGCAAATCTCCTGAAGGCCATGGCCGCAGTGCGTCAGGCAAACGACATCGTCGCGCGTGACGAAGCGACTGTTACCAACGATCAAACCATGGTCAATCGCGATCTCAAATTGCTTGAAGCCGGTGTCGTTCCGCGCGAGCAATACGACAACGATCTGACAAAGCTCCGTGCCGACGAAGCCACCGTGCGCGCCGACAAATCGTCCGTGGCAAATCTACAAGCTGCGCAGAAAGCCGAAGAGGCCGTCGTGCAAAACGCGCGCGTACAACTCAGCTACACGACGATTCGCGCGCCCATCGCCGGAAAGACCG
>DATLVM010000309.1:0-2262 GCA_035577445.1 Pyrinomonadaceae bacterium
TTCAATCTGGACCATCGAGAGCAACTCTTTGATCGCCTCGGCGCCCATCTTGGCCACGAACTGACCCGGATAATCGCGCATGAGTTCGCGATACCGCTCGTCAGTTAGCAGCTCGCGCTCTTTGATTTCTTTCAGATCGCCGGGATCGATGACGATATAGGATTCGAAGTAGAGAACCTTCTCGAGCTCGCGCAGAGGAATGTCGAGCAAGTGTCCGATGCGCGACGGCAGTCCCTTAAAGAACCACACGTGCGAGCACGGGCTGGCGAGATCGATATGGCCCAGACGTTCGCGGCGAACTTTTGCCTGGGTGACTTCAACGCCGCACTTATCGCAGATCACCCCGCGGTGCTTCATGCGTTTGTACTTGCCGCACAGGCACTCCCAGTCCGCCACTGGGCCGAAGATACGCGCGCAGAACAGACCATCGCGCTCCGGCTTGAACGTGCGATAGTTGATTGTTTCGGGCTTGGTTACTTCGCCGTGCGACCACTGACGGATCTTTTCCGGCGAAGCGAGCGAAATGCGAATAGCCTCGAAGTCAGGCGCGAGTTGCGTTTTCTCTTGTTGGAATCGAAACATCTTTTCTCCCGTAATCGATGCCACAGAGGCACGGAGGCCCAGAGAACCTTAGCCACAGATGGACACAGATATACGCTGATCTGTCTGTCTTATCTGCGTCGATCTGTGTTTATCTGTGGCCATTTCTCCGTGTCTCTGTGCCTCTGTGGCAATTCCCTTAAATGCCAGACGTAATCAACGGTTCGGCAATCGTCTCGTCCGGCGTGCCGTCCTTCTTCACCAGCTCGACGTCGAGGCAGAGTGACTGCAACTCGCGCACGAGCACGTTGAAGCTTTCCGGCAAACCCGGATCGAAGTCGGCTTCGCCTTTGACGATCGCTTCGTAAATCTTCGAACGTCCCGCGACGTCGTCGGATTTCGCCGTCAGCAACTCCTGAAGGATGTGCGCCGCACCGTAAGCTTCCAGCGCCCAAACCTCCATCTCTCCAAATCGCTGCCCGCCGAATTGTGCCTTGCCGCCCAGCGGCTGCTGCGTAATCAGCGAGTACGGCCCAATCGATCGCGCGTGAATCTTGTCGTCGACCAGGTGCGACAGCTTCAGCATGTAGATGTAGCCGACAGTCACCTTCTGTTCGAACGCGTCGCCGCTCAATCCGTCGTAGAGAATCGCCTTGCCTGAAGCATTGACGATTTCCGGCAACCCAAGTTCCCGCGCCCGTGCCCCTGATTCTTCCAGGCGTTTCTTGATTTCCTTTTCGGTCGCGCCGTCGAACACCTGCGTCGCGTAATACAAGCCGAGCACGCGCGCCGCCCAGCCCAGGTGCGTCTCCAGAATCTGGCCGACGTTCATACGTGACGGGACGCCCAGCGGATTGAGAACGATCTCGACCGGCGTTCCGTCGGGCAAATACGGCATATCTTCCTCTGGGAGGATGCGCGCGATCACGCCCTTGTTTCCGTGGCGGCCGGCCATCTTGTCGCCGACCGACAGCTTGCGCTTCATCGCGATGAAGACTTTCACCATCTTGATGACACCCGGTGAAAGCTCGTCACCCTGACGCAGCTTTGCGATCTTCTCTTCGTAAATGTCCGAAAGGATCTTGATTTGCCGCTCGGTCCGATCCTCGTAGGCTTTTACTTCCGCCGCAGCATCGACGCGCGAACCGGCAACCTCAGCCTTGCGCAAAGCCTTCGGCTCGACTTGTTCAAGCATTTCGCGGGTAATCGGCTCGCCCTTTGGAATAACTACTTCGCGATTTACCGTTAGATCGGACGCCAGCTTGCGTCCTTCGAACAACTCGTAGATGCGCTCGTTACGTTGTTCGTGCAGGATACGAATTTCATCGTCGAGGTCGCGTCTGAGCCGCTCCTCCTCTTCCTGCTCGATCGAAAGCGAACGCTGATCCTTTTCCTGACCCTTGCGCGTGAAGACCTGGACATCAACGACGGTGCCGTCGATTCCCGGCGGGCAAACGAGCGATGCGTCCTTCACGTCCGCGGCCTTCTCGCCGAAGATTGCGCGGAGAAGTTTCTCTTCCGCGGTCAGTTGCGTCTCGCCTTTGGGCGTGACTTTGCCGACTAGAATCGAACCCGGCTTGACCTGTGCGCCGATGCGGATGATGCCGCTCTCGTCAAGGTCACGCAGCATGTTCTCGCCGACGTTCGGGATGTCGCGAGTGATCTCTTCAGGTCCGAGCTTGGTATCCCGAGCTTCAATCTCGAGCTCTTCGATGTGAATCG
>DATLVM010000310.1:0-15035 GCA_035577445.1 Pyrinomonadaceae bacterium
TTCTCAACTTCGCTCAACGTCGCCATCGTCGTGTCGCCGGGTGTAGTCATCGCGAGTGCGCCGTGCGCCGCGCCGCAATCGACTGCGTACTGCGGGCCTTTGTTCATCAGAAATCCGTAGATCAATCCAGACGCGAACGAATCTCCGCCACCGACGCGATCATAAATCTCCAGGTTCTCGCGGGTCGTCGCTTGATAGAACTCCCCGTTCGCGAAGCAGACCGCGCCCCAATCATTGATCGTTGCGGTCTTTGCGTTGCGCAACGTCGTAGCCACCACTTTGAAGTTGGGAAAGTCTGAAGTAGCACGCTCGATCATCCGACGAAAGTTTCCGATATCCAGCTTCGAAAGATTATCGTCGACGCCTTCAACTTCAAATCCAAGACACGCCGTGAAGTCTTCTTCGTTCCCGATCATCACGTCGATCAGCGGCGCCAGGTCGCGATTCACTTCCTGCGCGCGCGCTTTGCCGCCGACACCTTTCCACAGCGACTCGCGATAATTCAGATCGTAAGAAACGATCGTTCCATGTTTCCTGGCGACCTCAATCGCCTCGCGCGCAACGGCGGGAGTGCTTTCAGAGAGCGCACAGAAAATGCCGCCGGTGTGAAACCAGCGCGCGCCTTCATCACCAAAAATCTTTTCCCAATCAATATCGCCAGGCTTCAGTTGCGATACCGCGGTATGTCCTCGGTCGGAACAGCCGACAGCGCCGCGCACGCCGAATCCGCGTTCGGTGAAGTTCAATCCGTTGCGCGAGCGTCGTCCGATGCCATCATATGAAACCCAACGAATATGCGATTGATCGACACCGCCCTGGTAAATCAAGTCCTGCACGAGCCGGCCCACAGGATTATCAGCCAGGGCCGTGACCACCGCCGTGTCCATTCCAAAACATCGCTTCAAACCGCGCGCGACGTTGTACTCGCCGCCGCCCTCCCACACTTGAAAATTGCGCGCCGTCGCAACGCGACCATCACCCGGATCGAGACGCAGCATCACTTCGCCGAGACTAACCAAGTCCCAGCGACAATCTTCTTTCTTTCTAATCTTCAACTCTTGCTTGATTGCCATACTAGACGGGCTGAGACTTGGCGCCTGCACTTGTGATTAGCAGGCCGCTGATAATCCCGGTCACTACGCCGATCACAGCGCCGATGGCCATGTACTGTAACAAATGCGATCCCGACGCGCGTGACAAGATGCCAATGCACCAGCCGCCAAAGGACCCAAAGATTCCGCCCACGAATCCAAAGCCGACAATCGTGCCGACTGAGAACGGTCTGTGTTTAATAGCGTCGACGTCGCCAATCGGTTCAATTCGCGGCACCAGCAACTGAATGATTAATAGTGCCAGCAAGTATGCCGAGGCCGCGATGAAGAACGGTACTCGATAATTTCCGCCGGTCACTTGCAGAATATAGCCAACGATCACGGCCATCGTTGAGCCCGCGAAAGCTCCTGCCATTCCGCCAATGCCGACGACCGAACCGACGGCGCGCCGCGGGAACATATCCGAAGTCAGCGTGAAAATATTCGCCGACCAGCCCTGGTGCGCGGCGGCAGCCAGCCCCACTAAAGCTACCGCCAACCACATATTCGTCGCATGCGAGGCGAAGACAATCGGGGTGACCAGAAGCGCGCAAATGAGCATCGCTGTTTTCCGTGCTTGATTGATTGTCCAGCCGCGCTTAATAAGCGTCGACGACAGCCAGCCGCCGCCAATGCTGCCAATGTCGGCGATGACATAAATCGCAATCAGCGGCGGTCCAATCGTCGTTAGATCAAGACCATAATTCTGGCGAAGAAATGGCGGCACCCAATAAAGATAGAACCACCAAATCGGATCCGTTAAGTACTTACCGATAGCGAATGCCGACGTCTCTCGCTGCGGAATCAATTTGATCCACGGAACTTTCGCCGCCGGTGGATCGGGAGGATCGCTCTGAATGTATGCCAACTCAGTTTGCGAAAGCCGCGGGTGCGTTTCGGGCCGGCCGTAAAGCGGAATCCAAAATGCCAGCCACACCAGGCCGATGGCGCCAGTCAGGATAAAGGCCCACTGCCAACCCAGGTGCAGCGCAATCCAGGGAACAGTCAACGGAGCTACGATCGCGCCGACGTTCGAACCGGCGTTGAAGATGCCGGTAGCGAGCGCTCTCTCCTTTTTGGGAAACCACTCGGCGACGGTCTTGATTGCAGCGGGAAAGTTGCCGGCTTCTCCCAAACCGAGCGCAGCCCTCGCGACACCAAAACCAAATGCCGAGCGCGAGAGCGCGTGGGCCATCGCGGCCAGACTCCAAATCGTCAGCGAGGTCGCATATCCGATCCTGGTGCCAAAGCGATCGATCAAACGTCCCGCTACCAACAACCCGATCGCGTATGCTGCATTAAATGCCGCGACGATATTTCCGTAATCGATCTCGCTCCAATGGAATGCCGCCTGCAGGTCCTTTGAGAGGATTCCGATTACCTGCCGATCGACGTAGTTGATCGTCGTGGCAAAGAACAGCAAGGCGCAGATGGTCCAGCGAAAGTAACCGACGCGCGCGTTAGCAACCGGGTTGGTTTTGATAGAGCCACTTACTGGATTCATGGTTTGATTCTATGTCTGCTTAGGCGAAGTGCTCTCACGCATGCATAGCCGCGCAACAATCATCTCTGCTCAAATTCATCCCAGTACGCTCGGCAGAACCAACGATCGCACATTCGGATTCAGCCGAATCCAGAGTCCGGGATTCTCATCAAGCTGGCGCGTTCGCCTCTCTGCGTCATCAGCCAATTCAGTATTGATGAAGCGTTCAAAACTCTCTACTTTCGCGGGCGCGGTGTCGGCGTCGACAATCGACTGCACAATTCGTTTCGCGCCAAGAACTGCCGCCGGACCGAGCGTCAGGATATGCGTCGCGCTGCGAACCTCGATCTCATCGGCTTCATTCGGAGAAGTACCGCCGGCTTTGAACTTGTTAACGTGGTGTTCGACGATGCTCTGTGAAATCGGGATCACGCCGGCCACGTCGTTTGCGCCGGCGCCGCTGCCGGGCTTGATGTAACAAATGTGCGACGCGGCGTTCGCCTCCGGTCCCAAGCCCAGAAAGAAAATATCGATGCCGCCCGTCGTTTCCAAAGCTTCAACGTAGCGAATTACTTCCGCTTCGAGGTCCGGCGCATCGGTTTGCATCGAGTTGAAAGTCTTCACCTTCGCGAAGAACGCCTCGCCCAGCAGCCGTTCGAAATCGCGCACGAAACTGAAGGCGTTGTTCATCCGCATCGGCGCCAGCGCATCCTGCGTGAAAACATTCAAGCGGCTCAACAGATGATCGAGTTCACTCGTCTTGGCCTTCTCACCAATTAAGCGATGCAGCGCTTGAGCGCCGCGGCCGCCGAGAATCAAAATCGTCAAATCATCGGATTTCGTTCGCCCCGCCGCTTCGATCTCGGCAAGCATTGCGCGACCAACAGCTTCTTCCGATTCCAGGACTTCGTATTTGAGCGCATGTGGCGTGTGGGCCATCAATGCGGTTCGCTCATTCACGCCGGCGCGCCGCAGCCAGACGTTGTTGCCTGCCGAGCGGCGCTCAATAGAACTTTCAGTTGGTGCGAATGTCGAACTCATTTCACCGCGTAGTGAACGGACTGGTCGATCGAATGGAATGATAGCCTACGAGAACCTATCGATATGAGCAAGATAAAAATCGACGAAGCCAAATTTGATTTTGCATAGAGCGCAATGTCCCGGGCCGTCTGAAAATTTACAGAGACGATTGAACTCTAAATGCTGTTGACTGAGAGCACTCGTGGTTTAAAATGCGCCGCAATAGTCGCCATGAAAATCATTTTCATAACATTAATCGTTTTGCTGTTCGTGGTTCTTTGGATAGTACCCGCGATTGCTCAGACGCCTTCCGTGTCTGAACGCATGGCCGCCACCGCGATGACGCGTTGGGCCAATTCATGGGAAACCGATCCAGCCAGGACCGAAAAGTGGAGTTACGAGCAGGGCGTGCTGCTCAAAGGAATCGAAAACGTTTGGCTAAACACGGCGGATGGAAAATACTTCGCTTTCATTCAGCACAGCATCGATCGATTCGTGAACGACGACGGTACGATCAAAACCTACAAGCTGGACGAATACAACATAGACAATATCAACGAAGGAAAACTGCTGCTGACGCTCTACCGGGTTACGGAAAAGGAAAAGTACAAAAAGGCTGCCGATCGATTGCGTGAACAATTGAAGACGCACCCGCGCACGCATGAGGGCGGGTTTTGGCACAAGAAGATTTATCCGTACCAAATGTGGCTCGATGGCCTGTACATGGGCGAGCCTTTCTACGCCGAGTACGCGGCGACCTTTCATGATGACGCTGCCTTTGACGACATCGCGAAGCAATTCATCTGGATGGAAGCGCACGCCCGCGATCCGAAAACCGGGCTGCTCTATCACGGTTGGGATGAGTCGAAACAGCAGCGCTGGGCCAATCCGCAGACAGGCCTTTCACCGAATTTCTGGGCGCGCGCGATCGGTTGGTATGCGATGGCGCTGGTCGATACCCTCGATTACTTTCCCGAGAATCATCCGCAGAGGGCCGAACTGATTGCGATCCTGAAACGTCTGGCTCCGGCGATTGAAAAGTATCAGGATCCAAAGGCTGGGCTGTGGTATCAGATCCTCGACAAACAAACTGAGAAAGGAAATTACTTCGAAGCTTCCGCAGCTTGCATGTTTGTATACGCTTTGGCGAAAGGCGTGCGGCGCGGTTATCTGCCTGAACATTATTTGGCGGTCGCGGACAAGGGCTACCAGGGAATTCTGAATCGCTTCGTCAAAACCGATGCCAACGGACAAACGAATCTCGAAGGAACGGTCGGCGGCGCGGGGCTCGGCGGTAATCCTTATCGCGACGGGAGCTATCAGTACTACATCGGCGAGAAGATCGTCACGAATGATCCGAAAGGCATCGGCGCTTTCCTGATGGCGAGTTCGGAAATCGAGATGAACGCGAACCGAGCGCTGGGCAAAGGCAAGACGGTGACGCTCGATTGTTTTTTCAATGCTGAAACGAAGAAAGACATCACGGGACGTGTCATTCCGTGGCACTACAAATGGGATGAGCGCGCGAATGGCGGCTACTCGCTTTGGGGGCGCGTCTTCCGCAGCTTTGGCGCGAACACGAAGAGCTTGGCTGCAGCGCCCACCGCCGCGAATCTCAAGGGAACGAACATCTACATCATTGTCGATCCCGACACGCCGCAGGAAAGCGAGCATCCGAATTACATCGAAGCGGCGCACATTAAAGCGATCACTGATTGGGTGAAGGCCGGTGGCGTGCTGGTCTTCATGGGCAACGACGTCGGCAACATGGAGTTCGATCATTTCAATCAACTCGCCAAAGAGTTCGGCATTCAATTCAATAAAGACAGCCGCAACAAGGTGCCGGGAAATGAGTTTGAAAAAGGACTCGTACTTGTGCCCGATGGTCATCCGATTTTCAAAACGGCGAAGCGACTTTATCTGAAAGAGATTTCAACTTTCGCGCTTACGTCGCCCGCGAAGTCGGTGTTCGATGACAAAGGCGATGCGATCATGGTGGTGGCAAAGCTCGGACGTGGGACTGTTTTCGCCGTGGGCGATCCGTGGTTCTACAACGAATATCTTGACGGCCGAAAGTTGCCGCCAACTTTCGATAACTACAAAGCCGCTCGCGACCTCAGCAAATGGCTGATCCAACAGACGGCCGCGAAGCGATGAATATTCGATGGGGATTGATCGGCTGCGGTGATATCGCACGCAAGCGGGTTGCGCCCGCGCTGTGCGAAATTTCGAATTCCGAACTGGTGTCAGTAAGTCGAGCCAGGTTCGATCAAGCCGAGCAGTTCGCAAAGGAATTCGGCGCGCGTCGCTGGTACGCGGACTGGAAAGAGCTGATTGCCGATGAAGAGGTCGACGCGGTGTACGTCGCCACGCCAGTTCATTTGCATGCCGCGCAAGCGATCGCCGCGGCACAAGGAGGTAAACACGTCCTTTGTGAAAAGCCGTTGGCGATGACCGTCGCTGAATGTGATGAGATGATCGCTGCCTGCGTAGAGAACAACGTGCGCCTCGGCGTAGCCTATTACCGCCAATTTTATCCGGTGATTGATCGCGTCCGATCAATCCTGGCGTCGGGGGAGATCGGCAAACCAATTCTCGGTCAGGTGAACGCGTTTGAATGGTTCGATCCGCCAACATCACATCCCCGGCATTGGTTGCTGGAAAGAAACTTGTCCGGCGGCGGTCCGATGTTCGACTTTGGTTGTCATCGAATCGAGGTGCTGATCAATTTGTTCGGCAAGATCAAACAAGTGAAGTCGCTCGTCGGTAACCTACTTTTCGATCGCGAGGTTGAGGACACCGCGACTGCCTTATTCGAATTTGAAAATGGTCCGCAGGCGATCCTCTCCGTAACTCACGCTGCGCGTGAGCCGCAGGACACCCTGGAGATTTTTGGCAGCCAGGGTTCGATTCATGTCCCTGTGCTGAACGAAGGTGCGATTAAGATCTCAACGCAGAACGATGAGCGGACCGAAAGACATCCGCCGCACGCAAACCTGCATTTGCCACTGATCGATGATTTTGTGCAATCGATCTTCAATGATCGAAAACCGCAAGTCGACGGTCAGGTTGGCCGCGAAGTCGCTAGAATCGAGGAAATGATTTACGCTGACCATGCACATTCCCGCGTAGCACACACATGAATAACCACTTGAAACTCGAGAAATATTCCTTCGGCGTCGGCGATCGGTTTGCCCATCAGGCCAAGGCCCAACTCAAAGCCTGCATGCAGGCCGGCGCGCAAGGCGTTGAAGTCATTCCGGTCTGGAACAAGTCTTATCGTGAACACACAGTCGTCGGTTCAAAGCCCGCGAGCGTGCGCGCCGCCGCCGACGCGGCGGTCAGAGATTTGGCTTGGACCAAGCCATTCCACGTCGATGCGGATCACATACGCCTGGAAATCGTCGACGAGTTCATTGAATCATCGGACTTCTACACTCTCGACGTGGCGGATGCGATTGGCCAACCGGCCGATCCAGGTGACGTGCAGAACTTTGTTAATTGCCATTCCGAACTAGTTGGCGGATTGGAAATCCCAGGAATTGCCGAGCCGTTTCAAACCACGCGCGATCAAATCGAAGGTATCGCCGGAAAGTATCTGTATGCGGCGCAGGAAGCCGGCCGAATTTATCGTCACATCGCGTCGGTAAAGGGCGAAGGATCTTTTATCACAGAAGTCTCGATGGATGAGACGGATAGCCCGCAGACTCCGCCGGAACTTCTGGTTATTCTGGCCGCGATTGCTAACGAGAGAATTCCGGCACAGACCATCGCGCCGAAATTCACTGGAAGATTTAATAAAGGCGTTGACTACGTTGGCGATGTTGCGCAATTCGAAAAGGAATTCAATGAAGATCTGGCTGTCATTGCGCACGCCGTCGACAGTTATGGCCTGCCCAAGAACCTGAAATTGAGTGTGCACTCCGGCAGCGATAAGTTTTCAATCTACCAACCGATTCGCACGGCGCTCGTGCGCACTGGCGCCGGCATTCATGTCAAGACAGCCGGCACCAATTGGCTGGAAGAATTGATCGGTCTGGCTGAAAGTGGTGGTGAAGCGCTTGGATTAGTAAAGGAGATTTACGGCAAAGCACTCGACGATATCGATGCGCTTTGTGCGCCTTATGCGACTGTGATCGACATCGATCGAAGCAAGCTGCCGCGGAAGGAAGAGGTCGATAGTTGGACTTCTGAACAATTCGTTGCGGCGCTCAGGCACGATCAGCAGAATAAAGAATTCAATCCCAACTTCAGGCAATTGCTTCACGTTGGTTACAAGGTCGCCGCCAAAATGGGCGACCGTTATCTGAACATGCTGGAAGCGTGCGAAGAAGCGGTAACCAGAAACGTTGTTGAGAATTTGTATGACCGGCACTTGAAGCCGCTGTTCGTGGGAAATTGATTTGATTAGCCGCGATTAGATAAAGAAAATCGTCGTGAGTAACAAGAGTGATCCTGTAAGCAACCCGTACGACTTTACCGGTCGGTCGGTAGTCATGACTGGCGGCACGGGCGTGCTTGGCCGCGCGATAGTTCAGGGTCTGCTTAATGCGGGCGCAAGCGTCGCCCTGCTGGCACGCAACCGGAGCAAGGCTGAAGCTTTGCTTGCAGAAATGTCGCGCAGAGACTCAGCCATCATCGTCGAAGGCGACGTGCTCAAGAAAGATGATCTGCAACGCGCGCTTGAAACAGTTATCAAGGCCTTCGGGAAAGTAGATTGTCTGGTGAATGGGGCCGGCGGAAACGATCAGCGCGCGACCACTCGACCGGATCTTTCTTTTTTCGATCTGCCTGAAGAGGCGATTCGATTCGTTTTTGATTTGAACCTGCTTGGTACGATCGTGCCCACGCAAGTCTTCGGCAAACAGATGGTGGAGCAGGGTGACGGCGTAATTCTAAACATCTCGTCGATGAGCGCCGTTCGCCCCTTGACGCGTGTCGTAAGTTATTCGGCGGCTAAGGCTGCCGTGAATAGTTTTACTCAGTGGCTATCGGTTCACTTGGCCCAGGAGTATTCACCTCGGATTCGGGTCAATGCGATCGCGCCGGGATTTTTTCTGACTGAGCAAAACCGTTTCCTGCTGACCGAGCAAGACACCGGAGAGCTTACCGCGCGAGGACAGAGCATCATCAATCACACCCCGATGGGCCGTTTCGGCGAACCGCAAGATTTGATCGGGACGGTGCTGTGGTTGTTATCGCCTGCGTCAGCTTTTGTTACCGGCGTGGTAGTGCCGGTCGATGGAGGCTTTTCGGCCTTCGGTGGCGTTTAGCTTCTCTTTTATGGCAGATCGCGGATTACGCGCTCATAAACTTCAGAGTCTGAACAGTGAAACACCGCAAAGGAATCCCCATGTCGCGTTTGATCTATCGTTTAATTGCCCTGGCACTGCTGCTTGGGGCGCTCAGCGCGCCGATGCCCGGCGGCGCGGCGGCGCAGCGCGCTCAACGATCGAATGCCCGAGTTGTCGGTTGGGATTCAGTGCCCGCGATCCTAGCCCGCATCAAAGCGCCAAAATTTCCTGCCAGGGATTTCAATATCACGACCTACGGCGCCATTGCAGGCGACAAGTCCGATTCAACCGAAGCGATCCGCAAAGCAATCACGGCCTGCAACGCAGCCGGCGGTGGCCGCGTCGTCGTGCCCGCTGGAGTTTTTCTGACAGGTGCGATTCATCTGAAAAGCAATGTGAATCTTTACTTATCGGAAGGTGCGACGCTCAAGTTCAGCACCGATCCGGAAAAATATTTGCCGGCTGTTTACACGCGTTTTGAAGGCACTGAGTGCATGAACTACTCGCCATTTATTTACGCCTTCGCACAGGAGAACATCGCCGTCACTGGCTATGGCACACTTGATGGTTCAGCTTCGGATCAAAACTGGTGGGCTTGGACCAGACGAAAAGAAGGGGGCGAAGCACCGGCGCGCACCAGCGTTCGTAAGCTGCTCGATTTTGGCGAGCGCGGGGTTCCGGTCAAGGATCGAACCTTCGGCAGAGGTGAATACTTGCGGCCGAATTTCATTCAGCCTTATCGTTCGCGCAACATCCTGATCGAAGGCATTCACATCATCAATTCGCCGATGTGGGAAATCCATCCGGTGCTCTCGACTAACATCACCGTGCGGGGCGTCAAGATCAATTCTCACGGACCGAACAACGATGGATGCAATCCTGAATCCAGCCGCGACGTGCTGATTGAAGATTGCGTCTTTGATACGGGCGACGATTGCATCGCGATCAAGTCAGGCCGCGACAACGACGGGCGGCGCGTGAATGTGCCTTCGGAAAATATCATCGTGCGAAACTCGACGATGAAGGACGGACATGGCGGCGTGGTGATGGGCAGCGAGTGCTCCGGCGGAATTCGCAACGTCTTCATCGAGAACTGTCACATGGACAGCCCGAATCTCGAGCGCGCTCTGCGCTTCAAATCAAACGCTCGCCGCGGCGGCTTCGCCGAGAACGTTTTCATGCGGAACGTCGAAGTTGGCCGCGTCAAGGAAGCGATCCTGACGATTGATTTCATGTACGAGACGGGACCCAACGGTCCTTACAAACCGATCGTGCGCAACGTCACCCTCGAAAATGTTAAGAGCACGTCGAGTCCACGCGTGATGTGGATCGCCAGTTTCCCCGGCGCAGTGATCGATAACGTAACGTTTGTAGACTGTGTTTTCCGCGGCGTAGAAGCCAGCGAAGTCGTAGATGCGAGCGGTTCGATACTGTTCAAGAACGTGAAGATCGAGCCGGCAAGCAAGGGACGAAGTCTCAATTCCCGACCGAGTTGGCCCTAGCTCGAGCTTTGGTATCCGAAGCCCAGCCCCGGGGTCCCCGGCCGGGCAGCCCGACTGGGTGGGACGGTCAGGAACGGCCTGATATCCAAATTGCCCTCCCTAACGATCGGGCTTCTGACACGATAGTCTCCAAGCTGGTCCATGAATCGTCAAACAACGCCGCTATTCGTTCTCTGCGCGATGGCTGTCTGCCTGGCCCACGCGACGTTCACCTTCGGTCAAACGACACTAACGGTCGCCGCCGACGGCAGCGGCAACTTCAAGACCGTACAGGAAGCCATTAATGCCGTGCCGCAAAACACGCGGTTCGATAATCCGGCGATCATCCACGTCAAGCCCGGCATCTACAAAGAATTGATCTACGTGCAGCACGAAAAGCGTTTCGTGCACTTGGTCGGTGAAGATCCTGAGAACACCGTCCTCACCTATAACCTCAATGCGAACATGACTGGTGTCGACGGCAAACCAATCGGCACGTTTCGCACGCCGTCAACGTTCATTGATGCTGACGATTTCACGGTTGAAAACATCACGTTTGAGAATTCCGCCGGGCCCGTGGGCCAGGCCTTGGCGATTCGCGTCGAAGGAGATCGGGTCGTGTTTCGTAACTGTCGCTTCCTCGGCTGGCAAGACACAATTCTGATCAATCGTGGCCGCCAGTACTTTGAGAATTGTTACATCGCTGGTCACGTTGATTTTATCTTCGGCGCGGCGACCGCGTGGTTCGAGAACTGTCATATACACATTCTGCGCGACGGATACATCACCGCGGCATCGACGCCTCCGCAGCAGCCATTTGGCTTTGTCTTTTCGCATTGCAAGATCACTTCAGACGCGCCAACAATCAAGACTTATCTCGGACGGCCGTGGCGACCTTATGCGAGCACAATCTTTCTGAATACTGAGATGTCGGATGTGATTCGACCCGAAGGATGGAACAATTGGAGCCAGCCCGAGCGCGAGAAGACTGTGCGCTACGCCGAGTTCGGCAGCACCGGCGCGGGAGCAAAACCTGACGAGCGGGTGAAGTGGGCGAAGCAGCTTACCGAAGCAGAAGCGAAGGCAATCACGTTAGAAACAGTCCTAAACGGCTCGGACAATTGGAATCCGAAAACCGGAACATCATCATTCACGAACTTGACCGATGCAGCGCAAAGGCCAATCGTTCTCTGGCCTGACGGTGCGCCCGGGGCCGCCGGCAAAGAGCCTGTCGATATTCCGACGTTGACTCCTTACTTGCCCTTGAAAGAGAAAGCGACGGGCGCGGCGATCATCGTTTGTCCGGGAGGCGGATACGATCATTTAGCCAATCAT
The DNA here is from genome assembly GCA_035577445.1 of Pyrinomonadaceae bacterium. Lineage (GTDB taxonomy): Bacteria > Acidobacteriota > Blastocatellia > Pyrinomonadales > Pyrinomonadaceae > UBA11740. The sequence goes on from DATLVM010000310.1 coordinate 11,705, forward strand.
GAAGGCGCACCGGTCGCCGAATGGCTTAACTCGATCGGCATCACCGCGTTCGTGCTGAAGTATCGGCTTGGTCCTCGTTATCATCATCCAGCGCCGCTGCAAGACGCTGCGCGCGCCATTCGCACGATTCGTGCGCGAGCGGCCGATTGGAAGATCGATCGTGAACGCGTTGGCATAATCGGATTCTCAGCCGAAGGACATCTCGCTTCGACGATCGCTACGCATTTTGATCCAGGCAAGCAAGGCGCGGCAGATCCTATCGAACGAGTAAGCTCGCGGCCTAACCTCGCGATTCTGATCTATCCGGTAATTACAATGCGCGAAAAAACTCATGCGGGATCGAAGAAGAACCTGCTCGGAGACAACCCCTCCCCGGATTTGATCGCGCTGCTTTCAAACGATGAGCAGGTGACCAGGGAAACGCCGCCGACGTTCCTGGTGCACGCGATGACCGATCCGGGTGTGCCGGTTGAGAACACTTTGCTGTTCGCCGCTGCGTTGCGCAAAGCAGGCGTGCCGTATGAGCTGCATCTCTTCGAACGTGGGCCGCATGGGTTTGGTCTGGGCGGAAGCGATCCGATTCTGTCGTCGTGGCCCGCGCGCTGTGCGGATTGGTTGCGCGTTCATGGTTTTGCGATGCGGTAGATTGGTAGCGCACGGCTCCGCCGTCTGATGTGCGGAAGGCCTATGGCCTTCCGATCCGGCAATATTGAAACTGCGGCGGGGCTTAGCCTCGCCGCAAAAGTAAGGACAAATCTTTTCGGAAAGGCGAAGCCTTTCCGCACATCGAGCGGCAGAGCCGCCTACTGACCTGCCTTGGCGATTTCAACTGCAAACACGTGGGTGGGCCCGAACATATTCGAGCGGAACACGATCCACTTCATGTCTGGAGTGAAAGTCACGTTGGGTTCGAGGCTGTAGTTGTGCTTCGCGAGATTGACCAGCTTCTCTGCCTTGAAGACTCCCGGCCGAACTAAGTCTTTCGCGGTCGCCAATTCTCCATCCGTGCGGTCGGGCACGAGTTCCGGCCGAAACAGATAAATCCATTGGCCGTTGTCCCCGGCGGCTACGCTGTTTGGTCCACCGCCATCCCCCGCAAACAGTTTTCCGTCGGGCGACACGTTGAAGTGCACCGACCATTCGCTCTTCTGCAGGTGATACCAGGTTCGATTTCCCGTAGCCACTTCAAAACCTGCCACCCAAAAATCCGTGCTTTTCGGCGTTTGCAAGTCGTACCAGATCCATTTGCCGTCGGCGCCGAACCATTCGTGCCCTTCGATCTCCATCAGCATTGTGCGGTGATGAATCTGAGTCAGTGCAGAGCCATCGGTGCGAATGGTCCAGGTGCGATCGACCTTGTGCCATGGCCCTTCGTGACAAAACATGAGCAGCGTTGGATCAGTAGGCGAGAACTGAATGTGGTTGTACCAGTCGGTGCCGCGCAAAAGCGTCTTCACTTCGCCGGTCATGGTACTGATGGTGATGAGTCGCAACGGCCTTCGTTCAGCGAGCCGGTTCTCCATCATTTCGCCTTTGCCGGGATAGTTGTCGCCGCGGCCGGCGGGCGGCGGTGACGCGGGAGGCTTCCCTTCCTTAAGCGCCGCTTCCAAGTTTTCGTCGATGATTCCGGCCAGCAATGTTTCGTCTGCGTTAACCGCCGAGACCGAAGCAGCCGGCGGCAGCTTCACAATCTCGCGCGTGGCCTTGGTGTTAAGGTTCGTGGCATAGACTGTCGATGTGCGCGCGCTGTTATTCGTCACCGTGCGCGTGTAGTAAACATCGCCGCTCTTTCTGCCGACGATGATCACTCCAACGCGCCCATCGACGATTTTCTCGATGGCGCGCGTCTTCAGATTGATCGCGGCCAGGCCGTTCGGCGTCGTGATAATTAGTTTCTGCCCATCGGGCGTGTAAGGGTTCTGATGGAAATAAAGACTGGCGCTGCCGGGCTCGTCAGATAGACGGATTACTCGATGGCCCGTGTCGGGATCGATCCATTCACGCGGTGGCTCTGCCGTTTGCGCGAACGCTGCAGCCGCACAATAGTGCAGCGCGACCAGAACTAAGACGACCTTTATCTTCAATCAAACCTCCCCGATGAATAAACACTATCGTGAAGAGATACTCAAAAGGCGGCAGCGTTCAGCGCCACCGCCTTTTGCGTTAACAACTCGCTCCAGCTCGTGGTTCGCATCAGAAGAACACTCGTATTCCGAATTGAACGTAACGTGGAAGCAGTACCGAGCTGCTCCCCTGGAGCGTACCAAACCGCGCGTCGTAAGTCTGCCGAATCCGATAAAGCTTGAAGCCTTGCAGCGAAGTGATGTCAAACGACAGCGGATCCTTGGTCGCGAATCCCTGCGGCAGTTGAGTATGGAAGAAGTCCAATGGCAAACCGCCGGTTTGCGCGCCGAGCGGACCGGGCTGACGCGTCGCATTGACGTTCCCCCGGACTTGCGCCAGCAAGGCAGCTCCCGCCGGCGTCGTCGACAGTGGTTGGTTATTGAACGTTGCCCACGCGTTATATTCCGCTGCGGTGATTGGCTGGGCTACCCCACCTACCGCCTCGGACGTTATTTCTGTCGGGAAGGTGCCCATGCCGAACGGCGTGTTGCCGGTATTGTCGTAACGGAAGTTCGGATGATTGAACGCATTGATGAGATCAACTCGGAAGTTAATCTTTCGCTGGCCTTCTTTCGCCGCAAACGGCCACGGAAAATCCTTTGAGAACGAAAAATCAAAGTACTCCTGGCGCGGTGAACGAATATCCAAAGTACGTGGCGCATTTCCGAGCGTTCCCTTCACCGGCCGCATGAACGCCGCCGGGTTGATGAACGGTTCGCAACCAGTCGGCGGCGCGGCGCTGCCCGTCGGACAATTGCGGGTCCACAAAGGATTACGAATTGGAACGCCGGGAACGATGTCCGGGCGCACATAACGATTGAACAGAACGCCGCCCAATTTGTTTGGATCGGTAATGAACGGCAGGAACGGCAAGCCGCCCGGCATGCGCAGCACACCTGCGACTACCCATCCGCCGAAAATCTGATTGACGACGCCTCCGGCGTTCGACAGGAAGCGACGGTGACGCCCGATCGGTACATCCCACACACCGGTGGCGGTGAAGTTGTTCTTGACGTCGAAAGCCGAAATGGCTCGGTCCTGACTAATCGCTCCGCCCAGTGAAAACTGCTGACGCGCCTGTCCGATCGAAAGAACGCGCGTGTCGGGACTCGCGTCGGACGCAATGTCGATGCTCTTCGCGTAGGTGTAATTGGCTGTGAACGTCAAGCCGCGACTGACACGCCGCCGAATATCGACATAACCGGCA
>DATLVM010000311.1:0-3467 GCA_035577445.1 Pyrinomonadaceae bacterium
ATGTGCGGTCACATATTCGGGTTGAATTCGTATGGCTGCTTGATAGGCCTTAATTGCTTTGGGCAGGTTGCCCAAGCTGCGATAAACGTCCCCGAATTCGTTGTGGGCCTCGGCGAAGTGGCTATTCTTTCTTAGGGCTTCTTTCAATTCTTCGACAGCTTCAGCATACAAGCCGCGTCCTCTCAATTCTTGCGCCGCAGTGTAATGCTCGAAGGCAGCCCTGGCATCGCCTTCTGGCGAAGCTGCAACCGAACCGTTCGATTGCAAACCGAATCTTTGAAATATGAAGGACCCCAGCACCGTCTTTACCCCTGGTTTTTAGTTTTTGCAGATCAGAATTCGCTCACTGCCATGACTTGTGGTCCGGGCGCCGCAGCGGCCCGCCGTGCCCACTCCGAATCATAAGAGATTGTCGAATTACCGCTACCATTGCTGTTGAATGTCGGCGCGAGAAAATTGCCGGACGAGCCGAAACTAGCTACATAGACTGTTCCCAAGCTCGTTCCATTACCGCCTCCCGACCTGATTAATTGGCCGGATCCAAGCACGAGGATTACACCGTCAAATTGAGAGCTGCCATTTAACGTAAGCGTCCCGGTCACAATTAACAGTCCAGCGCCTCCGGCCGGCGGCAGATCTACGTCGCCGTCCACAAAGGTGAAAAGCGGTTCCGATGGCGTTCCAAAACTAGCGGGAGCGGACGTGAAATAGCGATTTTCTATCGTCGCCCGGATGCGTTCGCCGTTGACCAAATCACGCGCACCGTTCGCAGTTTGTAGCCAAGTCGGCAAACTCGAAATTGATATTTGCTGAACAGCGCTAGGACTTCCTGACACTTGATTGCCATTAAGGGAAAGACTCAAAAGATAGTTGTAGTCAGCTGAACTGGTAACACCGAACGCCGATGTTGGTGACCCTCCCGCATTGTCAAACCCGCTGTAGAGATACTGGGCGCTATTGCCGGCGTTGAACGTAAGAACGCTATTATCGTCGGCGCTGCGCAGCGTTATTGTGCTATTCGCCGCCCAGTCGAAAGCATATCTGTTGACCAGCATGTGCATCTGTTTCTTCGCGCCGCGTGGGCCATACCCATTGACAGTTACTTTGAGCCGCGAGGGCTCTGGAATTGCGATGGTGACCGGGATAGAAGTGCTGCCGCCTGAGGAAACTGTAATGGAACTTGCGTGGGTGTACATGGTCCCCGCGACCGCGTTGCTCGTTGGCGATGGCATCTGAAAAGTTATGCTAATTGTATTGCCGTTTACTTGAGCGATAGTACATTTCACCGGTACGTTGACGGTTCCGTTTGAATTCACCTGTCTAATCGTAATCGTGAAAGTAGACTTCGGGTCGGTCGAGAACGCCGGTGTGCCCTGCAACGTGTTGATGCTAAAAGTTCCTAAAGTCGTTCCACTGGCCGAGACTAGCGATGATGCTTGCGGCGTGTAGGTAACGGTTACCTTATTGCCACCGCTGCCGAATTGGTACGAGATATTCGACGACGACGGAGAATCAGAACCGAAGGCCCCCAGAGTTGAGTACGTTTCGTTAGCAGTGTTGTCAGGATCTTCCAAGGCAATATCGAAGGCCATCCCAGTTAAGGGAGAATATGGTGAGCTAAGCCCGACGGCCGGACCGCGCGGCGTCGTAACATTGTAACTAAGCCACCGTGACAGCCGGGCCGTGACCGACGTATCCCCGGTTGCGTTTGAGGATGAGAGCGTGACGGCTTTGCGAAAGGTGATGTGGTTGGCGGCGGCCGTGGAAGATGAGGTGTCGAATAACGGATTAGGAGCAACATTCCCTCGCAACACTGCCAATGTCGCTTGCATGCCGGCTTCCGCAGCGTGGTAGGCCTGAGTTTCCGCCGAGGCGTCTACGGCATTGGTGGCGGAGAATGACGTCGTCATAATCAGCGCGCCGCCCGCCGCAAACAAAAGAATAGAAATTAAGAGTACGGTAAGCAGCGCCGCGCCTCGTTCGCCCTTGCGATCGTCAGGCGGCAACGTTGACCGATCCTCTATGGTTGCTAGCTGGAGCATTTCATTTTCCTCAATGACGCCGGTTCAATATCTGAGTAGATCCGAATTGCGGAGAGTTACATCCGAAATTAACTGCACCCTGGAAGACGGCTGATACCCTGGGCTTCCTGGCCGGCCCACGGCGGGCAGTTGCACACAGGCGACAATCACAATGTACTTTGCAAGGCGCTTATCGGTGACATCTAGCGCAGTTGTGGTGATGTTGCAATCGCCCGCTGTGTAATCAATTTTGTCAGCGAAATATCGAATAACCAGTGCGTCCACGCGATTAGCCAGGATGGTGGTTCTGATGCCGCTGTTTATGTCGACTCGCTCGACATAGCTCTGGGTGCTATCCGTAAACAAGTTGTAGAGCACATCCTCATCACTATCGCTGACCTGCGTGCTCGTGGTCTCACGATCGAAGGCGTTTAGGTTTGCACGTACACGTATGGCCGTGGAAGAAGAATCGTAAGTGACGATGCCATTGTTAGATAGCCCAAAGCCGGAATTGGCGATTTCACGCGACATGTTATTGAGCGCTCGTTGAGCATCAGCCAGAGCCGCTGTTTTCTGATTTTCACGTCCGCGAATCTTGAAGCAGCTGGCAAGAAGCGAGGCGGTTAATCCCGTGGTAATAACCACAATTGCCATCGCGATCGTCAATTCCACAAGGGAAAAGCCACCGTCCTTCTTTCGCGCCGGCTCTATAGTTCTCCTCCGAGTGGTCGTCATGTGCGTCAATTCCAATCTTCCGAATCCAAAACCAAGTTGGCTAGTTAGAAGTAAGGCCCTGTAGTGGGAGCAGCGCGAAAGGACTCAAGGTGCACTGAACCTCGTACCCAGGTTGCGCCGCTCATCGGCGTGACATCGATGGTGATCTTTTTCAACGTGGCGCTGCCCCCGCAACCCGCCGCGGCGTCGGCACAAATCCTCGTTACAATCCTGTACGATCGGCCGGAACTGACTATGTTGGGTTCGGGTTGTGCCGGGGTAGCCAGGTTGGCGTAGGGAACCCGCCTGAGGTATTCCATTTGACGCTGCGCCACAACGTGAGCCAGAGTTCGATCGTAGGCTCCTGAGTTGTAATTGATCGCGTATCCAAACAATGCTGCGGCCCCGAGAACTACAATCATCATCAGAACCAGTGCGATTACGATCTCCAGCATCGTGAATCCCTGCTCTGATTTCATGGATTGGCGCGGCTCGCTCAAGGCGGTTTTCATGGTTGTTTTCATCGTTTAGAGATCACATTAGTTGGTGACCGTTACGTAAACGGTGACCGAGTTGCAGGGATTACTAAACACGACCGTGTAAGGCGGGTTGGACGATCGAGTCCTGGTGATTGATCTGATGGTAAACGAAAAGGTCCCCCCGGTGCTTGCGCTTACGCTCTGAGAACTGGGAGTCACTTGCAGATTCGAATTGGGCACCGCATTAATTGTC
>DATLVM010000312.1:0-4092 GCA_035577445.1 Pyrinomonadaceae bacterium
CCGAACAATTTGAGCAACGCTTACGTCAACGCCTTCAATTTCGACGTGCGCAATAAGGAAGTTCAGGCTTTCGCTACCGTCTACGCCACCGGCATCGGCCAACGCGCTTACGAATACACCGAGAAACGGCAGGGCTATTTCAGTTGGGCCGTGGTCGAAGGACTGAAGGGCGCCGCCGCCAATGACAAAGGCGAAGTCACTTTGTCACAGTTGGTGAAGTACGTTCAGGACGCAGTACCAAAGCGCCTGGCGATCGATCTCGGATCGACGAAGCAGCAGAAGCCGTTCGCGGTGATCGAAGGTTATCGCGCGGACGAATTGGTCATCGCAGTAACCAGCGGCGCGACTAATGCGGCTTCAAACGTCCCGGGCAATATCGCGACCGTCGATCCCGCGGCAATTGAGTTGAGCTTCTGGGAGTCAATCAAGAACAGTAACAATCCGAACGACTTCAAAGCGTATCTCGACAAGTATCCCGACGGACAATTCGCTGAGCTCGCCAAGTCGCGCGCTAGTGCGGCGCGTCCCTCGAGCGGCGGTGGTGATTCAGTCGAGATGATGTACTGGAACGCGATCAAAGATAGCCGCAACCCTTCAGACTTTCGCGCTTACGTAACCAAGTTTCCCGGCGGTTTGTTTGTCGAGCTTGCCAATAGTCGCATCGCATCGCTCGAAGCTGAGGCAAATGAAGCAGCCAGGGCCCGAGCAGCCGCTGCGGCCGAAGAAAGAAACCGCAATACGCACCTATTTGATGTTCAGGATGGTTCGAGGACCGCAGGCACGCTCACTGTAGGGCCGGGTGTCATCATGTTCGAGCCGAGAAAGCAGAAGGAAGACAAGAACGTGACGGTGCAATGCTCGGAGGTCAAACGGGTCGAACAGGGTCAATCGGCCTTCGCGCTGGGCCATGTGAATTTGTACCTGACTCCGCTCAACGGTAACAAGGAGCGCCAGTTGATGTTCTACACGGTCAAGCCCGCCACCGGCGGCTTCTTCACTCCGGTTAAGCCCGGCAGCGACATAACGACTGACGTGCTGAACGCGATAATCGAGGCCTGCGGAATGAAGCGCATCAACAAGTGAAGTTGCAATGCGACTGAGAAGGGCGAATTCCTCACTCGCCCTTAGCATCTTGAAGCCAATCAGGTTTCGAATCACTAACTCGCAAAGAATGTCGCCGGACAAATCACAACTCGAAACGATCACCCTCGATGGGAGCTCTAAACCTTCACTGAATGAAACAACCCTGCCGCAGCAGTCGTTGAACGGAACGACGCTTGATTCGCGCTACTCGATCGAAAAGCAAATCGGCCAGGGCGGCGTCGGCGTCGTGTATCTCGCGCGCGATCAGAAACTTCACCATAAGCCGGTCGTCATAAAGGTCCTGCACGAGAAGTCGTTGCAGGATTCATGGGTCGTGCAGAAGTTTCAGCAGGAGAAGGAAGCGCTGGCGCGGGTCGATCATCCGGGTGTCGTTGGCATTCTCGACACCGGCGAGCTGCCGGACGGCAAGCCTTACCTGGTGATGCAATACATCGACGGCGTGACGCTGAGATCGCAAATCAAACCGGAAGGAATGTCGCTCGAACGGGCTGCCGAGATCATTCGACAGACGGGCCGCGCCCTCTCTGCGGCGCACGATCGCGGAATCTTTCATCGCGATCTGAAACCGGAAAATATCATGCTCCAGACCTTCGCGAGCGGCGAAGAGCAAGTAAAGATAATCGACTTTGGCATTGCCAAGCTGAAAGATTCAGTCGTCGCCCCAAGCACGATGACTGGCGCCACCGCGGGCACGGTTGCGTATATGGCTCCGGAACAGTTGAGCGGGCGACCGGTGTCAGCGGCCACGGACATCTTTGCGATGGGCGCGATTGCTTATGAGTTGGTGACCGGCCGCAAGCCTTTCAATCCCGAAACCGGATTTGAGTTGCTCGAGATGCAGCGCGGCGGCGTGCGCGTGAAGGCGAAAGATTTGCGGCCGAGTTTGAGCGAGGCAGCATCGGACCTAATCTTGCGCGCTTTGAGTTTCGATGCGCAACAGCGATTCGCGAGTGCGCGCGAATTTGGAGATGCATTAGCGCGAGCGCTGGCGGAACAGACTTCAGAAGTTCCCAGTCAATCAGCCGCTGCCGTTCCGGCGACGCAACTCGCGACCGGCGCTAATGCGCCTGCCCAGGCGACCGGGGAACTTTCCGCGAAGACAATCGCCGGACGATACGAGCCGGCGCGGGTCGATACGTTGAGTCCATCGTATGCGCCGCCGGTTGAAGATAACGCGCGTCGTTCGGGTTGGGTCGCGAAGATCATTTTTGGAGTTGCGATGATCCTGCTAATTGGCGCGGGCGCGGGCATCATCGCCTGGAAACGCGACGCGATCTTCGGAACTTCGGGAGCGAAAGCGACCGGGGCGGAACGTTCGCTCAGTTACTCGCTGACCGTGCAAAAGATGCGCGACAACAAACCGTATCAGGACGAATTCAATTCTTCGGGCCAGGAAATCTTCGAGAATGGCTGGAAGTTTCGCATGAACCTCACGAGCCCGCAGGATGGTTACTTGTATCTGCTGAATGAAGGCCCCGCGAACGGCGACGCGGTCACTTATAACGTGCTGTTTCCGGAAGCGAAGACCAATAACGGCTCGCCACGTGTGGCCGCTAATCAGAAGCTGGAAACTGCCTGGATGCGCTTTGACGATCATCAAGGCACTGAGAAGTTTTGGATCGTCTGGTCGTCATCGCCGCTCAAAGAACTGGAGATGGTCACGGACGCCGTCAATGATCGCGACATCGGCGAGATTAAAGACGCAGCGAAAGCGCGTTCGGTGAGCGACTACTTGAAAGCGCATGCTTCACCGAAACCCGACGTCGCGAAGGACTCGCTCAAGAAGGAAACAGTAGTCAAGGCGAAAACTGATGTGCTGGTTAATTCAATCGAATTGGAGCATCACTGACGTGGAGCGCGCCAACCTTCGGCGGTTCGCGACATTCTGGCCGCGTCAGCCGAAGGAATTTTCAGCCCCGTCGGGGCGAAATATTTATAGCTCCAAGTGTTTCCTCAAATTGTCCCCGCTCCTTTAGGAGCGCAATGCAGATGTCGCTCCTACGGAGCTTGAGTGGAGATGAAGACCCTCGTGTTCTATGAATATTTCGCTCCTGACGGAGCGATCCAGTCACAACATTCTTAACGATGAATATACTTTCAAAACTTGCCTTCGCCATTCTGATTTGCCTGGCTTTCAACCTCGCTTCCGCACAGAATCTAAACGATCAAGCTCAAGACGACGAATCCTCACGCCAAATCGTCCTCGATCGCTTCAACAAAGCGCGTCCGATGTCGGAAGCTTCAGCGGGCATGGGTGCAGTCACGTCTGGCATGTCAGCGATCAAAGAGCCGCTGTATCGACGCACAGGCGCGGCGCGTATTCCGCGGCGTCGTGGTGCGCCGGCGCCGGCGACGGAAGAAATCGGCATCACCATTTGGCGGCTCCGTCCGTCGCGTGATGGCGATCAAGGCGGACGAGTGCTCGTGCTCGATGGGTTGAAGCAGACGCAGTACACGCCCGAAAGAATCGAAGCGAACACGCCGCTGAATGTCGGCGACCGCGTGCGCATCACGGTTGAATCACCGCGTCAGGGCTTTCTTTACATCATTGATCGCGAGCAATACCAGGATGGATCATTCGGCGAGCCCATGCTCATCTTTCCCACCATGCGCACTCGCGGCGGGGACAACCGCGTTATGCCGGGACGCTTGATCGACATTCCCGCGCAGGAAGATCAATACAGCTATTTCACGGCCGCGCCTGCGGGTTCCCGTCGCGACCAGACGGCGGAAGTTCTGACTTTCATGCTGGTGACCGCGCCGCTTCCGTTACAAATTGCCGATCAACCGATCAAGCTGGCTGAGCAGCAAGTAGCGAGCTGGGAAAAACTTTACGGCGGAGTCGCGGAAACTTTGGAGTTAGTCGGCGGCGCCGGCCGCGTATGGACCAACGAAGAAAAGATGGCCGGAATGGCCAACGGACGCCAGCTCACGCAGGGTGGTCCATCGCCGCAAACTGTCTATCGCGTCGCGCGCAAAACCGGCGCG
>DATLVM010000313.1:0-3777 GCA_035577445.1 Pyrinomonadaceae bacterium
GTCCCACCAACTAATCCGCGCGGTCCACACATCACCGGTACCCCGCGAAACTGACAGAAGTTCTGGCCGACGCCGCCTGGCTTGACCGCCTCGGCCGGACTGGCGGGAAGATTCTTGAAATCAATATCGACGTAACCGGGCACAAACAGATCAAGTTTTCCGTCGCCGTCATAATCACCGAAACTTGCGCCGGTGCTCCAACCCTTTCGAGCTACGCCCAGCTTCTCTGCCACGTCGGTGAATGTGCCGTCAGCGTTGTTGTGATAAAGGCGCGAGACGCCAAGGTTACCGACGTAAATGTCCGGCCGCCCGTCATTGTCATAGTCTGCGATGGCGATACCCATGCCCCATCGCTCGTTCGCGACGCCGGCTTTACTCGTCACGTCTTCAAATTTCCAGTTGCCTAGGTTGTGAAACAGCGCGGCGTGGGGCGGCGGCTCTTTGCCCTCCATCGCAGCCATCGTCGATCCGTTCAATAGATATATGTCAGGCAATCCATCACCGTCGTAATCAAGAATCGCCACGCTGCCCGAGGCACTTTCAAAAATGTAGTTCTTAGCTGGACTGCCGGAACGATGTCTGAAATTGGACATCGCCGTTTTGTCGGTTACATCCTCAAAGACAACCGGCGCCTTGGGATCAGTAATGCCAACCGTGCGCTTGCTCGTGTAGTTAAGCGGATTACCCGTGGAAACCCCACCCGATGGTTGTTGAGCCGGTTGCTGCGGAGGATTCTGGCCCAGCAGCAAAGTTGAGCACGCGATCAAAATTATTAGAAGAACGATGAGCGTCTTGGGGAACATAAAGATTCGATGAAGACTTCAAAACAACCGGAGCCGCGCGGAGACTTGACGAAAATACGCATCGCTCTGCGCGCTGTCAACGGCGATCTAGTTTACGCTTCCCTGCAGGCTTCTATATTCGTCGCGCGCTTCTGCAAAATTACTTCGCGGTGATCGTAATGTAGTCTTTGCCGCTGTAGAGTCGCACGCCATCGCCGTTCTTCGACATCATGAGGGGACGTGGCCGTTTCAGTTCAGCATCTTTCGCCGTTGAGACAGAGAGGATTTCATTTCCGGCCAGATCGAGAATCTGCATCTTGCCGGCGTCGCTGAAACCAAATCCGTATGCGCCGGTACCAAGATCCGATCCGTTGATTTTGATTGGCGAGTCAGTGATAAAAAATCCTTCGTATTTTGCCCGAACGTCGGCTGCGTATCCTGACGTGTCCACCAATCCCACGACTACGTAGCGCTTGTCACCGAACCGCGCCGCGGCCGCGTTGCGCATCTGGGTGGACGCTGAGAGACCTTGGAAATAAAAAGACGTCGGGACGACTCGCGTCAGATCGGGACCGCTGAGAATCACCGTCGCGTCTTGCGTTAACGCAGGTGCTGCGGAAAGGGCGATGATTGACGCCAGGACAACAAGAATTAAATTCCATTTGAAGTTCTTCATTGAACCAGTCTCCTCCTTGCTCTATGCACGTTACGTCACAGAGCTTACTTCGGAAATAGAAACTCGAGCATCGCTGCGGTGCGAGCCGCCCAGGCCTTCTCGTTGTGCTCTGCATCGGCGGCTTCAAGATACCTGAAGTCTTTCCCCTCTTGCCATCCGTTGTCGATCAGCGCGTGCTTCAGCATTCGCGCGCCATCGACCGTTGACCGCGCTTCCTTTTCATCGCGGCCTTCCTTCGTGCCGATATCGAGCCAGATGCGCAGCGGCGGCTTGCGTAATTCGCTTTTCGCAAACTGGACAATCTGGTTGTCAGCCCACCAAACCGACGGAGAGACGACGGCGATGCGCGTGAAAATATTCGGATACCTCAAACCGAGATACAACGAGATCAATCCTCCGAGCGACGAGCCGCCGAGTCCTGTGTGCTTTGCATCCGTCTTCGTTCTGTACGTCGAATCGATGAATGGCTTTAGTTCTTCGACCAGGAATCGGCCATAGAGGTCGCCTTTTCCGCCGGCTTTGTACTTCGCATCACGCGCGGCGGTGTATTCGTTCACCCTTTCAGTTCCCGTGTTGTAGACGCCGATAATAATCAATGGTTCGATCTTGCCTAATTCGATCAACGCTTGTGCCGTTTCGTCGACGCGCCATTCCTGTCCGGGGATGAATGAGGTCGCGCCATCGAAGAGATTCTGACCGTCGTGCATGTAGAAAACTGAGTAGCGCTGGTGCTTGTCGGCTTCATAGCCGGGCGGCAGGTACACAATCACGTGGCGATCGTTGTTGAGAATGTTCGAATGGAAGTTCTTGTGAATCCGCACATCGCCCGTGAGCGTGTGCGGCTGTTGAGCGATCGCCACACGGCAAACCAGCAGCAGCGTCAGAACGACCAGATGAAGTTGTCTTTTTGAATTCAACTAGCGATTCCCGAGTTGATAGAGTGTCGTGCGCGGATTGTACGTCTTCCAATCAAACCAATAGTCATTCAGCACAGCGATTCTGTTGAGCTGTTTTCCCGTCGACGTACCCGTAACTGCCTTGCCCGAAAAATCCCATTCGCTGCCGGTTTCCGCATCGACGAGCCGCAGCGATGAAACGTTTGGCTTCGCAAAGAACTCCAGCTTTCGTCCATCAAAAGTTCGTTCGAAAGCGCGAACCGACTTCTTGTCATCCCCGAGCACAATCAGGATCGGAGTGTGTCCGAGTTCGTCAATGATTGGACTTTGCCTGAGCAATGCATCCAACGGATAGGCGCGTACGCCGTCGTTCACGTTCAAGCCGATCACGAGCGCGCGCGGATCGAGCGCCTTATCGAGCGTCGCGGAGGTCGTTACCGGAACCTTTTCCATGCGCTCTTCCCAATTTGCGGGAGCGTACTTGCCGGCTCGCTCGATCGCTTCGTCCGGTCGCAAGATGCGCCCTCCGGGTTTCTCCTGCTTCCACAATCCGAACGTCAACTCGTCATGAAAGAATGGTCGCAGCTTTTGACCTTTCATCGGGCCCTGAATAGCTTCGCCCGTAACCTGCTGCCACCATGAGCCGGTTTCTTCATCGCGCATGATGAAGTTTTGGTTGTTGATGCCCGCCAGATGAAAGTGCAGCACTTGTCCGTTTACCGTCGTCTCCCACACCAGACCGGTGTGACAGAGCGTTCAATAAGTGGCGACTATGGGAACACCACCGACGACATCCTGCACCACGTGATGGTAAGCCATGAGTCGCACCGGATACGCGACCGCGTCGCCGTTATTCTCGACTGCCAGCACCATGTCTGAGTTGTTGACGAATGATACCTCGCTCGTCTTTGCATAAGCAGACTGCGTCAGGGGATTGAACATCCACTCGAAATGATTCTGGCGAGCGAACCATGTCGCCGCGAGCAGAGGCAGCAGAAAAATCACGAGGGCTGCTTTAGCGAACCAGCGCGTGCCGCGCCAAAGCCACGCGACCAGGAGGAACGAAACTACCAAAGCCCCAATTGTCAGAATCGGCGACCATCGGCGCAGCGCATACGAAACAGCGACGCCGCGATCGGTCTGCGCTTTGAACGGCTGAATTATCCAAACGGGAGCGCCGACTATGGCAACGGCCGCCACAATCACGCAGAGCAATGCAATCCATGCAAGCCAACGATTGTTTCGGGTTCTCCTTAACATGATTTCATGCAGGTGGGTGCTCATCATATTCGAAAACTTGAAGGAGGTCATTATTGGCGATCAATATTTCGGGGCCTGCGCACCCGGGTTGTTGCGATATCGAGAGCAGAGTCGCGCTGACAGTCAGCCTTTGCGCACGATCCGCCGGCTGCGCATCGGAGTC
>DATLVM010000314.1:0-4801 GCA_035577445.1 Pyrinomonadaceae bacterium
CGCCGCCGGGAAGCAGGTGAAGGAATCGCAGAAGGCACTCGACGCCCTTGTCGCCGCCAAATATCCAAAGCTCACGGCAGACGAGATCAAGACGCTGGTGGTTGACGACAAATGGCTGGCCCGGCTCGCCGACGATGTGCAGGGCGAGTTGGACCGCGTTTCGCAGGCGCTCACGGGCCGCATCCGCCAACTTGCCGAGCGCTACGCCAGGCCGCTGCCGAAGCTCATCCGTGAAGTCGCCACCCTCGCCGCCCGCGTGGACGAACACCTGAAGAAAATGGGAGCGGTATGGAATTGAAGCCGGGCTACAAGCAGACCGAGGTGAGCGTAATCCCGGAGGAGTGGGAGGTGAGAACCCTACGTTCGCTGACGACCCTTCTAACAAACGGATTTGTCGGAACCGCGACCAGCGCATACGTCGATAACGACGAGGGTGTACTGTACATTCAGGGATACAACATCCAGGAAAACGGCTTCAACTATCACGGAATTAAGCGGGTTTCAAAGTCGTTTCACGCTCGAAATCAAAAGTCATGTTTACAGCCGGGAGATTTGCTCACAATTCAAACGGGCGATATTGGAGTCACAGCCGTCGTGCCTCCCGCGCTGGCTGGCTCAAACTGCCATGCCCTAGTTATTTCTCGGCTCGACAAGCGAGTCTGCGAACCAGGTTTCTACTGCCAGTATTTCAACTCCGAACGAGGTCGAGTCGCATTCAAGGAGATTGAGACCGGCTCGACTATGAAGCACCTCAATGTGGGTGATATGAAACGGCTGCTTCTTCCGTTCCCACCGATAGAGCAACAACGCGCCATCGCGGTGGCGTTGAAGGATGTTGATGCGCTACTCGCCGCGCTGGACCAGCTAATCGCCAAGAAGCGCGACCTCAAAAAGGGCGCCATGCAGCGGCTCATCACCGGCCACCAGCGCCTCCCCAGCTTCACTGGTCCCTGGGAGGAAACCACGCTCGGAGAAATCGGCAATTGCGTGATCGGACTGACCTACAAGCCTGAGAACGTCGTCGAGCACGGACTTCTCGTCTTGCGTTCTTCAAACGTCCAGAACGGTCAACTAGCATTTGCGGATAACGTTTACGTCAATGTTCCTGTCCAAGACAAACTGGTCACTCGAGCGGGAGACATCCTAATCTGCGTCCGAAACGGAAGCCGCGCCCTTATCGGAAAATGCGCAATGATCGACGAGCGAGGAGTTGGGTTGACTTTCGGTGCCTTCATGTCGATCTACCGAACCAAGTACTCACAGTTCGTCTTTCATGCCTTTCAATCCCATATTATTCAGCGCCAGATTCGCGAAAACATTGGCGCTACTATCAATCAGATCACCAATAAGGACATGAAGGCATTACGGTTGAGGCTGCCGCCAGAGCGCGAACAGGCCGCTATCGCCACCGTACTGTCGGATATGGACTCGGACCTTGCCGCAGTGGAGCAGCGCCGCGACAAGACCCGGGCCCTCAAGCAAGGCATGATGCAGGAACTTCTGACCGGGAGGACGCGCTTGGTATGAGCGACGTCGGCCAAGTCGAAAGGAAGACGCAGCAACGCGTGGTCAAACTTTTCCGCGACGCGCTGGGCTACGACTATCTAGGTGACTGGACCGATCGCGTCAATAGCAACATCGAAGAGGAGTATCTGCGAAAGTTCCTCCAAGAGAAGCAGGGTTACGACGAGGCGCTCATCACGCGCGCACTGTACCTCCTCAACAAGGCAGCGGGCGACACCAGCAAGAGCATCTACGATCGCAACCGCGCCGTCTATGACATGCTGCGCTACGCCGTGAAGGTTAAGCCCGGCGCGGGCGAGAACACGGTCGATGTTTGGCTCGTCGATTGGGAACACTCGGAGAACAATCACTTCGCGATCGTTGAAGAAGTCACGGTCGCGGCAGCCAGCGACAAGGCCCATCCGAAACGACCCGACGTTGTCCTCTACATTAACGGTATTGCGCTCGGCGTGCTGGAACTGAAGCGTTCCACCGTCTCAATGGCTCAGGGGATCCGTCAGAATCTCGACAACCAGAAGAAGGTCTTCATCGAGCACTTCTTCTCCCCGATCCAGTTGGTGATGGCGGGCAACGACACCGAGGGCCTGCGTTACGGCAGCATCCAGACGCCGGAGAAGTATTACCTATGTTGGAAGGAAGACAGCGCCGTCGAGAACCTGCTTGACCGGGCCTTGATCCAGATGTGTGGCAAGGCGCGCTTCCTCGAACTCATCCACGACTTCATTCTGTTCGACGCCGGGACGAAAAAGCTCTGTCGGCATAACCAGTATTTCGCGGTGCGAGCGTCGCAAGAACACGTCGAGCGGCGCGAGGGCGGAATTATCTGGAACACACAAGGCTCAGGAAAGAGCCTGATCATGGTGTGGTTAACTAAGTGGATTCGCGAGCATGTGAAAGACGCTCGCGTCCTGCTCATTACGGACCGCACGGAACTCGATGAACAGATCGAGAAAGTTTTCCTGGGCGTGAACGAAGAAATTTACCGCACGAAGAGCGGCGCCGACTTGATCGCAAAACTGAACGCTACTACGCCCTGGCTTATCTGCTCACTGATTCATAAATTCGGCGGGAAGGAAGACGGTGAGGAGGTGGGCGACATCGCCGGCTATGTCGAAGAGGTAAAGGCGTCGTTGCCACCGGGTTTTGTCGCCAAGGGAAATCTCTTTGTCTTCGTGGACGAGTGCCACCGAACGCAGTCCGGCGACCTGCACAAGGCTATGAAAGCCATTCTCCCGAATGCGGTGTTCATCGGGTTCACCGGCACGCCTTTGTTGAAGGCAGATAAGCAGCGAAGCATCGAGGTCTTCGGTGGATACATTCATACCTACAAGTTTCACGAAGCAGTGAAAGACAAGGTGATTCTCGACCTGCGGTACGAAGCGCGCGACATCGATCAGCGCATCACCTCACAGGCAAAGATTGACCAGTGGTTTGAGGCGAAGACCGCAGGGCTGACCGATCTTGCAAAGGCACAGCTCAAGCTCCGCTGGGGCACTATGAGGAAGGTACTTTCCAGTCAGTCGCGCCTGGAACAGATCGTTGCCGATATCCTGATGGACATGGCGACTCGTGATCGTCTGCAAAGCGGCCACGGGAACGCGCTCTTGGTCGCCGGCAGCATCTATGAAGCCTGCAAGCTCTACGATCTTTTCGACAAAAGCGTCCTCAAAAATAAATGTGCCGTCAGCACTTCATACCAGCCATCCACGGCGAAGATTAAAGGCGAGGAAAGCGGTGAGGGTGATACCGAGAACATCGAAAAATATAACACCTATCAGCAGATGCTGGCTGATTGGTTCGACGAAGCGCCCGAGAAGGCATTGAAACGAGTCGAAGAGTTTGAGACGGCCGTTAAGAAGAAGTTCGTCGAAGAACCGGGTCAGATGAAATTGCTCATTGTTGTCGACAAGCATCTCACTGGTTTTGATGCACCGCCCGCCACGTATCTTTACATCGATAAACAGATGCAAGATCACGGCCTGTTCCAGGCGATCTGCCGGGTCAATCGTCTCGATGGAGAAGATAAGGAATACGGGTACATTATCGACTACAAAGATCTCTTCAAGAGCCTCGAAGGAGCAGTCAAGGATTACACCTCCGGAGCGCTCGACGGCTATGACAAGGAAGACGTGGCCGGTTTGCTCCAGGACCGGGTCGCTAAAGCGCGTGAGTTGCTTGAGGAGAGGCTGGAATCCGTGCGTGCTCTATGTGAACCAGTCGAAGCGCCGAAGGATCAACAGGCTTACTTCCGTTACTTCTCCTCCAAGGACTACGGCAACGTTGGGCAACTCAAAGCAAACGAGCGGCAACGGCTCTCGCTCTACAAGATGACAGCGGCGCTGGTTCGCGCTTATGCGGAACTGGCCGGCGAGATGGCGGAAGCTGGGTATAGTCAATCCGAGGCTGAAGCTATCAAGAACGAGGTCACGTTCTATGAGAATCTGCGGAACGAGATAAAGCTGCACAGCGGCGATGCCATCGACCTGAAGCAGTATGAACCGGCGATGCGCCACCTCATCGATACTTACATTCGGGCCGAAGACAGTGTAAAGATTTCCGCGTTTGACGACATGTCGCTGGTCGAACTGATTGTTGAGCGCGGCGTTGACGCGATGAATGCGTTGCCCGAAAGTATTCGCAAAAACAAAGAGGCTGCGGCTGAGACCATCGAGAACAATGTTCGCAAGCTAATCCTGGACCAGTCGCCGATCAATCCGAAGTATTATGAAAAGATGTCGTCTCTGCTTGACGCGTTGATCAAGCAGAGACGACAGGATGCGATTGCATACGAAGAGTATCTTCGCAGGGTCGTCGAACTGACGAAGCAGGCTAAGAATCCCGGCGCCGGCGCGACGTACCCTACAATTCTAAGCACCCCTGGCATGAGAGCGCTGTATGACAACCTAAATAAGAGTGAAGCGGTGGCGCTGGCAATTCATCGAGCGGTATGTCTAAAGGCTCAGGATGGCTGGCGCGGCAATCGATTCAAATTGGCCGGCGTGCGGAACGCGATCAAAGCGGTGTTAGACGATGACGCACTCGTGGATGGAGTGCTTGAATTGGTAAGGAACCAGAATGAATACTGAGCCACATGTGATTACCGTAAGTGGGATCCGGGTTCAGATTGTTCGCAAGGAGATCAAGAATCTGCATCTCGGCGTCTATCCGCCCGGGGGGCGGGTGCGGGTCGCCGCGCCGTTGGCTGTCACCGATGACGCGGTGCGACTTGCCGTGGTAGGGAAGCTAGGATGGATCAGGCGGCAACGGACCAAGTTTC
>DATLVM010000315.1:0-3984 GCA_035577445.1 Pyrinomonadaceae bacterium
ACCCAAGGCTCGCGGAGCCTCGCCTTGGGCTTAGTTCTGAACGCTGCTGACGCAGCTTCAGCTCTAATTCGAGTGACCGCGACTAGCTCCGTCGATAGCTGAGTCAATATATCAATGCCTAAAGCCGGCTAATACCAGCACGCGCGCCCGGCTGACGGTTGACGATTGCCTTTTCAGCCTTTAGTTGATCGGGGTGAACGAATCGAGCGTCTTCATATAGTTCGCGCGCTCAAACGCCGCTGGCTCAGTGCAATGCTGCTGGCTCATGCTCCCGATCATCTGCGCTACCGAAATGTACTCGTGCTCGTCCATCCAATTTTCGGTCTCGGCGAGAATTTCCTTGATGCGTCGCAGTCCGTTCTGCAAGAGTTCTGACGCCATCATGGTGACTTTCGCGCCGGCCATTAAGCCTTTCAGCACGTCGTCGCTCGTGTGAATGCCGGTCGTGATGGCAAAGTCGGTCATCAGCCGCCCGTACAGAATCGCCACCCAACGCAGCGGCAGCCGCAGCTCGTTTGAATCGCTGAGCACCAGCCGCGGCGCGACTTCCAGCTTTTCCAGATCGAGATCCGGTTGATAGAATCGGTTGAAGAGAACGAGTCCGTTGGCGCCGAAATCAACCAGCCGCTTCGACATGTGTGCGATTGAGCTGAAGTACGGACTGAGCTTGATGGCGACGGGAATCGTCACCGCCTTCTTCACCTGCCGCAGCATGTCTACATAGATGTCTTCAACTTCGCGCCCGGTAATCTCGAGACTGGTCGGGACGTAATAGATGTTCAGCTCAAGCGCGTCCGCGCCCGCGTCTTCGATCAAACCCGCGTAGTTCGTCCAGCCGCCGATCGAAACGCCATTCAAGCTGCCGATGATCGGAATATCTACCGTCTCTTTGGCGCGGCGAATCAGCTTCAGGTATTCGTCCGGCCAAACGTTGTAACTGTCCATCTCAGGAAAGTAGCTGATGGATTCGGCGAAGCTGTTCGTGTTGTTGCTCAGATAGTGATCGACATAGAGGCTGTCGAAAGTAATCTGCTCTTCGAAGAGCGAATACATGACTACGGCCGCCGCGCCCGCGTCTTCCAGGCGTTGAATGCTGTCAACCGTGTGCGACAGCGGCGAAGAAGACGCGACGATCGGGTTCTTCAAAGGTAAGCCGAGATAGTTAGTTGTGAGACTCATGATTTCACCATTATCGATTTCTCATCGTCCAAGCTGCTTTTTCATGTCCGCCACGGCGCTTTTGAGACCGTTGAGATCCAGGACGGTCTCGAACTCTGAGCACGGATATTCCTTGCCTTTATCAGGACCTTGTTCGACTAAACAAAGCGCCTGGTAATTCACTTGATAACCCGTTCCCTGCTTTACGGCGTTAGCGATGAGATTGATTCTTGTATGCCATGGCTTCTTGTTCTTATCGAGGGCCAGAGGCAGCAGCGATCGATACTCAGCAACCAGCTGCTCTTCACTGCTACTGCTCGAAGCCGGGCCGGGTTGAGTGTCGCGTCGACCGGTGGGCGGGGTCGCCTGGGTGCAGACCATAGGAACGCCATGCGTTTCGCCTGGTACGATGTTGGTTATGCCGCTCTCAAATGTCGGACATGACGGGTGGGTGGCCCTGACGGTGTACGCGCCCAGGACGAAGCCGGAAATGTCGACAATGCCGTCGGCATTCGTGGTTCCCGACGCGCGAAATTTCTCCGACGGCGAATTGATGGCTCCGGAAACGGTAACCTCCGCATTCGCGAGCGGCTTCATGGCCGTGTTGTCCCTGACGAAGAACCGTACCGAGCCGGTTGGCCTCTGCTCGACCTGCCCAGTCACGATGCCCACGCGCGAGGCGGGAAGCCGTGGCATATTCGATATCCGCCAATTCTCGTCCCGGATGTATTTGGTGACCTTGGGGTTTGTCCAGATCCCGGTGTGCGCGCTCTTGCCCGTGATGTCTGCGGGATCGCCGGAACCGCTGACGATGAAATTGTTGGCGCCCGGCAAGTTGTGCGATTGATATGACACGGGATCCTCGATGTCGGAAACGTTGGTCCAATCCTTGACGATCGCGGGTCGGCCCGCGGGCACATCAACGTTGAGTTGCCTGAGGTTGAAAGCGATGTCCGGGTTGTCAGCTCGGCCTAGAGGAGATGCCAGCGTGACCAATAGCTCGACCTGCACACCGTCCAAATCGATAGGCTCGATGTAGTAGCTATTGGCAGCCAGTTTGTCCGAACGGCCGCCGCCGATTCCTCCCTGCAGCGCCATCTTGGTGATCACGGTGCCCCATGAATGGGACACAATGATGACCCTGCGACCGGGATTCTTGCGGACGATATCTTTGATCTGTCCTTGCGCGCTGAGCGCCCAGTCACCCGCTCTTTGGGCGAAATCGTCGTATGACGTCGGCGCGGTGCGGCCTTCATATCGGAAGGTGACCTCGTGCGTTTGCACGCCCCACTCTCGGGCTTGCTTGCTGGACCAGCCGTCTTCCTGGTTCCCGCCGCCTATGCCGTGGACGACAATGACCAGAGGATCGCTCGAGCTTTCCTGGGCCAATGCCGGGATCGATAAAGTCAAAACAAAGCAGAACGCGAACAAGCATCTCACGGTGTACTTCATGATCGTTTCCTGACCGCGCAAGTATCTGTCTAGCGGCGGACTACCGCCCGTGGGTCGGGCAGTAGCCCGACTCTAAACATTCACTGACGCCAATTTCTTGTATTGCTGCCAATGATGAGTGACCGCTTGTTGCGCTTGCGCTAACAAGAGCTTCGCTGCCTCAGGGTCACTACGCTGAAGCATCCGATAGCGACCTTCGGTATAGATATAATCCTGAAGCGGAATCTTCGGATCCTTCGAATCGAGCTGAAACGGATTCTTGCCTTCCGCTTCCAGCGCCGGGTTGTAGCGATAGAGCGGCCAGTAACCAGATTCGACGGCGAGCTTCTGCTGCGTCATGCCCTTCGCCATGTCGATGCCATGCGCGATGCACTGGCTGTAGGCGATGATGAGCGACGGCCCGGGATGCGCTTCCGCTTCGAGAAATGTTTTGACCGTGTGCGCGTCGTTGGCGCCCATCGCGATCTGCGCCACGTAAACGTTGCCGTAGCGCATCGCCCCCATACCCAGATCTTTTTTGATCGTAGGCTTGCCGCCCGCGGCGAACTTGGCAACCGCGCCCATCGGCGTTGCCTTCGAAGCCTGGCCACCAGTGTTCGAATAGACTTCCGTGTCGAGCACGAGAATGTTGACATCCGCGCCGCTCGCCAGTACGTGATCCAATCCGCCGTAACCGATGTCGTAGGCCCAGCCGTCACCACCGACGATCCAAACGCTCTTCTTAACCAGCGCATCGGCGACGCCCATCAAATCCCGTGCTTCAGTTTCGCCGCGGCCGTTCAGCTTTGATTTCAGTTCGGCAATTAGCTCGCGCGTCCGGTTGATTTCTTCCTGGGTTTCCTGATTGTTGGTAAGCAAGCCTGCGGTAATTTCGTCGCCAATCAGGTCGCGATATTTGTCGACAAGTTGTAGTGCATAAGCCCGCTGATGATCGAACGACAGGCGCATGCCGAGTCCGAACTCGGCGTTGTCTTCAAACAACGAATTGCTCCAAGCGGGTCCGCGGCCTTCGGGATTGACCGTGTAAGGCGTCGTCGGCAGATTGCCGCCATAGATGCTGGAACAGCCGGTCGCATTCGCAATGATCGCGCGGTCGCCGAAGAGCTGCGTCATCAGCTTGATGTAAGGAGTCTCGCCGCAGCCGGAGCACGCGCCCGAAAATTCAAACAGCGGCTGAAGCAGCTGAATGTCTTTGATGTTCTTGAACGTCAGATTTCCGTTGCGCTGAATCTCAGGCAGCTTCAGGAAGTAATCCCAGTTGACGCGCTCGCTGTCGCGCAGCGGAAGCTGCGGCGCCATGTTCAGCGCCTTACGCGAGACGTTGCTCTTGTCCTTTGCCGGACAAACTTCGACGCAGAGCTGGCAACCGGTGCA
>DATLVM010000316.1:0-5297 GCA_035577445.1 Pyrinomonadaceae bacterium
TCCAGAAGTGATTACGATTCCCACGCAGGTAGTGAAGCGCGAATCGTGTCGCTCAATTCAGTCAATCTCTAGCGCGCCGCCCGCTATTCGTCAAAACGCGAGCCGCCTCGAACCTCAGCTCACCTAAGCGTTCCGAAGTGTTAGCGTTTACCGTCGGTTGGCCCAGGCCAGTTATCTGTGCGGAATGGGCCCGCCGGCAATCCAGTCTCGTTCGTTAGATTCGGATGCTTCGGATTGCTATTGAATGCGTACCGTGCCGCCAACGGTTGCGTGACCGACGGTGACGAGACTTCGATCGCGGCTTTGCCTACAATCTTAGCGTTGGCCCAATACCACTTGTGATCGGCGCCCGCGATGGCAAACTCCTCCAGCTTGTCCCCATCGCGAATTCGTAATCCAGTCCCGGCTTCATCGAAGCGCAAAATGATTTTTGATCCGGAAATCTTCGCCTCACGAAAGACGGGACCGGATTTAGTCATCTTTTGACCATAGACATCAACGAGCGCCCAGAGCGCCATGCGCTTACCTACATCGATTTTATTCTTCGGATGAATGTCGTGCGCTTCGCCTATGTCGATCGTGACGATCAAGCCCGTGTTTGGAGTCTTGATGGCGGTGCGGCGTTGGGCTTCACGAATGTAACTCCAGGGCTCATCAGCGGGTTCGGACTTTGAATCTCGGTAGTTTGGCAACTGGACGATGCCGAACGGAAAATTGCCTTCGCTCCAACGCTCACGCCACGCTCGAATCATCGTCCGCAGCAGCATCTCGTACTGCTGGGCGCGCGCTTCGTTCGATTCACCCTGATACCAAATCGCACCGCGAATGTAGAAGGGGACCAAGGGCGCGATCATGCCGTCGTAGATTGATGAGGCGATGCGATATTCGCGCAGCGCATCCGGAACCGCGGGCGAAGGACTGGGCCGCGCGCCCGCCGCGATGGCCTTGTCGGATTCCGCGCGCCACTTCTTGATCGCTTCGTCGTATTCGACTCGCACCCGCGGTCGTTCTTCATCCCACATCTTTGTGCGCTCAACTGTCGGTCGAAGATCGTCAG
Organism: Pyrinomonadaceae bacterium; assembly: GCA_035577445.1. Taxonomy (GTDB): domain Bacteria; phylum Acidobacteriota; class Blastocatellia; order Pyrinomonadales; family Pyrinomonadaceae; genus UBA11740. The sequence goes on from DATLVM010000316.1 coordinate 1,058, forward strand.
AAGCGAGAAGATATTCAACCGGTGTCCATGCCTCGGCTTGCGAACCGCCGTATGAAGAATTGATCAATCCAATCGGAACATGCAGGTCGTTCTCTAATTCGACACCAAAGTAATAGCCGGCCGCGGAAAACTCTTTCACCGTTTTCGGTGAACAAGCTTGCCAGGTCGCCAGCGGCGGCTTCGCATGTTTGAAGGCAACCTGACGACTAACATTGAAGAGCCGGATTGTCGGGTGATCCGCAGCGGCGATTGCAGCTTCGCCGTTCGCAGTTTCGCTTAACAGCCGCTGCATATTGGACTGACCGGCGACGAACCAGACCTCGCCAACAAGAATATTCTTCAGCTCGATCGTGTTCTGGCCGGAAATGATCATCGTTGCGGGAGTTGCATTGGCGCGCATCGGATTCAGCTTGATGAGCCATTTGCCGTCGGCGGATGCCGTTGCCGTCTTTGTCTGACCCGCAAACTTGACCGTTATGTTTTCGCCGGGATCGGCTTTCCCCCAGATCGGCGCCTTCTGGTTCTGCTGGAGCACCATGGCATCGCTGATCACATCAGGTAGCGAGACATTCGCGCGCGCTGCGGATGAGCCTACGGTTAAACTGATCAAGATGAGGAAGAGAACTCTAATTTGATTGCGGATTTTCATGATCCATTAAACCGCCACGGCGTTTCCTTTCGCCAGAAGATATCGATCGAAGGGCTTGCCTTTGAGCATTCTCAATCCGACGATGACCAGCGAGGCGTTGAGTTCTGCGCCGGCCGGACTTGTGTGCGTGTGATCGGGCCCAAACAGCGGCTTCACTTTCTCTTCACCCATTGCCTCGTATCGATCGGCGATTAGTTTCGTTACGTCGATAAAGGAAACTTTTTCCGACTTCGCAATTTCCGCCGACCACTCGCCATACTTTCCCGGACCACGCTCGACGCGTCCATCTTTCCAAATGTTTCGCACCGTCGGCGAGAGCACGATCGGCGTGGCGCCCTTGGCTTTCGTGTCGGCAATCATCTTGCGCATGTACCAGCCGAAGGTATGAACGACCTCATGCTTTTTGGTGAGCAGATTGTCGATCTCCTGCGTCTCTTCGCCGAGGCCGGGCAGCGACCCACGCGCGCGCGAATCATCATTGATGGCGCCGGCATCGTTATGCCCAAACTGGATCAGAACGAAATCTCCGCGCTTCATTTCGCTCAGAACTTTGTCCCAGAGGCCTTCGGTGATGAACGTCCGACTGCTGCGTCCACCGCGCGCACGATTCAGCACGTTTACTTTCGTCGTATCGAAATAGTTGATGAACGGATCGCCCCAACCAAGACCTCCATTCGCATGATTGTTAGCGGTCGAGTCACCGACCACAAAGATTGTCACCAGCTTTGGGTTGATTGGCGGTGGCGGCGTCTCGGGAGCTTGGCTGTTGTCATTCCGGTTCCGAGCTTGGGCAGCCGAGAAAGTCGTCGCGAGGGAAACAAAGATGATAAATGTCCATATGACTACGAGGAATGCTCCGGCAATCCCTGTTTTACCGGTGGAGGTGCACGATGATGTCTTGCGGTCAGCACACGTGCATTTACTCTTGTCAGCGTGCCCGCGGTGGTCTATATTGAGCGGCATAAAATAACTCTCTCCAGTTCACGCTTCTAGGGTTGAAATTATGAAGCGACTATTCACCGCCGCATTGCTCGTCGTTGTCGTCATGTTAGCTGCGACGTGTCCCTACTCGCAGACGCGGCCGCGCCGCGTGACGCAACCGAACAATACGACCGCAGAGACATCGCGCAACCGCACGGCCGAAACCCCAGTTGAGAGGACGACTGAAAGACCAGTCGAGCGGCCAAGAAACAGGAACTGGATGCGCATTCTGGGGACTGCCGTTTCAATCGGCGCCGGCGGAGGTGGTTGCACGCCCTCGCGAGATGTATTTCGCCGTCGGCCTCGCCTTTAATCACTTATCACGGACACATCGGAATCCGAGATTATTCAATCCGCTATCCGGAGTCGCATGACTGCGAGCTGCGACGCGATAGTTCGTGCAGAAATTTTCCGCGCACATCCATGAGCCACCTCTGATGGCTCGCTCGCTACCATCGTCGGCGCCCTGCGGATCACTCTGAGCGTAACGCTTATAGTAATCATCCGCATACCAGTCTGCACACCATTCCCAAACGTTCCCGGTCATCTCGTAAAGTCCATAACCGTTGGGGGGAAAGCTCTCGACCGGGGCGCGGCCCTTAAACCCATCCTCACCCGAATCTTGATTGGGAAAGCGACCTTGCCACCAGTTTGCGACCGGCTTGCCGTTTGGCCGGACGTCATTGCCCCAGGAATATTTTGCCTGCACCAACCCGCCGCGCGCGGCGTATTCCCATTCTGCTTCGGTAGGCAAACGCTTGCCGGCCCACTTCGCATATGCCGCTGCGTCATTCCATGAAACCTGGCACACCGGTTCATTTTCGGCTGCGGATGATCCTGGTCCTTCGGGATGCCGCCAGTCCGCTCCTTTCGTCTTCTCCCATCGTTTGGTCTTGAGGTTGAACGCGCCCGACCATCCGAACTTCTCAGCGTCAGTCTTATAGCCTGTAGCCGAGATGAACGCGCCGAACTCCGCAACTGTGACTTCATGACGATCCATCCAGAAAGACTTCACGATTACTTCATGCGCCGGCGCTTCGTACTCCATGCCTTGTTCGGTGCCCATCAAATATTTTCCGCCGTTGACGAGAATCATTCCTTCCGGATCGGTTCGGGCCTGACTGTCGACGCGAGTAGAAGGCGTTTTAGAATTGGCTGTAGGCTTTGACCTGCAGCCCTGAACTGAACAAAACAGAGCGGCTGCCAAGGTCAATAAGAGCCGAACGTGAATCAGAGTTTTCATCCTCAGCAACGCAATCATTCTAGATCAGACTTGTCAGCCGATCTCGAAATTCGTATAAAAGTCTTGCGATGAAGTACCCACTGGTCAAGGCTGCTTTGGCGTTTGTAATCGTGGCGGTTGTGATTTGTACGCCGCTTGCCCGCACCGCAAACACTTCATCAGAGGCTCAGCCTCCAAAGCCCAAGTATAACGTCCTCTTTTTGATCTCCGACGATCTGCGACCTGAGTTGGGTTGCTATGGTAATCCGATCATCAAGACGCCGAATGTCAATGGTTTGGCTGCGCGCGGCACGCGCTTCGATCGAGCTTATGCGCAATTCCCGCTGTGCAATCCTTCGCGGAGCTCGATGCTCAATGGCCGGTATCCCACACAAACCGGCGTGATGGATAACAACACTTACTTCCGCGCGAAGCATCCTGATTACGTCACGCTGCCGCAGTTCTTTCAGAAGAACGGTTACGCAACCTTGCGCACCGGCAAGATCTTTCACGGCGGGATCGACGATCAGGTTTCGTGGACTGAAGGCGGCGAGCCAGTCGATCCAAACATCATCAATCGTCCGCCCAGTGCGGTTGCGACCGGTCAAGGCGCCCGGGAAGCTAACGATCCCGATAACGCGACGCAGCCGAATAGACCGGCGCGTCGTTCGGCATCGGATCAGATTGTCGTACTCGACGGTGACGGCGAGTTGCACGGCGATTACAAGATTGCGGCGCGTGCGATCGACTATCTCGATCGATATAAAGACAAGCCTTTCTTTCTCGCGGTCGGTTTCAATAAGCCGCACAGTCCACCGACTGCGCCGAAAAAGTTCTTTGACCTCTACGATCCGGAAAAGATTCCGTTGCCGGAAGATTTCAACACGCAGCCGCGAGCGCCGGCAGGCTTTCCTGACATTTCGATTCCGCACCGTAACGCAGATTTATTCATCGGCCGTGACTCGCCGCCCGCCGAGGCACGGGAGATGATTCGCGCCTACTACGCGTCCACGAGTTTCATGGATGCTCAAGTTGGGCGGGTGCTTGCTGAGCTTGATCGGCTGAAGCTGCGCGATAACACGATCATCGTGTTCTGGGGCGATCACGGTTATCACCTCGGTGAAAAAGGAAAGTGGTCAAAGGCATATTCGCTGTGGGATGTTGGACTGCGCGTGCCTTTGATCATCGATGTGCCCGGCGCAAAGCCTCAGGTCACTGAGCGCGTCGTTGAGTTACTTGATCTGTACAAGACGCTGGCGGATTTGTGTGGCCTGCCGCCACCTGAAGGAATCGAAGGCCGCAGCATTGCACCGTTGCTGCGCAATCCGAATCTTCGTTGGAGTTATCCCGCGTTTGCAGTGGTGCAGTTTCAAGGCAAGTTTGGCGAG
>DATLVM010000317.1:0-2895 GCA_035577445.1 Pyrinomonadaceae bacterium
CGCTGCAACTGATTTTGGCTTTGTCTCGCCGTTGCTCGGATCCACATCTAGCCACCGTAAGATCGAAATACCCAACGCCCACAGATCCCACGTCGTAGTGATCTCACCTCTCACGATTGGGCCGTGTGCGCGGTTTTCGTCAGTGGGGTCCTTTGCCAACTGACGAGCGAGGCTCGGGGCTGCCATTGGTAACGTGCATGCAACGATTGTTTCCGCTTGGTCCATCAGAATTCGTTTGCAGGTGCCGAGGTCAATCATAATTGGTTGACCGGTCGCATCTACTACGATGTTTTCTGGCTTCAAGTCCAGGTGCACTCTCTCGCCTTCTGGATGCTCATGGAGATAGCGCAAACATCGGCTACGTTCCGAAACAGTTTGAGGAGCGCGGCCTCAAGTTTTGCCGTATCTTGCTCGCTTAAGGGAGTGCTGAATTGATTTGAGATTTCATGCACGTACTTATCAGAGCGCAAGCCATCCACTACCTCCATGAGATAAAATGGCAGGGAAGCGTACACATCGATGTGCTTGATGTCGCGGTAGTAAAGTATGCGGACGATACCTGGATGTCGCAGCTCAGCAAGGAAGGCCATTTCCTTTGCCAGCATATCAGCGACTAAAGAGATCTTGCCTGCAATCGGCCTTGGAAATTTCAGTGCGCTATCAAGGTGGGCGAAGATGTCGTCACCAAGTCTTAACACTATGCCTGAACCGCCCACACCAAGAACACCTTTGTAACGATATCTATCTGCAGGAGGTTAGGACCGGTTGAACTAATAGCCGCGATGACCCCTGCCTCTTCCGCCAACCAAAACTCACTAAGATCATCGTCATCTAAATAGGTGGTCTTGATCTCTTCAATGATTCTTTCTGTGGGCCACCGGTCATCAGCGAGTGGAGCATCTTCTGGCATTGGGACCTCCGGGGAGCAGTTTGAGAAACATCGAAGAAAATTAAGCCAAATATGGCCGGGCGTCCAGCCTGCATCGATGATTTTCAGCCGTACATCAAACGTCCCGCGCCGGCCTTCAGAATGTCGTCGTCGTGAATTCAGTTTTTCCCCTCTTCGTTCTCAGCTTCGCACGGGAGCCCATCACCGCAACCTCAATTTGCGGGCTCCATTACCAGCAGGCAGTGGGCAATTTCGAAACACTCACCTTTCCCGACCCAAACGATGATGACCAAGCTTTGCTCGGTGTGCGGATGCCAGCAATCTATCCTGAGATTACGTGCACTTTCGCGCCCGCACTGCGAGATGTTGTCTCTGATCTCAAGAGCTATCGTTCCAATCCCTTACTCACATTATTGCGTGGAACCGAATCAACCATTCAAATCGAAGATTCGCAACGAATCACGGCGGCGGTGACCAATTAAATGCGGACATATCCAACCTAGCCGAGATCAAGAATATTGCCGAAGGGATTCAATCAACACTTCAGTCAACCGTGGGCCGTGAGTTTGAATCTAGCCGAGCGCCTGCCTACATCCTGTCAAAATGCCAGCGTACGGCTGAGCTCAGTCAAAGTGTTCAGGACTAAGCAGTTTAGTGACATCTATTCCTCAAATATCAATAACTGACGATGGTCAGATTAGAGCCCGCGAGAACAATCACAAAAAATTCACGATTGACTTCTTCGAGTGTTCTTCTCCGAAAAAACCTCAGATATAGGCGTCTCCTTTCTTTTAGTGACAAGCGACAAAATGGCTGCGGGCGAATCTGGCTAGCCAGTAACCGACGGCGCTCGCTGTTGGAAGCCTCGTCAAAACATACGGGACGGACGATCAGTCGGCGACGACGAAAAGGTGCGGCGCTCAAAACGTTGCTCTCTCTGCGAATGAGTCGGACTGCGCTTCCTGTCTCGGTCGCCGCGCAGCCAAAAGGACAAGAACCAGGAAGTAGAACAGACATGTTAGACAAAGATGAATTCCTCCACTGGTGTCAAAGAGCGGGATTTTCGGAACAAGCGCGAAACCTGATTGAACGGATTCGATCGTCGGACCCAGCGCGTCGCGTGCAGAGCGGCTGCCGTAACGTCAGTGGTGCGTATCCCAGCCTCAAGATGGGCGTGACCATTCAATTCGAAAGTCATCGCGTAGAACTAGCGACGGTCTATGAAATGGAACACGCCGGAGACGTCCTTGAGTATTACGACCAGCCGCCATCTATCAAACTCGAATACGATAGCGCCAATGGGCGTCGAATGGGTGTCCTTCACACTCCAGACTATTTCGCGATTCGACAGGAGACGGCTGGGTGGGAAGAGTGCAAGACTGAAGATCAACTCGAGAAACTTTCCGAGAAGAATCCTAATCGATACTGCCGTGGCGAAGATGGAGAGTGGCGGTGTCCGCCAGGAGAAGCCTACGCGGACCAGTTCAATCTTTATTATCGCGTTCGATCTTCCAAAGACATCAACTGGATATTTCAACGAAACATTCAGTTTCTCGAAGACTACTTGCGCGCGGACACGCCCACCGTTGATCCACAAATCGCCGCGCAACTGTTAAAGGCGGTTATCGAAGACCCAAGCATCACGTTGAAGAATTTGTTCGGCAAGTCAGAGGAATACGCGTCTCGTGACGACATCTACATCCTAATTGCCACAGACAATCTGTTCGTTGATCTTAGTACCGAGCCTCTAATCGAACCGGCCGAGGTCCGCGTATTTCCAAACAAAGAGACCGCCAATGCGTATGCTCAAATTGTCGATGTTAATCCCACTGCACGCAATGATGCGCCTAGGTTTGTCGATATTGAAGTCGGCAGCGTTGTTCAATGGAATGAGCGCCCTTGGAAAATCGTCAATATCGGCCGCGATACGATAAGTTTAATCGGTGAGACCAACGCTCTCACTGAATTGCCCTTGTTGGCACTTGAGTCATTAGTCAAAGAGGGGC
>DATLVM010000318.1:0-49130 GCA_035577445.1 Pyrinomonadaceae bacterium
GAATTCGCTCTTCGGGAATATCGTGTCCGCCCTTCTCAACGCGAGCACGAACTCGGGCAATGTGACGCTCGATTCTATCGAGCCCAACATACCAGATGCGCATCTCAATTCCGGAAGAGAGCGCTTTCTCCAACAGCGCGGCGATCGTGCTCCCTCCGAGTGTGGTTTCAAAGGCAAAGTCGAGCCGCTCGAGTATCGCCCTTTCAAGCAGACGCCGACCTTCATACCAAGCAGCGCTCTGCGCCTCCTCCAGAGCGATACCAGGATTCGCATCAGCAATGAGCGCTGCCGCTTCGTCTGGATTGAAGTATTTCACGCCTTCTTCGATCAGCATTGCGCCGGCGATGCTACTCTTGCCGGCGCCGTTCGTTCCGGCAAGCACATAGATGCGCGGAAGGTGGCCCTGTTCAGCCACGCTTACGAGCGGCGGCGACTGCTGCTCTTCCTAACTGTTTGGGCGAAGCATTGAAGGCTCGAGTCATGGCTTTGCGCGCTGCGGGAGTTTGCATGCGTTCAAGGAGCGCGTCAAACTCGTTTGTTAAGGTATCCAATTTCAGCTGCGGCGCTTCTTGAAGGGCTTTGAACCGATCCATCGAGATCAAGACAGCGCGAGGTGCGTCATGCTTGGTGATGACAACCGTGCTGCCGTGAATCGCCTGCTCCAGTACCCGACCGAACTCATGTTTAGCTTGAGTGGCCGTGTACGAAGCTTGAGCGTGGCGGTTGGTTTCTCTGCGATTCGTCCGCGCCGAGCCAAATAGTTTCTTCTTCGACGCTGTGCGACCCTTCATAAGTTACATATTAACCATTGTGGACAGAATGGTCAATTCAAAGAACAAATGAGGAGCTTTTGCAGTCAACTCCCAGTATCGCCATCTGGATCTAAAATTCTCACGCGCTACCTCCGGACGGGGTCGCTGGGAAACAATTTCAGATGTGGGTTTGGATTATTGGGAAATTAGCCAGATACCGAAAACAAAGAAAGGAGTATGTTCCGCCGCTCGCCTGTTGGACGGTTCTCTAAATTGAGTTGCATGCTCTAGGTTGGTAAAAAGGTGGTATTGGTTGAGCTTGCTGCTCCACTCGCGCCTTAGAGCTTCCTTGTCATCCGATGGAATAAAACCACAGTTTGACAGTCCGCTGAGCAGCCACTTATCTGACACATCGTAGCCAACGAAAGACCACCATTCGTCTCGAACAGGCGGAGTTGTTGGGGGAACCGCCGATTTCTCGAGTTCCCATTCCACTTTATCGCTCTCACTCAAATGCACCGTTACCGCAATTGAGGAACCGCGGTTTGGAACTTGGATGTCATGTGCTTGCAAACAGGCTTCAAGGCACTGTAGATCGCTCCACAGGTCCTGGTGGCCAACGCAGGCGCCAGGTCGCAACTCATCATCTAAAACGGCGGGCCAGAGAATAGTATCGGTCGACAAAGGTTGAGGCGCATCAGTACGAAACAAAAACGCCTCGCGTCTTTTTGCATCCCAATTTGCCGCCACTGCTGCGATACTTTGGCGACAATCAAACCCCAGCAGTATTTCTTCGGTTTTCATCGTCGTTCCACAGGTGAAATCATGTCCCAGGTTCCAATAGTAGGAACCGATTGACTTGCAAAATCTATCGTACGATCAACATGGCACCCCTGCCTGAAAGAGACCATTGACCGCAGGCGACAGTGAACTCCCTACAAGCCCCAAAACAACCACTAGAAGAATTTGAAGAGTGATGGATAGCACCGCGTATTTTATGAAGGCGTTCATCATTATTTCTGCGGAGTGATCCACGAAAACTCAAATCTAATAGAGTACCCGCTCAGAATAGCCGCAATTACCAAACACATTGCGCCTTCCGTCGGGCATACGATGACACAGTGAATTATTTCCGCCGGGGAACAAAAGCTAGCGACCTTCCAAGATTAACTTTTTTGAGCGCTCATGAAACTGCTCATCGAGATGATCTGGGTCATAGATACAGATCGTAACTTCTCTAGTGTAATCGCTACTTGAAACATGCTCGTCTATTTCGGATGGGAGTACAGCATTGCGAGTTCAAGAGACTCTCAATTGATAAGCAACTCGATTATTATCGTTGAATGAAAGACTGTTCTTATGAACTGGTGCATAGTTTCGCAAGAGCCTCAGCAGCCTCAGACTGAACGTCAGGGGATGGATCCTGTCTCATCGATTTCAATTCAGAAACGGCTCGCGTCCGCAACTTCTCATCCGCTGCACTCTTAGCTATGTGTTCAAAACCGTGGGGAATCAAAGCGCGAGCAGCTACATTTGATGTCTTCTCGAGTTGGCGGAGTAAGCCGAATGCATCTTCATTGCAGTAGTACTGTCCGAGTAATTCCGAAGTGATGAAGAGTGACATCTGATCCTTAAAGCGTTCATACGATTTACCCAGAGCGACGAACAGCTTCTGCCTCTGCTCTGGTGACAAACGAACCCAATCTGTCTCCAAAACCATAAGCAACTTGGAAGAACCTTGCATGGCCAGGAACATTTCGCAGTCCATGAGCTTTACAATAAACTCAAACACAGAATCCGGAAACAAATCTTCTGCGCCTGAATCCACGATTACGTACAAGTCTACCTTGTCAATGAATTCTTTGAGACTTTGCAGATCTCGTTTCTCCAGAACTTCAATCATGAGTTCCGGAAGGTCCTGTAAATCAAACTCGTTCATGAAACCTCCAAAGGGCGTCCTCTGCTACAAAATTTGCATGCTTTTTGTGCCAGTCGTTCGGTTCACCCAGGCAGATGCAGGCAGAAGACGTGCTCCCGAGAAGCTGTCGTTCATAGCAACCGATAAGATCACTTGGCAGCTCCTGCGCCACGCTCGCGACGCTTACAGCCGACGCATTCTCAACCCATTTTCGGTTTCGAAACTATTGCCTGCTCAATTAACTCCGTCAAGGTATCGCCAGAACCAGTGGAGCGGCGGCACCTCCTGTTCCGATCACTATTGCGAGTACAATAACGCCCACCGCTGCCCCGCCGAGCGCTAGGTTTCGGAGCCGGCGACTTTCTGCGTACGACTCGTCAATGCTTCTTTGAATGGCCCGATCATTGGCTGCTTGTCTCGCTGCCTCAGCGCCCGGGTTGGGCACGGGGACTTTCTCTTTCTCTTTTTCTCCCGCCGGACAATCCTGTGGTTTTCTCTTCGGCTTCTTCTCATCATCACGACAGTAGGCAGCATAGTAGCCTTCCAACTCGGCTTTCTTCGCCTTCAACATGTTGATGATCATCTCGTGACCCCAACGACTGGCGCTAGGTTTTAGCCTATCCCCTGGCGCCCTCCACGGCAGGCCTAGATTGTCATCATGCATCTCGCCGATTCTCTTGTTGATTTCAGCTTGTAAAGCAGCAATCCTTCTCAGCAGAGATTGGCAGTATGGGTGGCTTGGCGGATACAGGCCAGTTGGATCAGAGGAGTTCAGAGGACTGTTTTCGACGTAGCCATAGAGATTGAGGCCACCCGAAGCACCAACAGGGTCCTCACTAATAAATCTCCCGGCTGCCGGGTCATACCAGCGCGCACGGTTATAAATGAGGCCCGTACTATTGTCTCGCTCGCGGCCGGCATAACCATACCGGGTCAGGGAGCTGCCGCCATTCTGGCCGAACGCTTCGTATTGTTGCCGTTCAACTACGGCCCCAGACGTATTAGTCAACCCTATCGTGCTGTTAATTTGGTCCTGCAAGAAGTAGAGGGAATTCGCCCCACTCCCCTGTCGCAGTTTTTCATCGATGCCCAGACCATTAACATAATCGACGTCCTGGCCACCGCTCGATTTGTCGAGCACAACATCTGACCCGTCATAGACGAATTGGATGCTCGAACTACCGGTACTCCGACTTGCCCGTCTTCCTAAAGCATCATAGCCATATGCTACGTGCTCGCCGTTGGGAAGATTCACATCGGTCAGTCGACCCCGACCGTCCCATTGGTAAGTGGTTGTGCCTTGGCTATCGGTCTTACCAACTGTTTGTCCATGCGCATCGAAAGAGTAGCTCGCGCCACCAAAACTAGTTATACGGTTTGCGGCATCCGCGGGAGCCGCATTCTTTGCCGTGGGGAGTATTGTCGCGGCGTTCAGGGAGGTGATCGCTGTTAATTCATCGTCAAGATTGTAGGTGTACTGAAGGTCTTCAATCACCGAGCTTTGCTGATGAGTCAGTCTAATGAGGCGGCTCATTTCATCGTAAACATAGTTGGTGATTATACCGTTTGGACGCTGCAAGCTGGCCCGTCGAGAAAGAGCATCGTAAGTGTAGGTAAAGACATCCGTTCCCTGACTGATTGTCTGTGGCCTGCCGGCAATGTCATAGCCGTAGGTAACCGGCGCGCGCCCAGGCGCAGTCATGGAGGTTCGTTGGCCGGCAGCGTTATAGGCATAGGCAACAGTACCCGTTGGCGTCGTTTCTGACAGCAACTTGTTCGCATCGTCGTAGGACCACTCGATACTGCCGGATTGAGTATCATCGAGGCGAATGATTCTGCCGGCGTCGTCGTAGTGTTTAGTCAACTGGGCATCAACATAGGTTACCTGTGAGAGTCGGTTCAGCGCATCGTAGGTCATGCTCTGCTGGCGACCAAGTTGGTCTGTGCCGCTGGTCACGTTGCCTTCAGCGTCATAAGAAATCGTTGCGAGCTGGCCCAACGGATTGCGAAGTCCACTTTGCCGGAATAGCTCGTCATACGAGTAAGTAAGCGTGTTGCCGCGCTGATCGGTCAGTGTAATCAGGTTGCCTTGATTGTCGTAGGTTAGGTTTACGCTCTCGCCGCGCGGATCCTCGATCCTCGAACGCTGCCCTCTTCGATCATAAAAGACGCGCGTGACGCGCCCGGACGGGGAAATTACAGAAGTCATCTGATCGTAGAGGTCATAAAGCATTCGAATCTGGCGCCCTAGAGGATCTCTGGTGGAAATCAAGCGGTTCTTCGCATCGTAGAAGTATTGACTTTTCTGGTTTAGCGCGTTTGTCGTGCTGGTCCCATTGCCATTGGCATCGTAAGTCAGCGTGGTCACGTTTGCGGCAGCATCGGTGGTGGTAATTACTCGATCAAGAGCATCGTAGGTGACGCTAATTTCCCGGCCTAAATGATCAGCCGCGGCGGTTGGCCGCCCGACTGCGTCATGAGTAACGGTGTTCTGGTGTCCCAGCGGATCCACGACACTCGCTACCTGTCCCCCGCTGTCATGTACCAGTTGGGTCATGTGTCCCAGGGGATCCGTAACAGTGGCTAACTGACCAAACGCATCGTAGGTGTAAGACATAGTCTGGTTCAACGCGTTCGTCACTGAGATAAGATTACCGTGTGAGTCGTAAGAGTAGTTTGTTACGTGTCCCAGCTTGTCAGTCGCTTTCGTCAAATTATTAAAGACGGGTTCATACTCATACCTGTCTGCCTGGCCCAGTCGATCCGTTAATAAAGTCGCGTTTCCGCGATCATCGAACTGGCGCGTTTCATTAGCACAGCCGCAGGGACCGCTGGTGGAATTTGGCAGATTATTATTTAAGCCGCGATCGATCTTCGCGCTCTGACCCAGCGTATCAATCGTCTCAATCACGTAGCCACTCGCATTGAATCGCTTCGTAGCCTTACGGCCGAGCTGGTCGGTAACTGTAGTGGACGTGATAATGTTGCCGGAAAGGGTGTAGTCGTAACGTTCGATGCCGCCGTCTGCAAACTGCTGAGAAATGACGCGACCGCTGGCGTCGTAAGTGAGCTGCTTGGCGAGGTTACCTCGCGGATCGGTAATCGAGCTGAGACGCAAGTTCGTATAGCCATATCGAGTCACACCTCCCAGCGGGTCGGTGACCGTGCTTAGGATGCCAAATGCAACGGATGGATCGTAGGTATAGTGCCAGCTGCGATTGAGCGGATCGGTAACTGTGATAATCCGATTGCTGGAATCGTAGCCCAGCGTCAATGAACGACCGACCGCGTCCGTAATCTGCGTCAGATTCGCTCCAAGATAGGTTAGGGCAGTCGTGTTTCCATTGCGATCAATGATCGACGTGAGACGACCGCCTGAGTCAAACCGCATAACGTCGCCGGCTGCCTTTCGGTAGTCCAGTGTTCCGTTAGTTAACTTGCGCACCGTGTCCCCAAGCTGACCGACTGTGGCTGTGGTCGCAAAGATGAGAGAACCATCTGAGTCTGTGCGGACGTAATTGAATAGACGCCCCGTTTGTTCATCGGGCATGACTACTCGGCCGGCCCCCCCGACGCTCCAATTTCCTGTTAGCCTAATGTCGTAGCTATCCTTCCATCCCCGCCCGAAGCGACCGAGAATAGCCTGCGCGGAGTTATCGCTCGAGTATTCGCGCGAGAGTGTGATGCCGCCGCGCGCGCCGCCCCAGGAGACATCCGTAGTATTTTCAAACTTTATGCCAGTTGAAAGGTCAACAGGGTCGCCCGTGCGACTGCACGGACAGGAATCGCAACCCTCACCACCTCCGCCGCCGTCACCGCCTGGTCCGGCATTGGGCATATGCCACGAGAAGTCGCGCAAGCCATATGGTCTGCCGGTGTTCGGATCGATTTCGGGTGAGATGGTGCGACCATCGGCGCTGACACGACCGAAGCCGTAGATGTACCACTGCACCGTGTCGTGATTGAAAGCGTAAAGCTCGACTCTAGTTCCGGGATCCATTCCCAGCAAATTGGGATAAGTCACGGGCATTGGAATATCCGAAATCGCGCCGCCGGGCTGGCTGGTATACACCAGTGCGGTTTTGACGTTCGCAGGCAAGGGCGCCGGCGTGCGGTCGATTGCGAGCGGCGTGATCGAGACGCGCGTTACCGGCGAGCCGTCGCGGTTGCGCAGGTTAGCTCCGGCCGGGATTGTCATCTGCAATCCATTCACCCGCGGATTAGTGGCGATGGTGTTCTGTCCCGGAACAACTTCAACCTCATACTGCGTGTCGATCGGCGGCAGATAGAAAGTGTAAGGATTGACGTTGGCCTGACCGGCAACGATGTTCGCCGGCTCGATGATTACGGGATAGGTGCGATTCGGCGAACTTGCCGTGCGGCCGTCGATCATCAATGGACGATTTGTGCCGGCGGTCACTCCTGAGAGTAAAAATGCACCCGCCGCATCAGTCATCGCGGTGTGTCCATCGAGTGACGCAGTGGCGCCGATAATTGGTTCCTTGTCAGTAGACAGCACGCGTCCCGACAGTGTCGTTTGTCCACTGACCATCACGTTGAGCGTGGCGCCCGCAGTACGTTCAAGATTGGTACCGCCAACGCTGGCGACGCCATGAATCGTCAATGGATAACTTCCGGGAGCAATCGTCCCACTGAGCATGAGCGTAAGAGTCGAGTAGGCGCCGGCGGTAATCTGCGCCGGATCAAACGTCGCGGTGACGCCCGCGGGCAGTCCTGTCGCAGTAAGGCTGGTCAGTTGGCTAAAGGTGCTTTGCGCACTGGTAACGTAAACGACGTAAGTACCAGAACCGCCCTGCACCGCCGTTGTGGTTGAGGGCGCAACCGTCAATTGAAAATCCTGTTCAGTATCGACGGTAAATGCGGTGGCTGTCACGACGGTGCCGCCCACATGCGTGAGTTCAATGACACCGGTGATGGCGCCATTGGGAACAGTGGTATGCACCTCGGTCGCGCTGGCGCTGTTTACGAGTGCCGGCAATCTGCCGTTACTGCCCGCGAACGTTACCGTCGGATCGTTTGCGTTTACTTTGAGATTCGTGCCGGCAATCGTTACCTGTGTTCCTACCGGGCCACGCTTCGGATTGAAATCGTTGATCACCGGGGCAGGAAAATTCTGCACCACGAAATCGCTCGGGCTGGTCGCCGTGCCGCCTTCAGTTTGCACGGTGACGGGACCGGTCGCCGCGTCCGCGGGCACAATTACCGTCAGAGCTGTCCGCGTGGCCTGCGTTACCTGCGCAATCGTCTGGCCGCCGCCGGCTTGTTGGGACCGCGTAAATCTCACCGTGTTACGGGCGGGGCCTCGACCATCGAAGCGGGAACCGGTAATAGTTACCGTATCGCCAGTGCGACCGCTCGACGGCGAGATGGAATTGATCGACGGCGGCAGCAAGATACGCCGCACAACTTGATTCCCGGTATCGGCGACAACGATTGCGCTCGAACTCGAGACCGCTACACCACGCGGCGTAAAGAAGCGCGTGACGTTTCCGGCGCCGTCAGTCAGACCGCGGCTGCCGGTGCCGGCAATGGTGGTCACGGCCTGGTTTGATCCGCTCGGTGCGAGGTCCGGATCGACCAGACGGACGAGAGAATTTACGGCGTCCGCGACGACGATTTTGCCCGCGCCGTCGATGGCAATTCCCGATGGTTCAGCAAAGCGCGCGTCGCTGCCGGATCCGTCTTTAAATCCGCGCTCGGCTCCCGCGACCGTGATTACAGTTCCAGTAACATCCAGGCGCCGGATACGGTGATTCCCGGTGTCGGCCAAGTACACAAAAACATGTTCACCATCGACGGCGATGCCGACCAAACCGTCGAAGCGCGCATTTGGAGAGTCACTGCTTCCGACGGTGCCATCCCCCGCCACTGTGCTGACTACGCCGGCTGGATCGATCTTGCGGACGGCCGAGTTCCCGGTATCGGCGACGTAAATATCGCCCAAGTTATCGGCAACGATTCCTTGCGGAGCGTTGAACCGTGCCTGGCTTCCGGATCCATCCTGGAACCCGGAGGTTCCGTCGCCGGCCAGAGTTGAAACGGCGCCGTCCGTGGCAATCCGCCGAATTCGGTTATTCGTCGCATCAGCGACATATACTATTCCGCTGTTATCTACTGCGACGCCTTGCGGATTGTTGAACTGGGCCGCTGTTCCTGGCCCATCGGCGAAACCAGCAGTGCCGCTTCCGGCCAACGTGGTCACGTTCCACGTGATGCCATCCTGGGTTCGCGCAACCCTGATCCGGTGATTGCCGCTGTCGGCAATATAGATCGCATCGTCGCTCCCAATGGCAATACCGGTGAGCTTCTGAAAACGCGCCGAGGAACCAGTTCCATCCGCAAACCCAGCAACGCCTGCACTGCCTGCAATGGTCGACACGCTCGATGACGAAGCCCCGGGTGGCGTGACTGCGTCGACTGTAAAACTCTCGGCCAACGAAACCGACTCTTGCCCAGTGACTACCTTCGCAGTTCGAGGTTCAAGCGCCGCCGTCGGCGATACAGTTACATTGGCCACCGCCGTGACTGAATCCACCACGGTAACGGGGCCAAGTTCGCCTTGTGGTGCTCCACCCACGACAACCTCGCCGCCTAGAGAAGCGCGCGTCTGTCCCGCCACCCAATGTGTGTTGCTGCCGTGAAAAGTAACGTTGAGCGTCTGGCCCTGACTCGTCCGTCCCGGCGTGACACTGGAAAGGCTTGGCGCGGCGGCCTGGCGCGTCGCAGTAAAACTAACCGTGAGGTAGGAACCGGGAGCGCTGGTCAGCTTCACTTCGAGCGTATTCGTAGATAGAAGGCTAACCGCCTTACTGAGCGAGCCAACAGTCTGGTTGAAGTTGGCCGGCGTGAAGACACCTGCTCCGTTGAGCCGAATCGTCGCGCTCGAAACGCGGTTTGATCCATTCGCATCGCCGTTTTGGATCTGAATGGAGAAAGGAGCTGCAGCGTCGGAGGGAATTGAAAAGTTCTCGACAACATTAACGGCCTGGCCCGTTTGACGATCAAAACGGCGCGGTCCGTAGACGGTGAAAGTTTCGCTTTGAGGAACCGTTCGAGTTGTAACGCCCCACGGTTTGCGGTCGACTATTTTCGCCTGCGCACGAAAGGGAATGACCAACGACCATGACAAAGCCAGGATGAGCAGTCCGGCGATGCAGGATCGAGAACCAATTGAGGAACAGAGAAACGTTCGCCGTCGCCTCTGTTTAGTTGGTTCAAGAATGTGTTCAATGATGCTGGTCTTCATCTCTCAACCTCATTCCGTTCACAAGTATGTTTGTATCGCTTTTGATCCGACGTTCGGCAGCCAACCGATAAAGCACAATGGTTGTCTGCCGAACGTCTACTCTGAAGGAGAAGCCGCTAAGCGTTTCGGAACCTGAGACTCAGTTGGCCAGTCGCTTGATGCGCCTGCCTGACTGAGTGACATAAGTCACTTCCGAAGGTCCGCCAAAAGTGGCGGCGACTTCGATCCGATTCACACGTTCGCCCTCCATGAAGAGCGGTTTGGCGCTCGCGATAGTCAGATCAATCACGGCCGAGCCGCTGACCACGGTCAGGCCGCCCGGCAGACTTATGCTGGCGTTAGCAGTTGAAGCAGCTTCAGTTCCGGCAAGTCCGCTGCTCTGCACCGTCGTGCGATTGCCTGTCGACGGAGTTACTGTCACTTGCACGACCGTGCCGACCGGCAAGTTGGCGCCTTCGAGAGCAACCGTCACCGGGTTAGGCTGCGACGAAGGGACGATGATGTCGGGAACGCCCTGCAACGAACCGAGCGGAGTTGCCGGCGCATTGACTCCTCCAACTGAGGCGATGCGCAGCGAGGGCGCGTTGGGCGGCGTGATTGGGTGCGGCAACGAGAAGCTGATAATGTTTGTCGGCGTCGTCGAACCGGTAAAGTTGTTCTTATCAAAAGCCTCGACGCGAACATAGCCTTGACCGCCGCTGCCGCCGGAGTGGAAGTTGCCGCCACTGCCACTCCCACCGCTAACGTTCACGGTGCCGGTTCCGGTAAAAGTATTTGAGATTAAGCGGACTGCGCCACCCGCACCACCGCCGCCGGCAGTGAAGAATGTGCAACAGCCTGCTCCGGCGCCGCCGCGCGAAAAGATGGTGCCGTTAAGCGTGATCGTTCCAGAGCTGGCGATCAAAATTGCGCCGCCGCCGCCGCCGCCTGGACCGCCGCGAGTGTTGGCCGAAGCCGCGCCGCCGCCAGCACCGGATCCACCGATGAGCGGAAGGATTGTCACCGCGCCGAACCGTGGTCCACCGATACCGCCGTTGGTGCCGCCACCGCCGTTGCCGCCGGCGAGACCGTAGCCGCCGCCCCCGCCATCACCGATGTTGGTTCCCGTGACCGTCGCGCCCCCAAGGCCGCCGCCGCCGCCGCTTGGCCCATCGCCGGGAACACCGGAGAACGACTGGTCAAACCCGTAGCCGCCGCTGCCGCCGTTGTAGCCGCCTGGTCCACCCAGGCCGCCGAGGCCATTTGTATTGCCGGGCTTACCGTCAATGTTGATGGTGCCGGCAATGACCACGTCGCCGCTGGCCAGAATTGTCAGTGGCTTGTTGGTGGAGCTGCGGGTATAGGTAATTGTCACTCCGACCGGGATGTTGACAGTGGTGTAGTTGAAAACTCCGCTCTCGGGTACGGCAACTGACGCGGAAACCGTTGGCGAGAACGCGCCGTCAGCGCCGGTCGAGCCGCTGTTGAAATTATTCTGTGCTTGCAGAGTTACCGCGGCACAGAACAACGAAAGCGCAACGGCCACCATTGCAAACCGGCGTTTGCTGATTAAGAGATGTTGCCGCAAGGCATCACCATGATTTGCGAACATTGTTTTTTCTCCTTCATGAGTGTTTTGAGCCATGGGTTGAATCAGCGCGGACACGCTCGGGTTCAACCTCGGGTTTTGCTGGTCCAGTCTTGTCATTGCACGTTGATGATGTTGATTCCCAGATTCACGGTTAGCGTGTCGCCGTTTGGCGTAGAGATAAAGACGGTCCGACCGCCGAGCGCGGAACCGGCCGCTACGGTTAGAGTCGCGGTCAGCGAAGAACCATCTCCGCTCGCAACTAGGTTGGAAACGGTAATGGTCGTGTCGGTCGTTCCGCTGCTCGTTATGAACCGGAGAGTCGTGGCGCCCGCCAAGCCCACACCGCTGACGGTCAACGTCACGGTTGTGCCCCGCGTGATATTGCCGGGCGAAAGACTTTGAATGTATGGACCACGTGTAGCGGAAACAGCATCCAGCGCGGCGTGTTGGAGTGGCGCGGTCTCGTATTGGACTGACACGGGATTCGTGAGCGCCGTTGACTGTGTTAATTCTCCGCGCTGCACCGCCACACTTGGGCTGAGGGCGGCGCCGGTATTCGCTACATCACCGTGTTGGACAGTCAATGGCGCTGCCAGCGCTGTCTGCGAATCAGCCGACGAGCCATACTGGACGGCTACCGGCTTGGCGATTCCCGTTTGCGAATCTCCCGAGACGCCGTATTGGACCGCCACCGGACGTGCCAACGCCGCGGTGCCCACGTTTTCGCCGCGGCTGACACTGACCGACGCGGACAAAACCGTCTGCACGTCGTTTGGATCGCTGACTTTTACATGAGCTTCGGCAAACCGCGAGCTGTCAGCGACGCTGGTGGCGCGAATGGTCAGCGAAGGGAAAATGGTGTTGGGTGCGGCGTAGATGCCGCCGCCACTGATCGTACCTACCGTCGCGTTGCCCCCGTTAATCCCCTCGACGCTCCAGGTCACAGCCTGGTCGAGTGTTGCCGGTAGAACCTCAGCCGCAAACTGAACGCTTTCGCCAAACTTGACGGCTGCAAACGATGGCGTGATTCGCATGCCGGCGATCGTGAAAGGGGTAGCAGTTGAAACCGAACCGGTTGGGGTAATGATTGTGACCAGTCCTGTCGTCGCCGCTGGCGGTACCGTCGCCACAACCCTTGAAGGAGTGACGCTAACGATCGTCGCTGAAGCTCCATTAAAGGAAACGGTCGTAACTCCGCCGCCGAAGCCAGTCCCGGTAAACACCACCTGGTCTCCAGGCAATCCTTCATGCGGCGAGAAGCTCAGGATGGACAACGAATCTGCGGCAAGCCTGCGAATTGCAGTGATGTTGCCCGCCGCATCGTATTCATAAATAACCGCCGCGCCGTTGGCAGCAATCACGGCGTGCAGCCGGCCGTTGTCGTCGTAGACGTAGGTAGTTGTGCCGCCTTGCTGTGCGCTCGCAGACAATAGCGATGCGGTGAAAACGACTACGAGCAGTACTGTCGCAAAACTGCGGAGGATTATTTTTCTCACGTTGTGTTCTGCCTCTCAGTATTCGTTCGCCTTCGGGCTTGAGATAAACGAAACCCGCGTCTTACCAGTGCGACTTTTCTTTCATCTCTCAGGGGCGGCAAACTGCCCGTTCAAGACGGGACGAAGTGGTGAGTCGCCGTCGTGTGTGTGCGCCAGCACGCGCTCATCGGCCCACTGCGGATGAGCAGCGAAGAAGCGCGCAGCGATCGTGCTGGCCATAGGGTCGTCGCGCCATTGCAAGTAAAGCGAGCGCGCGTCTTCCGCCTGTGCCGTTAGTCCCAGGCTTTGATAGATCGGCGCCAGGAACTGGTACGCGCCAGCATCGGTTGGGTCGACTGCCAACACCGCCTCGAACACAGCCCTAGCTTCGGCGATGTGGCCGAGCACATAGAGCGTTTGTCCCAATTGCCTCGCCACCTCCCGATCACGCGGATATTCCTGCGCCAACTTCCCGAGTTCCTGACTTGCCTCGGCGCTTTTTCCCTGACTGCGCAAGACCAGCGCATGGAAGAATCTGGCGCGAGCGTTGGCGGGATCGATCTTTAATGCGGCTTCAAGCAACTCGGCGGCTTTCCGTAATTGGTTCCGGTCGACTCCAAAACGTTCTGTCCTCATTTCCGCGATAGCCGCGCTGATCAGAGGGTTTAGATCCTTCGGGTTGAGTTCGCTGGCCCGCCGAAACGCTTCGGAGGCCGGACCGTACTGTGCCTGTTCCAAGAGCGCGATGCCATAATCGTTCCAACGCCGCGCTTGCTGCTCCAGGTCAATCGTGTCCGTCATTACCGTCTTGGGATTGCGCTTTTGTTCTCCGCGATCTGAACTAATCGTGACGTACGCTTCGGCCATGCGGACCACAGGCATCTCAAAGAATTTTCCTTGCCGCGACAAGACATAGTTTGTGTATTCCTGATTGAACCGCCGATAGTTGACCACGGCCCTGAGCGTTACCGCGTTGTCGCTTTGGGCGTTCCAGTCGCGCGGAACGCGGAATCGAAATCGGGCGAGGTCGGAACGTCCTGCGGGAATTGCATTGTCGTAACCTTTAATATTCGTCAGCCAAATTTGATGTCGCGTAACCGGCCGCGACTGTTCATCGAGCAGGATGGCCTTGTAAACGTGCGCACTCTCGTCGAGCATCTGCCCTGATTTCAGAAAGCCGCTGCGCAAGAGGATTTCGCCTTTTTCGTTCACGGCTTCGAAGGCGACCCAGATCTCATAAAGATCGCGAACTTCAGGAGCGAGAGAATGCGCCGCCTTGCGGTTCGCAATCACTACCTCAGCCGTAATCTCTTCACCCGGCTTAAGCGGAAGCCGGTTATCGCGGTTGCTGAGTGCAGTGAATCGTTCGCCGGTTGATTCTCGCTTGAGCGCGAAGATGTCAGCGGTAACGACTTTGGATTTGAGAAACTGTTCAATGCGATCGACCTGGCCTTGTTGGCCGTAAAAGAGCGGAGCGGCAGTGTTTGCACCCAACCATTGATGCGACGCGATGACCCCATTCTTCGCGGCGCGATCGTTGAGGCTCTCGATCTTGGGCATGTGGCAGCCGCGGCAATCGATTCGCTGTTCAGCTGTGTAATAAGGAGCAACGACTTCTTTCGACGCGCCAGACTGCTGCCATTCATCGTAAGCGGAAAATCCGCGAATATGCTTATACCCATTGAGCTCAGCCGGCGCATCGACCTTGTGACAGGTCGCGCAAAATTCCGGTTGGCGCAGCAGTGGCCGCATAACCGCGCGCTTGTGAGCGGGAATGTCCGCGAGAATCTGCTCGTCGGTAAAGTTACCGAAGATCGGAGTGCCGTCCTCTTTTGCCAGCAACGCGGGCCGGCGAATCGTAAAGCTGCCGGTACCTTCCAGACGCGCAGCTGTGATTGAGTGGCAAACGGTGCACGTGACCCCTTCGTCATCCAGTGAAGTAAACGGCGCCTGTTGTCGCGGGCTGTTCTTCGTCAACGCGCCGGAGAACAACGCCACCGGGGTGTGACAACTCTCGCAATGACGCGTGAACTCAATCCCTCTAGTCCGCAAAAGAATATCGACGCTTTCGCGGTAAAAGGGTTCGCGCGCAGCGTTACGATGCAGAGATTCAGACCAGGCTGCGTGCGTATCGTGATGACAGCCTGCACATCGCTTGGCGGAAAAGAACTGTTCCACCGGAATTGTCTCACCGCTTTCGGTACGAGCGTTTGACGGACTGAATGGTTGCGTAGGAGCGGGAGGCATGGGTCGCTCTTTAGGCTTGTCGGCAACGACGGTTTGCACGATCGCAAACGACAAGATCGCCGCAACTTGTAGCAGCAGTATGAAGAGCAATCGCGGGGGGTTGATCATTGCTCAGAATTCCGTTTGGACGACCGCTAAAACGTGCGCTAAAAAATCGCGGCGTGCGATGGAGAAGTTTAAAGGGAATCGGATCTCGGTGCGGAGAACGTTGCTGCGTTAGCAACGGGTTGGCCTAACGAGAGTCTCGCAGGGGAAGTCGGGGCTCAAGAACTCTCCGCAAGGAAACAGCCAAACAACTCTAAGGCGGCCGACTCTATATCATGCGTCGCGATCCTGTCAAGACTTTTATTGACGGATCTTAACTGGTGTGGAACTCGGGTTCCCCGAAATCGGTTGCTAGGAAAAGATCAGTCCTTGAACGTCAGCACAAAAGCAGCAAGGGATTTGATCTGCTCCTTGCTTAGCTTCTTTTCGAACGCGGGCATCTGGCCACGTCCGTGCGTGATCGAGTTGATGATGCGTTGCTCTTCCACTCTCTGTCGCCAGTCTTGATCGGTAAAGTCCTGAGCGCCGGCTATCTCGCCTTCAACTGTTCGGCCGCGGCCATCCGTACCGTGGCACTTTGCACAGTGTTGCTTGAAGACAACCTTTACTGCCGTCTTTTTGTTGGCAGGTGCCGGTGGGCGATTTGTCTTTAGCAGGCGCTGTCCATTGAGAGGTCCTTCGTTCAGATACAGACCCGATAATAGGAGCAGGCAAATTATGAATCGAAATCGCATACAAGTTTCAGGGAATTTTCAAGGTGAATAGACTCGGAATTTACCGTATACGAATAAGCTGCATCAAGCCACAGGGGAGGGTTACAGCAGGAGGGACGCAAAGTCCCAAAGATTTGTCCACTGCATCTACCGAAACACAGAGCCAGGAAGGGTTTTTACCTCCACTTCGTCAGGCGCAGTAGCATTAAGTGAGCATCGTGTGAGCAGACTTACAATTCCGTTGTGAGTGTCACCCTTGGAGGCTGATAGTTGCGCAGAGAGTATTTGCGGGACGTTCTGCGGGACGGTTTTTCCTCTGGTTCAAGCGGCATCCATAAGCTGCTGCGATCGTAAAGTGAGACCAAGTGGTAGGATCAAAATGCAAGCAATCAGAGCAAAACCGGCGAAGCTAACACAGACGGCCTGTACCAATAACTGCAAAACCTTTATTCATCGGTTCGGATTCCCATCGCCGCCTCCAAATCCTCGGTATATTCAAACCGGATTCAACCGGCGTCCGAGTTCCTTTGAATTCAACGCAACCGGCACGGTGCACGGCGGCGGCTTTGTCGAGCTTGTACGTCTTTTTCTTGAGAGCGATGCCCAAATCCTAAACTTCTTTGACCCTCGGGTTGATATCACAAAGGACCGCTTTCGCGAATACTAATGACAGTCATATTGCTGTGATTGCCTTTGAATTGCTCGTATCGAATTCCAATCATCAACGGCCATGATGCACAGCCAGGTTGGAATCGTGTCTCAGTCATGTTAATGACCTGCACGCGCCACCAGCATGCGAATCGCCCGCGCGGCGACGCGTTACGCGACAATTGGCCAGGACGCCGGCAGGGCGCCGGGGCGAGATTCCAACGTTGGCCACAAGCATCCTTTGGCTTCATCGCTCAACTGCTCTAGCGGAAAACCGGCGTCCCTTCCAACCGCAGCCAAAGCGGCAGGAATCGGCTCGTAACCAGGATTAAACTCGGCATTCCACTCCCCCGATCCTCCTTCGACTACCATTTCCGCCAACTGATCGAAGCTCTTGCGACACTGCTCCCAGTCGCGGCGCGCGAGCGCGTCCGCCAGCATCGCGTAGCACTCGTCCCGAGTGAGCAAATCCAAGCCCTGTTCAATCAGGGACAGGCGTTCCGCCGAAGGTAAAGCCGGGGCCTCCTTGGCGGGTGAGAGGCCAAGCACATGCGTCAAAGCGTGATACTCAACGCTGTGAGGCGTTGGCTCCGACGCCGGTAAATGCTTTGCGATATCCGGGTACACATAGGTTACCAGAGCCAAGGCACGTGCCAGCCTGGCGTTATCTTGAAGTAGTGCTCCCCATGCGGACAGCACGAGCCACGGTTGCCATTCCTGCACCGAAGTGCCGCGATGGCGCAGGGTGTGGGCGGCGATAGCGCAAACTCGGCCATAGTCGTCCTTCGGCCAGCGGCGAAATAAATCTTCTATGGCAGCGGGCAAAGCTGACGCGCTCCGTTGCGCCGCAATAGCTTCTTCAAACGACGATTTCATTCCGTTCCCTCGTGCGATGCCGGGCGCCGGCGTCCGACCACGTCAGGTCTGCGCCTTGTTTTTGGGTAGAGGCTTGAGACCGCCGAATGGCGCCGCTGCCTTCGATGCCGCCACCTCCGCCCGATTCGCGGCCGTGTCCACCTCCTCGCCTCCGTCCACTGGCGTCATGGCCCGCAGGAAGTGATCCGGCATCTTTCCAGCAAAGGTGATCTCGTTCTCGTTCATCCGCCATTCTGTAAAGCGAAGTTTTCCTTCCCCCAGTTTCTCCCAAACATCGATTCCACCCGCCTCCAGGAAGTCGACCCGGTGCGCGACATACACCAGAATTCGACCGACCGTGCCTGCAGTGGATCGATTTTCGTCCGACGCCAGTTTGCCTTGCGCATATTTCACCGCCTCGCCGGCAACTTTGGTTGTCGAGATGAAGGGAATGGACTTGAACGGCACGTCTTTGTATCCGCCTTCCGACTTAGCAGCCACCTCCTCTTCAAACTTGCTCTGACTGTCGATATACCGGGACAGCGCCGCCGCAAATTGGTTTTCGAATTGGGTACCGCTTTGAGTGAAGCCCTGCTTCTGCTTATCCAGCAGGTCCTGCAATCCAGGCACCCTGGTTGGGTCTTGCACTGCGAACCTGATGATGGCCCGTGGAATGTTTGCCCGGGCTGCAACCATCGTGGCGCCAGTCCTGGTCGCGTCCTCACGCGTGAAATCCGTAGTTGCCTTCCATTTCTCCAGCACCTTCTCAACGATGCGATTGGCAGCCTCCAGGTGGAACGTGGAAACAGCTCCTTTGCCCGCTATCCCCTTTGCCAATTCCCAGGTTGCGTTACTATAAGTGCCTTCTGCATGAACCGACTGGAACGTGCGTTCGCTCTCCGCCTGAACGGTTCGGCCACGCTTCGCTTCCCAATCCTTGGTAAAGTGCAGACCGCGATAGACCGCCACAGCCCCCAGTTCCGGCAAATCGATTTTGAATGCCCAAAAAAGCTTCTTGAGCATTTCCTTGAGCTCGACGGCGTAATTGTGGACTTTCCCTTCCCGCTCTTTCCGATCTTCGATTTCAGCAGCATCCTTCAGCAACTGGGACTTTGCCCAACACTTTTGAATCCACTCCAGGATGTTGGTCTTCAGTCCCGAAGGCTGCATCTTCGCAGCTTCCTTTTGCCATTTTCCCAAACGTTGTGGCACCGTGAGCGGATCAGTGGCTACCATAACGACCGTATCGTCGCCCACCTGTTCCAACCAGAGCGTGTGAGTTTCCTCCCCTGCTTCAAACACTTCAGCATTCGAATCCGTGGACTGTGGGATTGTCGCATCAGGCTGTTTGTTGAGCATGCGCTGAACCGCGCGGTTGCCGACCGTTCGCTGTAACGCAAGAATGTCTCGAGGACTGAGTGCAGATGGAGGCTTGCTAGTCGCGCGTTGTAAAACGGCGATTGGATTCAACGGGCGTTCATGCACGTTTGAATCCAGCACAGCCTGAGCCGCTCGCCTTACTGCGGAGGTTTTATCGATCTCGTGTGTCTTGTTCTTGAGAGCCATGCTATCGTTCTGTTCTTGTCACGATCGGCTTAACCAAGCTCGGTAGGGCATGGTTTGACGTTGGCGTTAATGTAACCCCAACTACTCTTGTAATCTTGAGGGACTGATGACCAAACGCGCCTTGAGCTGAACCCCTCACCACGGCGTCTTTTTAGGGTTTTGTAGGTCGAACAACTGACGCTGCAATTCTTGCAGCTGCTTTTGCAAATCCAGATTCTTTTGTTGTTCAGCAAGTAACCGCTGTTCCGCGAGGTTGGCCCGCTCCCGCTCCTGCGCTGTCTCTTCCCTGGATTTCTGCAAGCTGGTCTCCAATTGTTTCAGCTCGTCGCGGGTCTCAAGGTGCAGCAGCTGTTCGTCTTCCAACTCATCCTGCAGCATGTTAACGTCTTCCTCCAACAACGAAATTTTTTCGAGGTTTTGCATGGGCTGGACGGAAACACCTTTTTGCACCAATTCCTTTGTCTCTTTGATCACCCGGGGAATCTGTTTCAGGAGTTCATCAGCCTCCTGCTCCCCCTCGCTTTCATAAACTTCCTCAACCAGATCGAAAAGCAAATAGTGCATTCCTTGCTTTTCCTCTGCTCCCTTGGCAGTTTTTGTTTTTCCCGAAATAGTTGCCTGGGTCATCCTTTTCACCCGTTCCGTTTCGGCGACGGATCTTAGTTTTATTCGTCGATAGTGCTCGATCGCCTGCTGCACGTAAGGGGTGAGCTGAATCCAAAGGTTGACCAACTCGCCCGCGTACTGACCCTTCGAGACGACCTCCTTACCTTCAAACTTCACGCCCTGCTTATCCAACCACTTCAAAAACGGTTCCCCGAAATGGAGATTCCTTTTCATAAAGTCCATGAACTCCTCGTCATTCCTTTCCAACTGATTGCACGTCTTACAGGACAGGGCCAGATTCTTGACGTTGTTGAACATGAGTTCAGCGCCATGTTCCGTTGGTTCCCACTTCTTGGAGATTTCTCGGAAGAAGTCCTTGATATCGAGGCCGACAGATTGGAATTGAAGGGTCACGGCCCGGACAAAGCCCTGACCTTCGGTGTTCATTCTGTCGGCGATGCCGAGCAACCATTGGCCTATGATCTTCCAGGTAATGCCATGATCGGAGTCGAGTTGCGGCGGCGTAAACCAGTTGAGGCAATAGGAGCAGTAAGTTATGGCTTGCTCGGTATCGGGTCGACCTACCAGTGAGCTCTCAACAACTGTCTCGGTCGCGGAGAGGCTCTCCCGCTCATCTAACAGCGTGAGCCGCTCATAACCCGTGCTTTCAGCACCGGGTGAGAAGAAAGGCTGTTGCTCTGTGGTCGCCTTGGCACGTTTGACGGCAGAAAATGTCTCCCTTTCTAGTGAAGTTTGATCTTTTGGTTTTCTTTTCGCTGGTCTGTTCTTGCCAACCGGCTCAGCACCCTTTTTCGCGCCCTTTCGGTTGGTTATTTCAGGAGCTACTGTAAGGGGAGCAATTTGGGGAATGAAATAGGGCTGACCATGGGTTTGCGGCACATCCTCCCACAACGACTGATCATTAATCTGAGTCCAATCAACCTGGTATGTTTGACCAGTAATATAGTTGCGGATTACACACCCTGTCTGATTGTTTGTTTCCATGACGAAAACGCCGGAGAGGTTTTCCTGAGTTTTGGTTGAAAGGTTAATCCCGGTCACCGGTTGGCCCGTCACCACTTGCTGCATAATACTTGTCGGGAAGAGTCCCTGGATCACGTGGGCAGATGCCGCAGGTGTGTCGTGGAGCGTTCCGGCGACAGCCCTCTGACCCTGCGCCGCAAGCCGCCCCATCGCATCCGCTTCTTTCTCCAGATCTCTATCGTCATTAATCGGGACTCCTCCAGCTTGCAACGTTGCCTTCACCCGTCCTTGTTTTTGCTGCACGACGTGCCATGCTTCGTGGGGCAGGTGTTTCTCCTGTCCGGGCGCCAGGTGTATGTCCACGCCCTGGGTATACGCCAGTGCTTGCACCTGAGAGGGCCTGAATGAATTGCGGTGAACCTTCACGTCATCCAGAGACAGGCCGGAGAGGGTTTCAATTCCGGCTTTCAATCCATCAGGAAGGCCGGTTCTATTTTCGGTTAGCGTCTTGTCCGTCCTCGGCGCCGCCTCAAAGGCTCCTTGCAGCGGCTCTTCCTCTTCTTCGGGTTGCAGTTGAATAGCATTCGACCGGGCAGACGGTGGTGAAAGCGCGTGAGGCTGGCTGCTGAGCATGCGCTGGACCGCGCGGTTGCCGACTATTCGCTGTAACGCAAGAATGTCCGCGGGTCTGAATGCTGCAGGAGGCTTGATGACGACTCGTTCGAGCGTACCGTCAGGACGAGAGACTTGCTCATGATCAAGTTCAGTGCGCGCCGCTCGCTTTGGCTTGCGCTGAACAACGGCGACCCGATCAACGTCATGAATCTTATTCTTGAGAGCCATGATGAACTCCTTCTCTCTTCATTAGGGCGCAAGAGTTTATCCTGCGGGTGACCTTTACGAAGGCTTCGAGGAAGCTTCTGCGGCCGCCGGAGCATCGGCCGCGGCCGGTTCGTCGGGTTTCGTCTCTCGCTGCAGAGCTTCCTCCAGGACTTGTATCGCCCCACTGATTCTGAGCAAGGTTTCGCGGACGTATGTTTGCTCGGTTTCCAGTTCTCGGAGCCTCTGTTGCCCGGTCTCAAATTCCTTCTTCAATTCTTCGAGTCGCCTTTGTAGCTGTTCTTGCATAGTCCGTATCCTTCCAGATAAATCATGAAACAGATCTTATTGTTTGAATTGCGAATTCGCTTGGTTGAGTCAAATCCGGTCTCCGTTGATGAGCGTGTGATGTTGCTGCATTTGCTCTTGCAGCGCGCGGATGGTCGCTTGCAGCGCAGTGATAATCTGTTGCTGTTCTTTCGCCACTCTCGTCAACACAGGGATGACCTCAAACGGAGAAATGGATTTTCTATCCTGACTGGCTAAGTTGTCGGGCATGTCTTCAGCTATGAATCCCAGATTCTGCCGGAAAGATTTCTCGCCCTTGTAATCGTACTTGACCGGCGCTAAGTTTTGCAGCGTGGCGAGCGCCTCTGCGGCAGTGAGGTCGGAGATATTTTCCTTGAACGCACGTGAGCAGGCCATTTCGAGAGTAAACATCTCGAAAGTATCAAGCGCAGTTGCCTGCTTAACCGATGACTTGTCCTCCCGGGCGCTCACATATGTGCCCCACTGGGATGACTTAAGTCCTATCTTGCCGCCACACGCAATCCTGCCAACAATCTTCACGTCGCCATCGTTACCGATCCGCATTGCTTCCGTTCCATTATTTGTACTGAACGTCATAAAACCGCCAATATCACTGCCTCCCCGATAGAAGTTAATCGCATTATTGAGCTTGCCGGCAAAGTAATGTTCGAGAGCGAACGAGTTTGAATTAATTGGTTGAGTATCATACGAGCTCACCCCAAGGTAAGTACCTACTCCGATGGTATTCCCCTCGCTCAAACGAGCCAGGATTGATTTCGTCGTCTGTGCAGTTGTGTCGGCGACATCAAGCTTGGCTCCAGGACTCGTCGTCCCGATGCCGACCTTGCCGTTCCTCACAAGGAAGTTCATCTGATTGTTAGCGGTGTACCAAGTGGAAGGGAGGGAGCTGCTGCTGGCATCCTCGACAATAACATTGTCACCGTCGAAGCGTAGCGCAGCATGTTTGTACGCACTACCAAGAAACTGCAAACCGACGCTGCCAGCCAGCTTCCTGTCGCCGATCACCAGCGCCGTATCCGCACCGCCGTCAATGTGGAGCTTCGTATTCGGTGACGTTGTCCCGAGGCCGACGTTGCCGTTCGAGTGAATCCACACCGCCGCGCCGCCCGCGCGCTTGGTGTCATCTACATCCATCCCCAGCCCAATCGCAGTTTTTTGCCACCCGTCGCCGTCGGAAACGCGAAGCGCCCTGATGCCCAGACTCGAATTGTTACCACCGCCACTGAGGAAGCCGATGCTGGCCAGTGAGAGTTCGTCGTCTTTCTTAGTGCCTAATTTGCCCGCCGTGGTGAGGAAGGTGGTGCTCCGAGCCGCGCCGACGATCTCGGTCGAGCCGGGGGCGACGACACTCAGCCACGCGGACGGGTTCGGCGTCCCGATGCCGACCCCGCCGCTCTCCACCGTCAAGACGTGGAAACTGCCTTGCCCAGGAGAGCTTGAGCCGTATGTAGTCCCAGAGTTGTTGACGTAGAAATCAATAGCATTGCCGGTGCCGCCTGATGAATTATGTCGCGTTCTAATCCAATGGCGGTAGCCCCCGGTACGATAGGCGAGGGCTATCGCCTTCTGGTCGTTGCTCCCATCGCTATCCGCGCCGGCCTGTACTTCAAATTTGGCGACCGGATGTGTTGACCCGACGCCGATGTTGCCGTTCGCGTGAAGCCACAGCGACGCGCCGCCTGCGCGCACGGTGTTATCCACGTCCATCCCCAACCCAATCGCGGTCGAATACCAATCGGTGCCGTCGGAAACGCGAAGCGCCCTGATGCCCAGACTCGAATTGTTACCACCGCCACTGAGGAAGCCGATGCTGGCCAGTGAGAGTTCGTCGCCCGCATTATCGCCCAAACTGCCCGCCGTGGTGCGGAAGGTGGTGCTCTGAGCCGTGCCGACGATCTCGGTCGAGTTGGGGGCGACGACACTCAGCTTCGCGCCCGGGCTCCGCGTCCCGATGCCGACTTTGCCGGACACGAGCAGATTCCCCGTCCCGAAATCGGCGCCGTCGCTGCTCTGATACCCCACCAGCAGGCTCGCGTTGAAGACCTTCACCGGCCTCGACGACGTACCCGCGAGATTGAGTCCCCAGTTCTCCTGAATCGCCGTCGCGTTGACTTCGTGGGAGGAGGTGAAGTTCAAGAGCGAGCCGTTGCCCATGGGACCGCCGCCGCCCGGATTCCCGACGTTGATGGCGCCGGCCACGTCGAGCTTCGCGCCCGGCATCGGCGTCCCGATGCCGACGTTGCCGGTGTCTCTCTTGATTGATAGATGGGTGGCATTTAGTCCCGGGTCGTGTTGAGTCCGCGCTCTGATTCTGAAGAGATCGGAACCTACGTCATAATCGAGACCAAATTGAGGCGTCCCGTCGGCGATCGTCTCGTCCGGCGAGTCGGCGGGTGAGCCGGCTGTAAATGAAAGCGGGCCGAACGAGCCTGCCAGCGTTCGCTCAGAATTGTGAACAATCGAAAAATTCCCGCTCGTATCGAGACTCACTCTGGCCAGCGTGATACTCGAACCATCGGTTGGCCGAGTCGCTACAATTTTTATCAGCGGAGCCGGTTTGTAGCGCGTCACATCTACCTGTTGTCCCGTCGGAGGATATTTATCTTCCGGGTCATCCGAGAGGATTTCATTAAATGTGATAGTGATATAAACGTCCGTCGTGCTGCCGGTAGCCGTGACCGCCGCCTGAACGGCATCCTGCGGCGCTTTGAATAACGATTTGGTATCGTCCCATTCCATCGAGAGTGTGTCAGTGCCGTTGGCTTTCAGAAATAAAAGCTCGCCTCCCTTTTCGACCACAATCTCAC
This sequence comes from Pyrinomonadaceae bacterium, assembly GCA_035577445.1. GTDB lineage: Bacteria > Acidobacteriota > Blastocatellia > Pyrinomonadales > Pyrinomonadaceae > UBA11740. The sequence continues at coordinate 24,603 of DATLVM010000318.1, forward strand.
GGCCCAGACTGTCAATAGCTGTGCCTGGATGAATACCGAGTATCATGCCGGGGTCTACTTGAAGACCGTCCTGGACCACGCCCCAGCTATGCAGCCCGCGATTGTGCAGCCGCAGCATCTCTTCGTGATAAGCCTGTTCGTCCTCAAAATCACGCAGCACCAGAAATTGAGATTTGAAGTAGTGCGGGCGCTTCGTCGGCGTATTGTCAGCCATGATTTCGATGTCCTCTCATTACTTGGGGTAAGGTTCAGGGATGATCCCGATGAACGTATCTGTGTCAATTGTCGCGTGGTAATCGGCGTTACCTTGATCTTCGTAATCTCCAAGACGCAGACCGGCAAAATTCATGTCCAGCTCGTAGTACGTATAGGCCGGCCTCTCCGCATCTATCAGAGCGCTCGCAATGGCTCTCTGCCTGTTCACCTCTTCCGGCGTCGGGTTCGCCAGCAGAATCGAGACCCTGAAGAAATAGGCGGTATTGCTTTGTGCGTTCGCTTTGGCCGGCGTGGCATTTTCGTCAACTGTCGGCGCGATGCCTGTGAAAATTTTGAGCAGCTCGATAAGGTTATTCTTCGTCCCGCGCCTGCGATAGAGTTGAATGATGTTTGAGATAAAGCTGCGTTGAGTTTTCTCGTCCAAATCGGCACGCAGGCTCAGCGCAGCCCAGCTTGCCAGCCAGGGCAGAAAATCCGGAGGCGTGCTGAACGGATCAAAGAGCGTGGCGATACGCGCAATCGTCTCTTCAAGACTCGTGGACGAAGCGCCTTCCTCTTCGGCTGGAATCTTTATGCCATCGTCGCGGCCAATCAGTACTTTTTCAAACGCCGAGAGATACTGGCTCAGAAACGGATGCTCCTGGTCCCTGTAAATATCGGGCAGGTAATCCAGCAAGCTGCTCGGCGTATTTTGATCAGGGCTCGCCATCTTTTGCTTCCTCGTCAACCGGAGACACTAATTTGATGTCGCTCTTGTCGAGATTTAAATTGGCCAGCTCGTCCGGGTAAAGCTTAATCGCCACCAGTTCGCCCGCCGGCGGGTTGGGCGGAATGAGCCGCTCGCCCCCGGCGTCGTCAGGTGCGCTAAGGATTTCAAGCCCCTCCAATCTGGTAACAAAATCAACGCCCGGTGTTCGGTCAAGAAGCTGGTAGACTTCCGAGACGTAAACGTCGCGCCCGAACGGCCATCCTTCGTAGTCCTGCCCGTCACCCAAAGGACTGAAAAGCTGCGTGAGCCTCTCCCTCACATCCGCATCAACATCTGTGGGAACGGCGTCCGCCTTGAGCGTGAGATTGGCGTGCACGGCCACAGTCACGAAACGCGGGGCGACGACATGCACGCGCGCCGCCAGCAAGCGGCGCGGCTCAAGATACAGCGCGACCGTAGGTGTCAGATCAAGCACAAGCTGGGTTGCGACGGCGGTCTTGGTGGGGGGCTTGCTCGTTGAAATGCTTATCCAGTATTGATTGATGCCACCGACGACTGCCGGCTTCCAATCAGGCGGGGGCATAAACGTCACTAAGCCGCTCGAAGCCCAGTTCGAAGTGTTGTCAACGAGGTTGTGCTTCGTACTCGTCAGTTGAATCCAGTCATTCTGGTTTCCGTCGAAATACTTAAATACCAGTTCGTAGCCCGCTCCCGTTTCTCCCAGGATGAAACTGAGCGAATCAAAAGTTGCGCTCAACCCGACGTAAAGAAGCTGGCCAGCATCGCTGTTGGTCGGCGGCAGGAGAGGGATTGCCGCGCCGCCTTCGGCGCGCGTTCCCGTTACGTCTGTAAAGGTTTTTCCATCGAACGAGAGGACGGTGATTTCGCTCGGAACGATGACTACGCTCACGTCTGCTTCGGCTATCTTTGTCCGGTCGGGGAGATTAGCCTTTGTCAGGTCGCGCTGCGGCACGCAGTGGGCGCGCTTGACCTGCGGGTCGGCGGCCAATGATAGCCGCTCGAAATCCGCGCAGGTGACGGCGCGATCCTGCTCGCGCAGATTCAAGACTACGTTACGTACCTCGTTGTTGAGAGCGACTTCCGTGACTGTTAATAGCGGGTCGGCGGCCTGTGCCAGAGATACAAAGTCTTCGCAGGTGACGGGATCCAAGTTGCGTAGACTCAGATAGACGCTGCGCGCCTTGTCGCTCGTCGCGTTCTCGTCTCCCCCGATCCTACAGACCATTCCTTGATTTTGCCTCGAAGGTATCCTTTCGATTCCGTCTATCAGTTTCAGAAAGGCGCACACGTTCGCATCCGTCACGCGGTTCAAACGGTACATCAACATCTCTGACAGATATGCGAAAAGCTCTACGAGCGTGATGCCGGGGTCTGACGCGTTGTGGTTAGTCCACCTGGGTTCATAGACGGGGATGAGCGCCTGCGCCTCTTCCACCAGGTCGGCGAATGTTCGGTCATCCAGATTGGGCAAGTTGATAGGCATGGGAAGATTGCAGAACTCTTTCGGGAGTCTCGGCTCACTCCTCTTCAAAGCGTAAAGTGATCGTGTGCGTGCCTGAATAAACTAGAAAATAGTTACCGGCCTCTCTGACTGTCTCGCTGTCCGCGGACGGGGCGAATGAAAGACTCCTGACGTGATCCACGCCCGCAATCTCCTCGATCAGAGCGTAGAGATTCGACTCGTGCGGGGAGCGCCCAAAAGTCCACCCGCAGCCATCGCGTCCGCCCGTCAAAGGGTGCAAATAATCTGAAAGCGTCTGGTTGATTGCCAGTTTGATTTCGCTCGCCCCGTCCGGAGAGGTCAGGGCAACATCAACCATGACGCTGATGGCGATGTACTGCGGGGCGGCGACGATGAGCGTGGCGAGCGGGCTTTGCCACTCGCCTATGAAGTCCTGCACGCGCCCAAGCAATTCAGAGCCGGGAGAAGGTTTCGCGTCAGCCGAGCGTGGCACGATGATGAGAGTGATCGTCCCGTTTCTAATCACATCCGCGTCGTCTTCATTCGTCTGCATATTTACGGGCGGGATACATTTGGCGCGCGCGACCTCCGTCGAAGCCAGCATCGCCAGGTCCTCGTAATCTTTCACGGTCACGGCGCGGTGGCCGTGTCGCAACGTGCGCGGCGCACGATCAAGCAGCGAGTCTGTCGTTTCGGCGTTGGTTCCGCCCCCTGCGTCCAGATGATTGACGACCTTTTCGACGTAAGGCACGGTGGTCTTCAACTGCGTGATCGTGCCGGCGGGTTTATTGCCCGCAGTGCCGCCGCCGTTTCTGTAGAGCGTCATGAGGATGTTGCCCACTCCGGCGGGCGGTATCAGCCCGTTTTGCCCGTCGCCGAACGTGACCTCGCCCGTCAGATTGTCCAGAACATAGTGGCGGTCGCGCGGCCCGGAGCCGTAAAAATCGGGCTTCTGAATCCAGCGCACGTAGATTTCCACGGGGCGTCCGGTGTTGTCCGTTATCACCCGGAGCGGGCTCTCGACTCCATCCGCTTCAATCTTCTCCAACTCACTGCTGGGCGGAATCTCAGGCTCGCGCACGTCTAGTTGCTGCCCTTCCAGAATCGGTTTGCTGGTCGTAGAGAACTTCTGACTCTTGCTCGCGTCGCTTGAGCCCAGCGTCTCGTTTTGAATGGTGACAGCCTGCGACGCCATCGTGGTGTTGAGCAGGACGCCGCTCAGCCAGGGAGGTGAAGCATACTCACCGCTTGTCAAGAGTACGCGCAGCCAGTAGAGGATCAAGCCGAAGTCGCGCGTTGCGGCGAAATCGGGCGGGGCGAGAAATTCTATCAGTCCGGGTCTGGTGAGGTTTTCTGTGTAGTCGCGCACGCTTAGTTCCGACCAATCGGTCCCGTTCCAGTATTGCCATAAAAGCTCCAACTGTTCGTCCGAAGAGTTGCCTGTGCTCGAGTTCTCGCCACCGTCGGACTCGACCAGCGCGGTATAGAAGCTGAGTTTGCGATTGGGAAAGGTTGTCAGTCCATGCGGCAGAGTAAAGCCCAGAAAGATGGTCGGGTCGGTGTCCGCCTGGTGCTGAAACGGCTTGAAGGGACAAGTTTTTTCTTCGTAATCAAGATAGTCGTTGTAAGCGAGTATGACTTGCGGCGGCGACTGTTTGGTCAAGGTGTAGGCAACGGAGATTGACGCAATGGAAGGAGGCTTCAGCGTTGACGCGATGAGGGCATATCCTTTCGACGGGTCGTTCGGATCATTCTGCTTGTAATATGCCGCTACGCCGTAGTTGCCGTTGACGATGCGAACGCGAATCCAAAAATTCTCGACTCCGTTAATAGTCGTCATCATAGGCCGCGCGGGAAAAGTAAACTGGACGATGCCGGTTGCCACGCCGTCAGTGCTTGCGGTAAACGCCTTCGTGGTGTCGGTGTAGCTCGTGTTCTGACCTGAAGAGGTTGTGGTGGGGCTGACCTGTCCGAGCAGACTCCACGTTTTTCCGTCCCAGAATTCCCAGTTTAATTGAACATTAGCCAGGTCGGGCGAAATGCCGGGCGCGGTGACTTTGATGTTAAGGGTGACTGTCGAACCTTGTTCAGAAAACGCCTCCTGGCTTGCCAGATAAAGCGCGTCTCCGACCCGTGGGCTCTCTCCAAAAGGAAAAAAATCTTTCGTCGTGTCCACCTGAACCGCGTTGTTGAAGGCTGCCTCGATGGGCAGGGTTTCGCCTGAGCCTGTGCCAATCGTCGCCGTCATGTTGATGCTCGTGACATCCGGCAGTTGATTGTCGTTAATGGTCCCCTCCGGCGACGGGGTTGTCGTGCTGAGCGGAGTCAGCAGGCGGCAGCGCAGCCAGCTTTCCTCAAACCCCTGGAGGGCGAGCTGCGGAAGGGGCAGAACGCTGGTGAAGTAAACCGTACCGTTTTTGGTCAGATATTTGTCCCCATCAGTTGTCTCAGCACCACCGGCACTGAGGCTTGCGGGAATTTTCGTCCAGCGCAAGCCGTCCCACGCTTCCCACTGCGCTTGGAAAGGACCAGGGGGCTTGGCCGCCTGAAAATCCAGTTGCAACTGTTGCAGACCCGGATAGCGGAAAAGCGTATCGTGGCCGAGATAGAAAATATGCTCTAGTTGAGTGTCGGCATCGAAGGCCGCGACTGCCTTGGACGATACTGAGTTGATGAGGAAACTATTGTCGGCATAACTGTCCTTCTCGGGCTGGCGCACGAAGAGAGCGATCAACTGCGCCGCCGTGACAACCAATTCTTCTTCGGTCTCGAAGATGACGGGCGCGGGCTCGCCTTGCGCTTGAATGGCGGCGACCTGCGTGCCCGCCGGAACAAGTCCGTCAACGATGCTTCCCAGGACCAGCGAGAAAGTGAGGGGCACGCGCGCCGACTGTGGCGGCAAGAGCGATGCGCCAATCATGTCTAGAAACGCCAGCAGGTTTTTATCCGGCACGTGATTGAGCCGCTGTATGACAAGCTCGCTTAAGCGACCGAAGATATTCAGAAGCGCGTGGCTCGCTCCTTTGTCCGGATCGAACTTCGGGTCAGACTGTTGCCACTCAGCCGTGTAGACATTCAATAGCTCCAGCGTCTGGCGAACAATGTCGTCCGCTTTCCGCGAGTCTATCTGTGAGGCCGGCAGTGACACGTCAGGCCGTACTCCTTTCGAGATAGAACGGGTAGACCAGATTGAAGACGTTGTTCGTCGCCCTGACCTGATAATCAAGGCTGATGAGCAGAACCTCCCCGTCGCCGGCAGGCTGCACCTGCACGTCCAGCACATCAATGCGCGGTTCAAAATAGAGCAGCGCGTCTCTGACCTCTTCAGCCACGCGGCCAGCCGTCGCAGCCGAGTTGATTTCAAAGACCAGATCGTAGATGCCGCAGCCGAACGTGGGGCGCATGGCGCGCTCGCCTTTGGCCGTTCCCAACACTATCCAGATTGACTCTCTCACGCTCTCTTCATACTCACAGAGCTTGAAAGAGCCGTCATCATTAAGCCTCGGCTGGCCGCTCGCATCTGCTAACGGAAACGGCCAGCCGACACCCAGAAAAGGTTTAGACAAGAATGGCTCTCCTTAGATCCGAACGCCGAACGCTGAACGCGGAATGAAAAACAACTGCTTTTCAGTGAGAGCGTTCATCGTTTCCTCTCTGTCACCCGATCATGACCGTGCCGACGGCAATGACCTTGCCTGTGGGAAGGTCTGCCGGGTCATTGCACGTCATCGCCGTGTCGCCATTACGAGCGGCCATTTTGCCGTTGATCTTCACGGTCGGGCTGCCGATTTGTATCGTCGCCTTGTTCGACGGCGGCTTTTGAAAGGTCGTTCCGGCCGGCGTCGGAATGTGCGGCGGAGTGTTGTCGGCCGTGCTGCCGACGGTCGCTGCGGGCAATCCCATAATCTGGACATCGCTGCTCAGGCCGCCGCTGATGATCCCCACGAACGGGTGCGGCAAAGGCGTCGGCACAGGCGGCGGCCCCGGGACCATGACGATGTGTGTGTCTGTGGCGATTACCTGGTCGCCCTTTTTTGCTGCTGGTTGTCCCATAAGAGCCGTAACAGGTGACAGGAGAGAACAAGCTTTTTACTTGTCGCCTGTCACGCCGCTTCTCACTTCTTAATTAATGTTCACGGTCGCGCCTTTGACGTTCAACTGGCCCGTGGCTTTCACGTCCATGCCCGCGCCTGCTTCGATCTTGGCGTCGGCTGAAGATTTAATCTCGATTTTCTGCGCGTCGAGTTTGATCGTTCCCTTGGAGGCCGAAAGGACGATGTCTTTGTCGGATGTGACGGTGATGGTGTTTTGCGCCGACTCGAAGACGATTTTGTTATTCCCGCTCATGTCTATGATCTCTATCTTCGCTTTGCCGTCCTCATCGCTCATACGGATGACATGCCCGCTGCGCGACTTGATCGTGCGGGCGTTGTTTTTGCCGTCGTCGTTTTTCTCCGGCGGCCTGTCCTGACCGTTCCACAACGCCCCGAGCACGAAAGGAAAGCGAACGTCGCCGCGCTCGAAAGTGACCAGCACTTCGTCTTCAACCTCGGGCAGAAAGTAGAAGCCGCGTTCTTTGCCCGCCATCGGCGAGACCACGCGCGACCAGAAACTCTCCTCAGTATCGCTCAGCCAGGGAAACTTCACCTTGACACGCGCCAGACCATCGGGGTCTTGATTGTTAGTCACCACTCCGACGACGACGCCGAAAATTCGATTGGCTAACAGGTCTCGCCCTTCGCTCTCCCCCAGCACGTCGAATAAATTCATGAAGCGTTCCTCCGAGTCTGAAACCGCGTGCGGTAGCCGCCTCCCGAGGTGTAGCGGTGCGTGGCGGTTGTCACGTAGTATTGCCCGCCGAACCTTTGACCGACGCCGTCAATCTTGATGACTTTGCCGGCGCGCAAATCCGTACGGCCCAGACAAAGACCTTCGCCCTCGATGAGCGAGAGCGCCTTTCGATTGAGGACAGCTTTGGCGATCTGGTCGGCCTCGGCCTGCGTCATCAGGGGCTGCCCGCTCACCACCTCCATCGTAGAGCCGAAAGCCTGAGTGGACATCTTGGGGCCACTTTGCTTTCCGCCCATCGTGACTTCAGAGCCTGCCTGCGCCTGACTGACGATCTCTTTCCTCTCTTTCGGATTCCAACCGCGCACGCTGACTTCGCTCACCTGCCCGGCGGTCGAGAGGCGTGGGAAAAACTCCAGCAGGTGATCGTCCATCGTCAGAGTCAGGACTTCGCTCTTATCATTCTGGACCGGACGAAAAAAGAGTTCTTTGTCGTAAACGACCACTTCATACTGGATGCGACGTGCGCGCTCATGCAAAAAATCCAGATCAGTTTGATTGGCCTGAATGACGTAGTCATGTGTCACGCTGCTATCAACGGCGTCGGCGCTCAAACCGGCCTCGCGGGCAATCTTTGACGCGATGTCGCTGTCTTTTTGCTGGACGAAGGTTCGTGTCTTGCGACCACGTTGCAGGCGATGGCGGCGATCATAGCCACGCACGGTCAGGACGGGCAGCCTGTCAAACACAAACTCAGGTTCGAGCGCCGTGATCTCGCCGATCATCAAAGTCTCCGTCTGATTTCCATAGCCCAGTTTGATCTCGACGACATTGCCGACGCTAAACAAGGTGTCATCAATCAACTCGTTCACATTCTCCATCTCAGAGGTGCTGGCAATCTCAAAGGCGAACATGCTCGGCACAGCGAGGCTATCGTCAACGACGACGCTATTGATTAAGGGGCGCATGTCGGAGGGCAGCGGCTTGCCATTAATGAGGGCGTCGAATTCCGCGACCTGCGGATTCAACAGATCGGCTACAGGCATCTGCGTCTTCTCCTCATTGAACCTTCGGGATGCTCAGCGACCTGCCTATTTCGAGCGCTCTCGGATTATCCAGTTGGTTGGCGTCGGCGATGATGCGCCAACGCGCAGGGTCGTTGAGCATTTCCGCTGCAATGCTGCTCAAGGTGTCGCCGCGTTTGACGATGAGCGTCGTAAACTCGGGATCGTTTTTGCGCTTGTCCTCTTCCGGCTTGAGAAACTCTTTGAAGCTCACGTCCAAATTGGCTCTCAAGGGTCTGCCGTCTGAGTCAAAGAGGGTGAACTCCTGCGTCAGACTTTCCACCACGCCGACAAACGGGAAGTCCATGTTCTTCGAGTTGCTCTCGCCCCAGCTAATCCTGCATACGGGCGGCGGTTGTTCTTTGTTGCCGGAGCGTTCCTTGAGCGTGAGCTTGACGAGCTGGTTGGTTAGATTGCGAACATCCTTGATCTTTTCGCCGCTGATGAGCGGGTAATCGGTCACGTCGAAAAAGAGTTTTAGTGAGAGGGTGCGGCTCTGGCCGCCGCCGAACTGTAGAAGCGGTGCGTTTAGGGTGACGTTGCTTTTGCGAGTCGAGCCGCCGCCGTCTTCGCTGGCCGGAGTCTCCCACGACACCGATTTCGCGATCGAATACGAGGTGGGATTAAAGAGCACCTTGAAAGGCGCAATCTTTGAGTCGCCGATAGGCGCGATTGTTAGTTTTGCCAGCGCCATGGTCAGTAGCCTCTGCGTTCGCGCTCGATCAAGAGCTTTCTGGAGATGTTGCGAAGTATTCGCTCGGTCGAGATTCCCGAAACAGCCTGAGTCTCATCTTTCCGGCGCGCTATCTCAGGCGTGAAAGTCTGACTGTGCTGCTGTTGCGGCTGAGCCGATGAAGCCCTGCCAGTGGTTCGACTCAGTGATTGCAGCGGACTGGCGTTCGAGATGGCAGACGCGAAATCTTTCATCGTCGGAACGTCCGCGCCCTTACGCCAGATAAAATCAGGCGGTCGCTTCTGAATAGGCGGCGAAGCGTTCTGCTTTTGGACTAACGGAAGCCGCGTTGCAGATGCCGAGGTCGGGATATCTGTTTTAGATTTGTGATTCGGAATACCGGCTTTAGATGTCGGACGCGGGACGCCTTCTCTTGCGCGCGCAGAATGCGATGATTCCGCTGTATTTATTTCTATCGTGGGTTCGGCCCGTCCGAGTTTGATAGAAGCAGCGGCGGGCGCGGTTGGCCGCACCGCTTCAGCGGACTGTCGAGTATCTTTACCCTCACGGATTTGTTCTACGGGCCGCAAAACAGTCGCGCTTTCCTCAAGCGACTTGCGGTGAATCTGTGATTGAGCGATTTGCGCTTCGGCGAGAGGAAGCGTAGCCGGAGTTGTGTTTGCTGAAGTGCTGGCTTTCGCGGATTCACTTTTCCCGTCTTCAATTTTCCCGGCTTCGATACGCGCCGCCGCTGGGACAGTTGACGCTGAACCGGTTGAATCCTCGGACGGTTTCAATGCAGCGTTTCGCACTGCATCCTGAGCGTCCGCCGAATGCCTTTCCCAGACACGGCGCGCCGGGCTTCGACTGACGCGAAATTCTCCGGCGGGCAGCGGCAGAGAAGCTGTCTCGTTTAAAGCCGGCTTCGCATCACGACTCGGAACGTGCACGGAAGAAACGGTCGAATCCGTAGATGACTGCGACGGCGGTGATGAAAGCGGCTCAGTAGGGAAAGTGTCGGACAGGAGAGATATGGACGAGAGAGATTTAGAAGACTGAGGTTGAGCCGCAGCAGCGGACGAAATGAATTGATTGGTCGTGGACGGAAAAGCGTTGTGATTCGTCGTCGATAAGTAAGAGTTGTAGTTCGTCAGATAGGCATTGATGTTCACCATCCAGGGCCGCTCCATGACGAGCGACGTATTCTCAATGGTCGCGCTGTCAATGCCGTAGCGAGCTATCAAATCATCCAGCAGCGAAAACGTTCGCGCGATGCCTACGGTCATGCGCGCGGCGAATTGCCGGAGCTTCCGCACGTCTATGATGCCCGGCGAGACGATCAGGCGCCGTAGGAGTCGCGCCGTCAACTCCGAAGCTTGAAGGACTTCCTGGGCCTGTGTGTTTGCGCGTTCTTGTTGTTCACTCATAGTCGACCACGCTGGCTCAGTTCAGATGAACAGCTCAAGCCTTCATGGATAAGCTCTATGCTTTCAACGGCGACCTCTGTTGAAGTCGCGCGCAGGTCGGGGCCTGTCCATTTTGAGGGAAAAGCATTTTTGAAGTTCCACCAGACGACTGCCGCGTGCGTTTCGTCCATTAAATAGATAGTTCCGTTTTTACGCTCAAACTTGCCTTTAACCACATCCTGATGCCATTGCCACAACTGATCGTTGAGGGTTATGCCTCGCTTGAGCGTGAGCGGCGAATATTTCGTCCGGCCTCTGAAAGAGTGCATGTAATCATTGAGGCCGCCTTCGGCGTATTCCTGAATCTCTGTTTCCACACGCAAGCCGCTGCACTCCATAAAACCGCCGATGACGATTCCTTCTACCTCTACAAGGAAGTTGAAGGCGTGAAAGGGATCAATGCGCTTTCCCGTCGGTTTTGATACTGTCGGAGACATTCTCGACCAATCTCTTCATGGTTAACTTGTTTGAGGACGTGAGCCGCGACCTGCGCTTTTCGTCCAAACAGCGTTATAAAGCCTCTCGACGGCAAGACTCTATGTCCGGCGCTCCGCTTGGTCGTTTAGACGCTGATTGATCTTTGCGATTTCCTCCACCCACTTTTGACGCTCCGGATGCTCGAAGTCGAGAATCTGCGCGTGCGGCCAGTGAAAGTGATATGCAATGTACGCTACCTCTTCATAGAGCCGCTCTATGGGGTAGCGCCAGACCCCCCCGGGCTGTCTAGCTCCACCTCAAACTGCCGGTCGCAATGAGGACATTCGATTGAGAGGCGGCTCTGCCCGTTCTCGTTGATGCGGCGATAGAAATCTTGCAAGTAGGACAGGTCTGCGGCAAACAGCCCTTCGATGACTTTCGGATTGATTACTTCCAGAGAGCCTAGCCGCTTTACGACGCGCGAGAGCAGGATGACCAGCAGGTAAGCCGGGTTGTTCTGCACGCGCGGATCTTTGAGCGGCGCAATCTCATCAAAGGCCGTCGCCAATCGCATCACGCCTTCTTTTTGAAGATTGCCTTCCGAATCAACGTAGCCCTTCGGTAAAGTGAAGGGAAATTCTGTTTGCAGCATAACAAACCTCAAGCCTTCTCCATTGATTCGTGAGTAATCTCGAGCGTCTCGACGGCGACCGCCGTGCTGGCCGCGTTCAGTGATGGGCCAGTCCATTTAGAAGGCCACGCATCGAAAAAGTTCCAGCGCAGTTTCTCTTGCCCCCGGTCGTCGAGCAGGATAATCGAGCCGTTCTTACGCACTATCTTTCCGTTAACGACGGTCGCGCGCCACTTCCATAATTCGTCCGAATCCGTAATGCCGCGCTTGAGCGTGATGGGCGAAAATTTATGCAGTCCCGGCAGCTTTCTTGGGTGGTTGGGATCATTGCCCTCGCGGTAATCCATCGGGTCTGTGGTCGAATCCAGCCCGCTGACCTCCTGAAATCCGGCCTGCGTGATGCCGTCAATCTCGACCAGAAAGTTGTAGCCACCGTAAGGGTCGGTTCGCGTTCCAGTAGCCATTTTCGTTTCTCCTTCCGATTCAATTTCTCAGTTTTTTTACTCTTCAGCGAGGCTCGACTCCGGTGTGAAGAACAATCCGCACGATGATAAACTCTGCCGGCGCGCTCGGAGCCAATCCAATCATCGTCACGATCTGTCCGGCCTCTCTCACATCTGGAGGGTTCGTTTCCCCGTCGCACTTGATAAAGAACGCCTGTTCGGCGCTGCTCCCGGCGAGTGCGCCCGCCTGCCAGAGTTCGGTTAAGTAGACGGTTAACTCCCGTTTGAGTTGAATCCATAGCTGGGGCGTGTTGGGCTCGAAACTAGCCCACGTCATGTTCGCGTCTATCCAACGACGAAGGGTCAGGACGAGCCGACGGACATTGATGTAGCGCCAGTTTGGGTCATAACTGAGCGTGCGCGCGCCCCACACGCGGATGCCTCTTCCCGGAAAAGCTCTTAGGCAGTTGATGCCCTCCGGGTTGAGTTGACCCTGAAGTCGGTTGTCTATATTAATTGCCTTCCATAAGCCGGATTCATCCTGAATCACAAGGTCGAGCGTCCCGAGCACCTCTTCATTAGCAGGAGCTTTGAAGACTCCGGTTCTCGCATCGCTGCGCGAAAAGATTCCCGCGACGTGTCCGCTCGGCGGAATCCAACGGTCTCCATTAATCTTGAGCCAGGGATAATAGAGCGCCCCGTTCACCGGCTCAGGCAATCCGACCATGATGTCATGGCGCTGCCCCATCACCACTTGGGCGTTTCCTTTGGGCAACGCGTCCAGAATCGCCATGCGGTTGCCGTTTGCTTCGCAATGTCTCAGCATCTCGCTTTGGACGCGCTTGGCGGCCTCTGCCCCAAGCATCATGGCATCCGGAATGGCGACGAGATCAAGATCGGTCAAGGGTGACAGCGTTTGTAAAGCTTCAACCAACGCACTCTCCTTCGTCGCCTCATCTGCGCCGTCGGCAATCATGGCCGAGACCACGTAGCAACGCGCCCCGCCGTTTAAGAAAAACCCGTTGACCGCATCGCCGAGGTAACTTCCCGCAGCCAGTTGACCTTCAAACAAAGTGTAAAACTCGCTCTGGCGATTCAGCGAGATAGGCTCTTTGAGCAAGTCAGAAGGGCTGCTTTTCACGAAGCCTACGAATCCGGGAACGCCAGTCTGCAACTGAGTCGTGGACTTGAGAACGCTCTCTTCTCTATAGACTCCCGGCGTTAGATAGTTTGAACTCATCCGTCCTCACAAATCATGACCCTGCTCCAGCCCATTGGCTGATGCGGAAGACGACAAATTCTGCCGGGCGCACAATCGCCACGCCGATCTCCGTCACCACCTTCCCTTCGTTGATAGAGTCCGGCGGGTTGGTCTCCTTGTCGCACTTGACATAAAAAGCTTCCTGCGGCGTCGTGCCGAAGAGTGCGCCCGAACGCCAGACGCCCGTCAAAAAGGCCGTCACGTTGCGCGTAATCTTCTGCCAGAGTCCCGCGTCGTTCGGCTCGAAGACGACCCACTGAGTGCCTTCGTCAATGGACTTCCTAATGAAGAGCAAGGTGCGGCGCACGTTGATGTACTTCAAGTCCAAATTGTCGTCGCCACCGACGGTACGCGCACCCCAGAGCAGAATGTTGTCGTTGAGCACGCGAACGCAGTTAACGCCTTTCGGATTCAACCCGTCCTGATGCGCTTTGCTCAAGCGCTGGGTTACGTCGAGGGCGCCCATGACTGCTTCGTTTGCCGGGGCTTTGTGAACGCCGCGCGCGTTGTCCACGCGCGCATAGATGCCCGCGACGTGTCCGCTCGGAGCTACGCCGATGACCCCGTCCGGGTAATCGGACGGCTGGTATTTTTTGGCGACCCCGTCGAAGACTTCGATCCAGGGGAAATACCACGCCGCGTAATCCGTAGCCGCGGGCATCTCGCCGCCATCAGCAGCAATCTTGGTCAACTTTATCAACTCGGTTTCAACCGAAGGCCCGTCCAGAACCGCAAAACGATCGCCCATGTTTTTGCAGTGCGAGACGATTTTGTCGCGCGTGCCCGGATTCGCCGACGACAGTCCAAGCCCTGGCGCGGCGACGATGGCGATCTCGTCAACCAGTTCAAACGCGGTGAGCGCCTTGTCAATATTCGCCTCGTCTGTCAGACGAACGACATAGCAGCGCGTGCCACCGTTGTTGAAAAATCCGTAAACGGCGTGCGTCAGTTGCCGGTGTCCTGGATCGAGAGAGAAGTCGCCGAAGGCGTTCGTGTACTCCGTGAAATTGGTGCAGAGCATCGCGCCTTGAAAGACAGGCGATCCTTCGGGAGGCGCAGACTGGTCGGCAGCGGGCGTTGGACTAAAGATTTGGAACGTGATGTATTCCGCAGAGACAGGCTGCCCGGCGGTGCCTGTCACGTTGTCGGGAAGTACAGCCTGCGCTATCGGGTTGCCGTTTGTGTCCGTCGTGTTCTTCGCCGTCGCGCCGGCGACTTGCGTGCTCCCGATCCACATCTTGAAACTCTGGTCGGCCACGACCGGCTGATCCCGCAAAGTGAACACCTTCGTTGTGCCGTCCCAACTGTCTGCAAGCTGCACTTTGAGCTTGGGGCCGACCGTGTAGTCCACATCAATTGGAACTCCGTTGGGCGGGGGGTTGATGGTGACCTGCCCTTTGGCTCCCGCCCCTGCAGGATTCTGTAGGGTGGCCGCCACCGGAGCGTCGTTAACTTTAGCGGTATAGCTCCCTGCGTCCGTCACCACTTTTGTATTAGCCAGATCGAACGTTCCCGTGGTGCCGTTCACCTTGGCAACCGGGATGACCTCGTCTGTGACCTGTTGGACTTCGTCTTGACCGTCCTTGTACTTGTAGCTCACCTTGATCGTGCTGCCTTGAGCCGGAACGGGGAAGACCACTTTGGATTTATCGTTGGTGCTCTGGAGAATGGCCGCGTCCGTCGGCTGCGAGTTAACTCTCACCTGGTACGAGCCGGGCGTGGTGACGACCGGATAATCGTCCAGGTCGTAGGTACTGATCGAGCTTTTGACCTGCTCTTTCGGAATGTTCTTGGTCTTGGCAAGAGTCGGGGGAACGCGCAGTTGATCCGGGACGATTCCGATGAATCCGGCTGTGCTGGTGCTGACGCCTGCGATGGGCTTGACTGCCGGAGGCACTTCTTCGACGTAGACACCCGGCGATAAATACTGAGGCATGTTTTCCTCCTTTGGAATTAGAGAGCTATCCTATTAATTCGACATCGTAAGCTCCGGCAGGCGCCGGAACATCGATTTCAACCATCTTGCTCTTGACGCCCTTTTCTGTCTTCCAGTTAGCGCGCAGGTTGTATTTCCCGATTGGAATCTGGCTAAAGCCGTACAGTCCTTTTTCGTCGCTCGTGGTGCTCAGATTCAACTCCTGAATCATTATCCTGGCGCCGGCTACGGGCGTGCCTGTGTTGTCCTTGACGAGTCCTGAAATATCCAGCCGTGCGGGATTGTCTTCATTGAGAATTCTTTCCAGAACAGGCTTGGCCTCAACCTCCGAAGGAGATACCTGCACAGAAACGGTGGCTTTCACGCTGAGCGAGGGACGCAGGGTGCTGCCGATCGCCGTCCAGAATTCCGAGATGTTGTTCAAGCCTTCGGCACGCGCCGTAATCATCGGCGGCGGAAAATCCTGCGGCGGGTTGGCGAGCTTTCCCTGCAAGAAATCTGCTGGGATCGTCGGGTATCGCGCCAGGACCTGCAGCACTTCGCTCAACAGCAGATGCTCAAGCAGGAACGGGTCTTGCCCCGTCTCCTGATCCACATCCGTGCCGCTCGGGTTCGCCTGAATGGGCCACGCCGTAACCAGATAGGAACAATCCAGACGAAGCGGCGGCGGTGCAATCGTGGACTGCCCATTGCCGCCCATCACTCTAGAAAGCTCGTTGCTGCGAAGCTCCCGGTTCTCCCTGATGTCGTAAAGGAAGAGACAGATGGTTTGCGGCGCTTTCGGCGCGTAATCGATAACAGGCCGGGCAAACTCTATATGCGCCTCGCCAAGCTGCGGAAACTCCTGCTTCACTTCCTGAGTGGAGAGAATGACTCTCAAAGTTTTGCTCAGATCATCAATCATCTGATGAGACGGCTTCTGTGATTCTGGGTCGTGACCAGGAATCGGATGTTTCTTCAATCTTCCAATCTCTCTCGTTCCAGCTTCGCCCCATTTTTTGAAACTCACGTCGCACGGCGCGAACCAGATGTTGCTGTCGAATCACGCGCCCGTCACCGGCGGCATAAAAGGCGGCGGCCAGCGCGATGTTCTTGAGGTTGCCTCCTGCCAGCCGGACCTCGCGCGCCAGTAATGGGAAATCCACGTCGCTCGCTATGGGCGCTTCACGCGGAAAGAGGACTTCCCAGATGCGTCTGCGAGATTCTTCGTCCGGGAAAGGAAATTCGACGATGAACTGCATACGCCGCAAGAAAGCTTCGTCCATATTCTGTCGCAGGTTGGTCGCAAGGATTGCGATACCGTCGTATTCTTCCATCTTCTGCAACAGGTAGCTGACCTCGATGTTGGCGTAGCGGTCATGTGAGTCTTTGACTTCGCTGCGCTTGCCAAAAAGGGCGTCCGCCTCGTCGAAGAAGAGAATCGAGGAGCTGGCCTGAGCCTCGAGGAAGATACGGTTCAAACTCTTCTCGGTCTCTCCGATGTATTTGCTGACTACCTGTGAGAGGTCAATCTTGTAAAGGTCTAGATGAATCTCGCCTGCGATCACTTCGGCAGCCATGGTCTTTCCCGTTCCGGGATGACCGGAGAAGAGCGCATTGAGACCGTTACCGAGAGAGAGCTTTCGCCCAAAGCCCCATTGGCCGTAAACGACATGCTGATGCTTGTACCGCGCGCTAATTTCCCTGAGCTGGGATAACTGATCGGCGGGTAGTACAAGATCGGCCCAGTTGTATCTGGGTTCTATCTTGCGCGCGAAGCGCGCCAGGTGATGAGTTGAACGCGCGCGAGCGCAAGCAAATAGATCGTGCGGGGTTGGGAAAGCACTGGTTGCCGAAAGCGGATCGGAAACTGGCTGTGCAGCCGCGCGCCAATCGGCACGATCAATCGCGGCGGTGACCGCCGTTTCGATCTCACCGAAAGGTAAGCGAAAGCTGCCGGCTAAAGCGTCAAGGGTTTCCGCGTCGAGCGCGATGTTGTGCCTAAGCAGGTTGGTTTCCCAGCAGGTCCTTCGCTGCGCGAAATCCGGCGGCAAAAACTGTGCTTCGCTTATTCTCAGGGAGCTGCCGAGTGGTTTCTCACCTGACATAATGATTGCGCTCGAAGTTTCATTTAAGGCCTTTAGCAATTGCCTATAGCTAACCGCGCGCTCTTCGGTGAGCAGGATGTCAAGGTTTTCAAAATAGAGGAGAGCCTGACGGAGCCGAGCCTCCCGAAGAACAATCCTCAAACTTTCGTTAAAGTCGTTAGTAACCTCCAACGCTTGTTCAATATCAACAACGATGAGCAACCTGGAGTTCGTCTGCCCCGCCAGCGCTTCCGCCGTTTGCCGCTTGGGCGTGCCAGCCGGTCCCCGAAAGTGCAGTCTGAGTGCTTGGGTGCTCGCTCGGGTTGTATGAACTTGCAGAGCTCGTTTTAAGTCGCTGTTGATCGGAACGTCCGCCAGAAAAAGGGTCGAGTCGATTAGCTCACAAAAGCCTGCCAACTTCGGGTCAAGGCGTTTGACGCAGAACAATAAATTGATGACCCCATCGTCGAGCCTGAGTTGGCGGGCCAGGATCGAGCGCTCGTGTTCCGGGTCGGGGCGTAGATGAAGCAGCTTGTTCCTGATCAGTGGACCATCCGGCGTGAAGTGTGTGAGCCTTGCTTGCCGGGCGCTGGTTGAATGGCAGAGCAGGTTCAGGGCCAAATCCACAGTCGGATGTCTGCAGGTGATGTCGTCCTGGAGGTACGCGAATACTCTTTCGTAGCGCAGATCGAGTTCCGTTGCGAAAGCAATCAGAATTACATCGAGGTCGAAGGAGGAGAGATTATATTCTCGGGCCAGCCATACGAGTTTGGAATTTGCATTGGCATCGTCGGATGGATCGAAGAGCGGCTCTTGCGACAAGACGTCATCTAAAGTGAAAGCCGACATGCCCGGTTCTAGTTCAAGCAACCGTGAGATTTCGTTCCTGCTGATCGTGAGTCCGGGATAAGGTTGTGTATCGAGGGCTGACTCGCTTTTGTCCCACGCTCGCGCCAGAAGTTTGAGGCGTTGGTCTAATCTGCGAAGTGCAGGAAGCAAGTCGTGATCACGCGACTCTTTGTCGATCTCAATCCAGCCGATGTCGCGGGGCGATGTGTATAGTCTAGCCATCAGCACTCCAAAAAATAGTTCGTCTTTGAAGCTACTAAGTGAGATACGACGAGCAGAAGGCTTTTCTGCTAAAGCGTTTCCAGATTGTGGATTCAGTCTTGCGTTTTCGATCAAGCGGCGTGGTGAAGCACGGTCGTCAGCGACTAAACTTCAACGCTGCACTCCTCCGATTGCCTAAAGTCAGACCCGCCGAAAGCCAACAGGTGAATGCAATGACTGATCATGTCGGGAAGGACCAGATACTTTGAGCTGGTTTTTGCTCAAACTGATTAACGCATGCGTTCGACGAGATGGGCGAGACATTATGATAAACGTCCGTCAATGTCAATGAACTTCTGTAGCCATGGTGAGTTGACCTTACCCTCAGTTCGTCGCCGATTGGGGTGGGTAGTACGCGTCCCCAACCCCGGCATGACTCAGTCGGCCGTGAATGTTGACTTGTATCGTTTGGTAAGATTGGGTGATGCCATCCCAACAGACTTACAATCCCTCGCGAGTGTCATCTTTGGAGGCTGACACTCACGCAGAGAGAATTTGCGGGACGTTTGCGGGAACGTTTTTAACGTTTCTCAAACTTTTGAAATTTGAGTTTAAGAATCACTGAGGAAAAATGGAGCGGGCGACGAGGCTCGAACTCGCAACTTTCAGCTTGGGAAGCTAGATTTTCGATCCTTTATTTTCAATACTTACAAAATCGCTCGGGAAAAATGTGCGTGCATGCGTTGCATACCGTGCATGCATTGCCTGATTTGCGTGTCGCTGCGGGACGTTTGCGGGACGGTGTGTCATGTCTCATAGATCACGTATTATTTGCGGCAAGGCGGTGCTTCGCCGCCTTGGTCCAAGTTGAAAGTTGTTTCCTCTTAGCGGGCTTAAAATTAGTGGAAATCGCGCGGACTACCATTTTGCATCTGCCCTCTTAGCTCAGTAACAGGAAGCACTCTCATAAGCGCTTCCTGTTCTGTTATTTACAGCCTCTGGTTTTCGAGATTGACGCCTTTTTGAACCCGCTCACCGGACAATATCATCTGAGTAATTCCTTTTCGATGCCAGGTTAGTGTGACCGAAAGGAGGAAGCCATGGCTGCTCGCTTCGATCAGATCAAATTATGAGAATGCGGTCAGTCAGGCTGAAAAGGCCGGAAGAATTTTCCGTCATTACTCGAAATCGATGGTAAACCGAAGCGTCCCCGTCCTCGGTTTCTTTAGCGAGAATGTTTGTTCCGAGGTCGGTCGCCGCTAGGTCGACCGTGATAGCGTCATTTGTCTTGATGTGATAGATCCTCGTCCAGTTTCCAGCGGGGCTCATCTTATCCAAATGATACGTTCCGTTATGGACAGTGGGGGCCCATGACAGAACTACGCCAGATAGCGCCGCCGGGCTTCCGGAAAGCGCGTTGGATGTGAACGTGAGTTCCGGTGCTTCCGGATTGATCGTGTCGGGTACCGTCGTTAAGAGAAGCTTCGATGGTTGTGAGGGGGCCCAATCGATTCCCCCGTTGGGATTGGAAACTTTCCGCAGTGCAACGATTCGATAAAACAGCATGTCGCCATAAGGAACAGACCCGTCCGCGAAGTCGTCAGACAGAATTAGACTCAAGTTACCAGTCTGATTCGTCAGCGTAAGATCTACCGTCTTCACCAATCGCATCGTCCGCACTGAGAGGGCGTCCGCGGCATCCGTAGCGCGATAAATGTTCACGCGCCCAACTTTTTGGACTTCAGGGTATGCGTTGATCTCAAAGTTCACCGCCGGACCCGCGCCGTCAAGTAAATTCACCTCCTCGACATACATCTTCTTAATGGCGGGCGCATCTGGTGGACGCGTGTTAATTAATTGAACTGGTCCGGCAATACGGCCGGGATCGCCCATGCGGCCGCGGTTTCCGATTTCCCGTCCTAAATAAAAGAAGATGTTGTTGCCTGTTCCGTCGAGTGTGAAGTCAGTGAACTGAATTTCATTTCCGTTTCCCGTCCTCTTCGCCATCGGGGCCATATCAAACGCCGGATCGTTCGGATCCAACAGTGTGCCCTGGTCGTTGCGAATGTTCTGCGGCTTAGGAACCGGGACGTATGAGGGGCCTTTGATGAGATCATAGATCAATGGCAACTCCGTGAGCGGGGTAAATGCGCCGCAGATTGCATCGCGCAAATCGTCCAGTACCTGATCCGGCGCGGTCACGCCGTCCAGCATGCCGCCCTTATCCGGAATCGGAAAAGCATACCCACCTGCACTCGGAAACTTTCTGAAACTACCGTCAGGGCTCGAGCCGGTTGGATCAAAAAAAGGATGGCTAGGATTGCTGTATACATAGTCAAGACTAACCAGGTTTCTCCATCGATCGGATCGATAAGGGTCGTCGTCACCTAATAATCCGAGTTGTTGCCTGACCGCATCGTACGTCTCGTTCTTGTACAAAGCGCGCAAGATCGCTTCGTCGTTTGTGCGATACATCACCACCGCAAACGGCCTATGGTTCGCCGCAAAACCCATGGTGAAGGTATATGACGACTTATAGTAATAGTCGGGCCAGGTCGCGAATTCGCCGCCATGGGGCTGTTCAGGCGGAAATGGTTTGATGAATTCAAGCGCAACAATGGGAGACGGCATGCCCACCGGCGAGTAATACTGCTTAGTGGTGTCGCGTGAGCGCCCGGCGAGCCATGTCTTTCGGTTTCCTTCACCGCCGGCAGGCAGAATCGCCCCTTGCGTGAAATTATGCGTCGGGTCGGCATGAAGATAAACGCGATACCCTGGATAGTAATTCACTTCGACTTGTCCGCCGGTGCTGATCAGTGTGTTCAGGTCGTTCGGGTCGTAAGCATTATCCAGCACGTCTAATTCTAGTGGCTGGCCATCGCCGATATGTTCCAGGCGGAGCACTTCGAGCACTTTTTTCGGACCGTTTGGATCTACAGTTCTGGGGATGCGGATCGCCCCTTTGTACCATTCGACTGGATCGGCATCGGCATGCTGCGCGTGGTGCGGGAGTTGGTAAATGTCAAAGACGACCTTGTAAACGCCCGCCGCCGCTGCGGTAGGTGCGTGCGTCACGGTAGCCATCGCCCACACGCCGCGCAGCTTTGCAGTCAACGTCTCGCCATCCCTCACGTATGTTTCCTGATGGGCCGTCCACGATGCATCGCCGATGGCGATGACCTTGGCCAGAGGATTCGGCGTTCCCCAGGAATTTGGATCGGCCATGTTCTCGACGGCCATAAACATCACCTGGGCGTTTGAGAGAGTAAGGTCGGGCGCTACATACTTCTGCACGCTAACGAAGGTTCCGGTTGAGCCAGGGTCGGAAGCATTGCCGCGTACGTTTTTCTGTACCGTGAAAATCGGCCCTTCGCCGCTTTGGGTTGAGGCGGAAATATCGGTTACGACGTAGTTCTCGTTTTGGCAACTGAGCACTCCCCCGATGAAGTTCCCAAACAAAGACGGAGCAAGCGCGGGACTGATGGTCGTGCCCTGGCTGTTTACCGCGTAATCCATCGTGCGAATGGTGGCCTTATGACTGTCTGAAGGATCATCGGACACCGATTTGACCGCTCCCACAACATTGCGCGGCAATTCTGAACGGAAAAACAGTTCTACCGAGTCAGCAAAGTCATAATTAATGTCGTGTACGTGGAAATAATCGAAGGTAACGCGTACCAGCGTAGCGTCCGGGCCGGTCAGCGCCGCCAACATGTTTTGCTCGACTTGCGTGGTCAACATGAGCGGCAGTTCCTGTTGAATTAGCTGCACTGCGAGATTTGCAGGAGGTAGCAGCCGCTGCGCTTTCTTAATTAGCGTGGCGTCAGTTGCCACCACATTACCGATTTCAGAAACACGTGAGAACCAGTTGATGCCGTAGCCACCGTATTCATGAACTCCGTTCTCTCGTTCTTCATGTCTGAAAATTGGTCTCGATGAATCAGCATTGTTGGGCAATGGCACGGTTTCAAACTGCGGGGGGCTATCCAGGTCCAGGTACGCGGCATCATATGCGATCTCCGGCTTGCGCCAAGTGGCCTCGCCCTGTTTCCGATATTCGATTCCATAAAAGACGCTTGCCGTCTTGTCTATCGAACAGAACTCGAGAGGCGGAACAAAGAACGGAGCGAGCGAACTAGAGTCGATATCGCGTTGCGCGTGGATATCGATGTAGCGCGACAAACCGTCCGGCGTATAGCCTTGAAGGTCGGTAAGAAGAGTCGGCTCGGCCTCTCCGTTGTCCACCGCAAGGCCATATGTGACCGGCTGCAAGACTGGCGCTTCGGGCAGGCGGTAATCGACAGGTCTGGTGGGGACACTCATAAAGTAATGGCGAACCGGTCGCGCGACATTGGTATCGTCCAGCGGTCCCTCAGTGTCGTACACACCTAGATAAATAAATTCGTCGGTGTCGTTCTCGACGTTGCGATCAAGATATCCAAGCCCCAATATCCGCGCGACGTGGAAATCAAGAGACACCATGCGTAACGCATCAAGCAGACTGATTTGAATTGATCCGTCCTGCGCTACATCACCCGTCAGGTCGACGATCGCCAGCGGGTCGATATTGCTCCGCGTGATATATCGCCCCACGCCGTCCTTTAGACCGCCCGCGCGACTCCACCGATCCTCATAATTAGCCACGTTGAGCCGGGCGTTGTCGTTGAACTTCTGCCAATGTCCGTTCACTGAATTAAGAGAAGGTTCGAGGCGGCTGAACGCGATGTCATCCATCGTCGTCAATGCCAGGTTGTCGAGCGTATCCCACCGAGCCCCGGCAATGTAGTCATGGTAAGTTTCGAATTCGAGCCGGAGCGGATATCCACCGTTCACATCGAAGCGCACGGAACGGATATTTTCGGATCGGAGGCGGGCACGGCATCCGGCCTTCCCTTTGCAGAACCAGAGGTCGTCAATGCCAAAGTCGTTGCCTATGCTCTTCATGGCCAATGAAATGATTTCGACGGTGGCGGTGCGTGAGGCTCCTGAGTTCCAGGTGAATGAGAATTGTTCCCAGGTGAGTACCGTGGCCGGCGTGCTTTGATGGAAAGACTTGACCGTGCCGTCGGCTGAAGTAAAACGAAACTCGACTGGGATAGAAACATCATCCTTCCAGAGCGTAGCCAGCCATCCCGTAAAGCAATATCTGGTGTTGGGCTCAACGTCGCGCCTGAATCGGAGCGCCGCCTGGCCTGGCTTTTCACTGCCGTCCACTGTCAGAAATGATTTCCCCGTGTGGGGCAAACCCTCCCACTGGTGATTAACGCTCGATGCATCTGTGGTGACATTGATGGCGCCATATTTCGCACCCACGCCTACTTCGTAGTCGGTTTCAAACGTAAACTCGGGAAGAGCGGGGTGAAATTCAAACCCTCCGTTGAGCAACAGGTTGGGCCCATCGCAGCAGGCCGGAACTTCCACTGGTTCCTGCTTCCCTTTGCAGAACCAGAGATCGTCGACGCCAAAGTCGTTGCCCCCGCTCGCCGTCGATAACGAAATGATTTCGACGGTGACGGTACGTGAGGCTCCTGAGTTCCAGGTGAATGAGAATTGTTCCCAGGTGCGTACCGTAGCAGGCGTGCTCTGATGGAAAGCCTTGACCGTGCCGTCCGCGGAAGTAAAACGAAACTCGAGTGGGATAGAAACATCATTTTTATAGATTGTTGCCAGCCATCCAGCAAAGCAATAGTTGGTTTCCGGGGTTACGTCGAATTTGAATCGCAGCACCGCGCTTCTTGCCTTCGTACTGCCGTCGACGGCGAGAAACGATTTTCCCGTGTGGGGCAAGCCCTCCCACTGCGGAACAATCTTCGAAGCATCCGTGGTGACATTGACCGAGCCAAATTTCCTGCCCACGTTTAATTCGTAGTCGGTTTCAAACATGAACTGGGCCAGTTCAAAACCGCCGTTGGGCAGCAGGTTAGGCCCATCGCAGCAGGCAGGAACTTCCGCTGGTTTCGGCTTTCCTTTGCAGAACCAGAGGTCATCAATGCCGAAGTCGCCAAAGTCGTGGCCAGGGCTTTGGACGGACAGCGAAATGATTTCGACGGTGACAGTACGAGAAGCTCCTGAGTTCCAGGAGAGCATAAACTCCTCCCACTTCAGAAACGTTGCCGGCGTGGACTGAGTGAAGGACTGCACCGCGCCATTGTCAGAGGTAAAGCGAAACTGGAGTGGGATTGAAACTTCTTCCAACCAGAGCGTGGCCAGCCATCCGGTAAAGCAATATTCGGTTTCCGGATCCACTTGGAGTTTGAACCGCAGCACCGCACTGCCTGCTTTCAAACTGCCATCGACCGCCAGGAATTGGTTTCCCGTGTGGGGC
>DATLVM010000319.1:0-3327 GCA_035577445.1 Pyrinomonadaceae bacterium
GATCGTTCGGCTCTTTTGATGTTAGGACTTCGTTAGCGGAAACCGCATGAAGAAGATTCAAACACACACTCGACGGATCGTTTTTTTGTTAGCGTTGTTGTTCCTGGTCGGGCTGACCGCGCCGGCGCAACGTCAGGAACGCAGTGTTCAAGGTTGGAAGCCGCTGCATTACGACGTCGAACTTAACTTCGACGATCAATTGAGCGGATTCACTTCGGCGCGCACGCGGATTTCGGTCGAAGTTCTAGCCCAAACTCTCAACACGATCGACCTGGATTTCGGAGATCTGCCAGTCGATTCAGTCCTCGTGTCGGACAAGCCTGCGCGATTCGAGCGAACTTCAGAAATGCTCAACGTTCAGCTCGCGCAAGCGGCGAAAAGCGGCGACAAACTTGCCGTAACGGTCACTTATCATGGCCATCCGAAATATGGATTGATCTTCGCCAAGGATGCGGACGGCAAAATGTCAGCGACCGGCGACAATTGGCCGAATAGAGTTCACTACTGGATTCCTTCTCTCGATCATCCGTCAGCCAAAGCGACAGTCTCTTTCACCGTGAACGCGCCGCAACGGTATGAAGTTGTCGCGAATGGAAGATTCATAACGCTTACGGGAAATGCAGCTACATCGCATTGGAAGTTCGAAGAGGCGAAAGCGATTCCACCGTATTGCATGATCGTGGCCGTCAATCAAGGCGCAATAATCACCGACACGACCGAGCGCGCAGTCACGACTCTGCTCTACAACGTTCCGCAACGCGATCGTGAATACGCGGCTAAAGGCTTTTCTTCCGCGGCCGCTTCACTTGCTTTCTACAATCAAACCATCGGCGCTTATCCGTACGAAAAGCTCGCACTCATTATTGGCGCTACCCAATTCGGCGGTATGGAAAACTCGAGTGCGATAGTCTTTCCCAACAATCTTTTCGCGCCCCGAGGCAACGACAAGATGAGTACGCGCTTCGGGATTCCCACACGCATTGAGAGCGTCGTCGCGCACGAGATCGCGCATCAATGGTTCGGTGATTCAGTGACCGAATCGACCTGGGCCGATCTGTGGTTGAGCGAAGGATTCGCCACTTACTTTGCCGGGCTGTTCATTCAGAAATACGACGGTGAAGATGCCTTTCGTGCGTACATGCGCGATGCTGCGCAACGCTACTTCAACTTCGAGAAGCAGGCTGCCTTTCCGATTCACGACAGTGAAACGAAAGATCTGATGGCTCTGCTCAATCCTAATAATTACGAGAAGGGCGCCTGGGTGTTGCACATGTTGTGCAGCCGTCTAGGCGACGAGGCCTTTTTCAAAGGGCTGCGCGATTACTACAACGCGCACAAAGAGGCAAATGCGACAACCGATGATCTGCGCGCGGCGCTCGAGAAATCATCAGGCAAAGATCTGAAAGAGTTTTTTACGAGATGGGTCTACGGCAGTGGCCATCCGCGTTATGAACTGGGTTGGGGTTCGATGGAGCGGTCGTCGGTCACGAGCGTGACTGTCCGTTTGAATCAGTTGCAGGCCGGAGACGCTTTTCTCGATCCCGTACCGGTTGAGTTCACTGTCGACGGTAAGAAGGTGCGGCGCACGATTGTGCCAGCGGGCAAATCAACCGAGGTTACCATTCAACTTCCCGGCAACCCGTCCGCAGTGACAATCGATCCTGACGATACACTTTTGAAAGAAGTCGTCAGCCGGTGAACGGCCTAAGGTGCCCATCGCACAAGCTCCACGCGCTTGTGACGGGCACCGTCAGATAGATTCAAGCCGGAAACTCCGCCGCCTCGCTATCTATTCGTTCCCGGTCTTTATATTTAAGTCGAAGGGTATATCAATACCTACACCTATATCCGGTTCGCTATTAGTACTCCACTTTGGAGGAATGGTTATTGGTTCGGGAGGCGGCTCAGGCGTTCCGCCTCCTCCCGAACCAGTCGGCGGTGACGGTTGCGGATTCTGGGGTTCAGGGTCCTTTGCCATACTTATCTCCTTGATCAATTGTTTCTAACCTGAATTCCATTTCTGAATAAAGACCAAAAGGCCGAACAATACGAGCAAGCCTGTAGTTATTAAGATAGCCCAGTATGATCTTTTCAGAGCAATTGCCTTTTTCTCGATGATTGACTCATTGAGATCGGCTAACTGCTTCAACGTTTTAGTCAACGACTGGTTTATATACGCATCGTCTTTGCCCTTCAGCTGTTGAACAGCGTCATCAGTTAATTGCGGTCCGGCCAGCCGCGTTGGCCTTATCGCCCAAAACACGAATAATCCGGAAATCACCAGTCCAGCGCCCAGACAGAACACGATCCCGACCATTGAGGACTGTAAACAACCATGTGGCGGAACAAAGTGATCGAAAACCACCCCGATCATGACTCCTGACGCCGTGAGCAGAAATCCAAAAACGGTTAGATAGGTTGCAGCCTTCTCTTCAAGATGCCTGAACCGTTCCACTTCGGCGGCCTGGATATCTTTCGCGTAGTCGTAAAGCTCTTTACTGTCAGGCATCTCAAGTATGCTTTCGTCGCTCAAAATGCGGGCTCGTCTTTCCCGAAAGTCAACTGTTCTTCAGTCTTCTCTTTCTTCGCTTTCTTAAAGGTCAGTCCTCCACGCGTTAGGTCGGGATAGCGCGCTGTCTTGGTTCCGTCGAGCAAGCCTTTGATCGTGAGTATCTGAAGTTTGGGGAAGACCGTTGTGCCGAGGCTTTCGTAAAAGCCGAAGGCGGCGGCTTCTTCTTTCATCGCGCGGGTTGGTTCGACGAGGGTAATGAATAATCCCAGGGCGGCTTTCTCGCGATCGATGACGTGCGCGAAGTCGCGAATCATGGCGACGCCGATGTTCTCTCCCGCTTTGACTGAGACGACGATCTTCTTTGGCAAGCCCTTGTCGTCCTGAAAATAAATCAGGCCGTCGATTCCCGTATCTGCGCCTTTCTTCTTCCCTTGATACGGCTGCGCATTCACCAAAGAACACGCCCACCATTGGAATTGATACTTGTCGCGCTGCGCGAGATCGGCCGCACTGTCAAAGTCTTTCGGTGTGCCATGGACTTCAAACTTGACTCCCGGAAAGGCATCTTTGAGACGTTTCTCGACAAGGCTGATGGCGAGATGCGTAATATCGATTCCAATCCACTTTCGCTTGAGTTTTTGTGCAGCATGAACAGCGGTGCCGCATCCGCAAAACGGATCGAGAACAACATCACCTTCGTTACTGCTCGCGGATATGATCCGCTCCAACAGAGCAAGAGGCTTTTGGGTAGCATAGCCAAGGCGTTCTTCCGCTTGTGAGTTAATCGGAGGAATATCATCCCATGAGTCGGATAT
>DATLVM010000320.1:0-2367 GCA_035577445.1 Pyrinomonadaceae bacterium
CCCGAACCGCCGCCAAAGATCGCGCCGAGCACCGCGCCGACTCCCGTCGCGGCTCCGACCTTTTTCACATCATCCTTGGTCGAGTCCTTACCCTGCACGCCGCCTTCAGAATCCACCTTGTCAACGCCTTCGCTTGCGCCATTAGGAATAACTTCGATCACCTGTGCGCCGAATTTCGAGGTCGCCCCGTTCGGCATATGAATTCGATCGAATGAGAGCTGCATCTGCGCGCTACCTTTGGCTTTGCCCGGACGCTTCACCATTTCGACATGACCATCGATGATCGCGCCGTTGTAGTTATTCGGTTCCAGCACTCGCGCCTGAAATGGATCGCCTTTGTAGGACGTATCGGTCGAAAGGTTGTGCATCAACTCGATGCGCATGATCGTATCGCGCGGAATCACCGTGTCGTTGGCTGAACTGTTTTTCGTGGGGTTGGAACTGGTATTGGAGTTGGTTTTGGGGTTCGTATTGGGGTTCGTATTGGGGTTCGTATTAGAGTTGGTATTGTCGCCGCCCTTGTTTGCATCCGTTGGATATTGAACGGTGGAATCTTCAGTTCTGCGCTTCAACTCGGTCGGGATTGTCGAATCGAACGGCTTATGATCGAATCCCGCTTCGTATCCAACTTCAAATCCCTGACGATAACCGTCTCGGTATTCTTCGATCGAGCCCCAGGTTGAATTGAACGCGCGATCGGCGTGATCGTATTCAGCCTTAGTGCGAAAATCGCGCGGCGCATTTCTGGCTGCGTCACTGATGCCGGCTTGATATCCGTCTGAGTAGCCGGTGCGATAGCCGCGCATGATCGCGGTCGCCTGCTTCTGCTCCTGCGGATCCTGCGCGGACGCGCGGAACGTCATAAATGAAAATGGGAGAAGCGCGAAAACCGTAAATAGCGTTAGAGTAATTCTGAGGGTCTTCATTGTCTGGGCCTTTCTGCCGACGAGTCTACCTTTCTGAAACATTGTTTGATATCGGCGCTACGAAAGGGAGAGCGTCATACGAGTCGCTTAACTTGCTGACTCAACCGGGACAGAGTCAAAATGCTAACACCGCGTGCAAGTAAGTCACAAATCATGGCGCGGTCGCCGGATGTCTGATGCCGGAAGGGATGCGCCAGTTGTCAGGTGCTCCGTAGTCAGTTGTTGGTCGTCAGTAGTCAGTTGCATTTCGCCTGGCAACTGACTGCTGACTACTGATAACTGACAGTTCTTATGCGAAGAATCTATCTCGATCACAGTGCCACGACCCCGATCGACGCTCGTGTGCTCGAAGCGATGCTGCCGTACCTGACCGAAAAATTCGGCAACGCTTCCAGCGTGCATATGTTCGGCCAGGAAGCGCGTGCGGCGGTGGACAAGGCTCGACGGCAGGTCGCGGAGCTGATCGGCGCGCGGGCAAACGAGATCGTTTTCACTTCCGGCGGGACAGAGGCGAACAATCTTGCGATTCGCGGAGTCTGCCCAGCCGCGCAGAGTCACGGAAGACACATCGTCACGTCCGCGATTGAACATCCATCGGGACGCGGAGTTGTTGAAGACCTTGAGGCGGGCGGATGGGAAGTAACGCGCTTGCCGGTTTATGACGACGGCATCGTTCGCATGGACGATCTCCGTGCTGCGATCAGATCAGACACGGTTCTGATTAGCGTGATGATGGCGAACAACGAGATTGGAACGATTCAGCCTATTGCCGAAATCGGCGAGATCGTTCGCCAACGGCGCGAAGACGATCATCGCCATCTCTGGTTTCATACCGACGCGGTCCAAGCTGCTGGTCGATTACCGATAGATGTGCAAACGCTCGGCTGCGATCTCTTAACGCTATCCGCCCATAAGATTTATGCGCCGAAAGGAATCGGCGCGCTGTTCATTCGCCGCGGCGTGCGCGTGACGTCTCAACAAATCGGTGGTCATCAGGAACGTGAGCGTCGGGCCGGAACTGAGTCGGTAGCAAACATCGTAGCGTTTGGCGTTGCCGCGGAACTCGCTCAAAGTGAAATGAAGGATCGCAACGAGCACGTGCGCGCGCTGCGAGATCGATTCGAGCATGAGGTCGAGTCAAAGATCGGAGACATTGTCTTCAACGGTCGTCGCGATCAGCGCCTGCCGCATCTCTCAAATATTTCGTTTCGTTTTATCGAGGGCGAAGGGCTGCTGATTCATCTCGACATGAACGGCATCGCCGTTTCGACGGGCTCGGCGTGCTCATCCGGAACGCTCGAACCTTCCCCAGTCATCCGGGCACTGGGAAGAGACGAAGAACTTGCGCGTGGTTCGATTCGATTTAGTCTTGGGAAAGACAACACGCACGACGATGTCGATTACGCGGTTGCAGCATTAGCTAAAGCGGTTGAAACTCTGC
>DATLVM010000321.1:0-11839 GCA_035577445.1 Pyrinomonadaceae bacterium
GGCTGAATTCCCACTCCCGCAAACAGATTCCGGGTCGGTAGCAAATGCCTGGGCGATACATCAAGCCGAAACAACTGTCGACTTTGCCCGTCGTAGCCGAGTGGAAAGCTGGCTGCTGGGCGGCCTGAATTTTCAGATTGAGCATCACCTTTTCCCAAAGGTCTGCCACGTCAACTACCCAGCCATTTCCCAGCTAGTGGAACAGACGTGCCGAGAATTCGGCGTTAAGTATCGAGAGCACCTCTCCTTCAGCGCCGGGCTCAAATCCCATTTCCGCTGGCTGCGCCGCATGGGTGCGCCAGGAGCCGCGGCCTGAAAAGGGGACGCGCATAACCGCAAGACTGATGACGGACTTTCAATGCGATATCAGTCGGCAAGTGCGGTTCTTCACTCGGACCCTGGCAAAGCATCTTAAGAAGTTGCCGAATCGCTACGCCTGGCGGCAATGGGCATCACTTTCGCAAGTTGATGCGTACAGCGACGCTAGCCGCAAAACAAATCACCAAGAAACGCGGTGCTACTTTGGAAGGAACGCATCGTATTCCTTTTTGATGATTCCGTAGCAATGGCAAGCGATTGCCTTGAGCCGCACTCGATCCAGGATCAATAGATTCCCACGGCTGTAACTGATCAAGTTATGTTCCTGCAGCTCGCCGGCGGCTTTGTTGACGCCCTCGCGTCTCACCCCCAGCATGTTGGAGAGGAATTCCTGTGTAAGTCGAAACTCATCGGTGCCCATTCGGTCGCTGGTCATTAGCAGCCACCGGGCCAGTCGAGCATCTATCGGATGGAATCGGTTACACGCGGCGCCCTGGGCGATCTGGGTTAATCGCGAGTGCGTGTAGCGTAGCAATAGCCGAGGGAATGAACTGCCATTCTCGCACTCGTTGCGAAAAGCAGTTGATTTCATTTTCATAGCCTCGCCCGCGCCTTGCACTACCGCGCGATTGCCCGAGGTTCTCACTCCCATGAAGGCGGGTAAGCCCACCATGCCTTCGCGGCCTACGATCCCTACTTCGAGCGTGGCCCGATCTTCAACCGCAGCGAGCAGGGAAATGATGCCGCTGGTTGGGAAATAAACGTCGCGGATTAGGTCACCCGGCTCGTAAATCACTTCCCCGAACACCAATGGGAACAGTTCCAGCTTAGGCAATAGCCGTTGATATTCATCTTTTGGCAGGGCAGCAAGAAGGCGGTTGGTTGGCGGTGCGCGCAGCGTTTTGGTTTTGGACATTATGGACTCCTCGTTCCGATGGTGGCTTTCAAAGACAACAAAGCGATGCGGTCGGACGTGACCACACGAAATGCTAGATTGATGACTGACATTGCACTTCTCCTTTGGTTAATAGCTCTTGGCCGTCTCGGGGCTTGCACAAACGGCGCGGGATAGAGGTTGCGGGCCTGTCTCAGGGTCGAGAGCGGTTTGCCTGGAAATGACTGAGAGACTTATACAACTAAGCAGGACGGTAGTCTGTGCGGCAGCACACAAAGGACCAGGCGCGGAAGCGACGGCGGCGACTCTCATCCAGAGAACCGCATGTTGGGTTCCTTTATATGTGGGCTAGCCCACAGACGAAACCTTCCGCTTGATCTATCTTAGCCACTCAAGCAATTGACCACGCCGCGCGCTACGAAGTTCACATTCCCGCGTTAGATCTTGCCCGGTGAAGTTGGCGACGAAGTTTACGCTCAAAAACCTTCAGCGCTTCTTTTACTCCGGCTACCCGGCAAACGCCTGACAAAGGGAGCTCTTGAAAAGCCCGGCCCTTTTCAAGTTCTTTTCAAACATTCCATTGCGCTCTGGCCGCGGGTACAGAATAAGACTCAGAGTTCTATAGGAATAAGAGAACGATGGCGAGAACGATACAACTCAATAACCAAGAGCGGTCTCCTTAGCACTGCGAGGATATACCAACCGCAGGTGGCGGAATGAACACTGTGCGATCAATTAAGCTCATCAAGAACACGGAACGTAAAGACCGTGGCGTACAGATCGCGGTCGAACTTGCCATCGACAAACGAAGGTCCACAGGAGTGCGTGCGTGGGTCGTTCAGTCTCAATTGCGTGATCGTAGCGAACACCTTCCAGCCTTTGACAGCTTGTTCACGGACGCCCTGCGGCCGTCGGGACGAGGAGCGAAATCCGGATCCAGTTAAGAAAGGAACCATATGCATTTACTTGACACAAAAGTAACCAAAAACGAGCGAACAGAACGCGCACGCGCGGTAATGGAAGTTATTGCGCCCAAGTCCAATGATCGGAGTAGCGCGGCGCCGATTCTGGTTTGCAAGGGGCGACACCTCGACGTGGATGCGGTCCTGACGCGTTCTCTGCCGAATCCTGGTGCGTTCTCTGCCTCAGACGTTAAGACAATCGTCTTGCGCTAAACCATCGAGGCTCTGACAGCGGGAAAGAATTGGAAACTATCAACCCATTTCCTGCTGAGGTGGTGACAGCGGCCGAGGTGAGAAACATCGGCGCGAAAGCCATCTGTAGTCAACCAACTGCTGAACAAATCGCTCGTCTCACATTTGCGAAGTTGGGGTGACATTCGCATTCACACCCAGGAGTTGCGCAATCGATTCGCGCGACTCTTGAACCGTGGTTCATCGCTGGAATAAACCTCGCGAACAATCGAGAAGCCAAGCCCCATAAGTGGTCTAGCGCACAGACGGCAAACCCTACCCAAGCTAAGCTTTTACTTACTAAACCCGCCAACTTAGCAACTGACGCTCGCGCTGAACGAAGCGGGTCAAAGTGAAGTCATTTTCTGACACTTTCGGCAAAGGAGTTGGAATCATGAAACGAATTATGGAAATCGGAACTTTCAAGGCAGGCGATTCCAGGCTGGAGGTCCTCGACCTGACAAACCTCGAAGTAACTGTCAATGAAAGCGATGCCGTCTTCGGTGGCCGTACAACAGTTACAAGTGTCATCGCGGGCCAAACCGCCAGCGACTCGTATCAGGATTAGCAGGACCTACCTGAAGCAGCACTCGCAATGGCGTCTTGTGGAATCACTACGCGACCGCCTTGCGGAGGGGAATATTAGAGCTGCGAAACATGTCCACAGGGCAGCGTAACCGAGTCTTGGCTTTTGCAGTTTGAAAGAAGACTGACGAAAGATTTTGTATGAAAGAGATTTATGCCATGCGACGCGCGAACGGCGATTGGTTTGCGCTTGAGGATCACAGACGGCTTAGCGTGCCGCTGTTTCACAGCAGCCACGACGCCATGATGTCCCGTTTGCGTAATTTTGGAATGCTTCTTTTCCAGCCGGTGGCGCTTGATGCTCGCTCGCTCAAGGAAGTGGCGCCAGCAGGTGCTGGAACTGACGTGGACTTTTGCATCGTGAACGATCCATTCGCCAGTCTGAACCAAGGTTCCCACATAACCGCCGCAAAACTTGCCTTGCTAATGAGTAATCCCCACGAACCTGCGACTATTTCGGGAAATGGAATGGCCGTAGCGAAGCCGCTCTTAATCACCCCACCTCAAAGTAAACGGTGATATCGAGGATCAAGCCGACTTCCACCTTCTCTAATAAGCGCTTTACACGCACACACGTGATAAATCGAGCGACTGGAACCAACTGAGGAACGCTCACGCTCACAGCGACTTACATCAAATGGCATAGTCTGCCAAAAGTCTGCCAAACCAGTCATGGGTTCATTCAAACGTTCGATGTCCATCGCAAGAGTTGCCCGGCTCTTAATTCCGCAGACGTTAACTTCTCACTACAGTTCGACTCTCATAGCTTTTTATTTGACACATAGAGAACTCAAGAATACTATCGCGAATATCAGATGGGTCTAACGTCACGGATTCTCTCAGTGTGACGGCGCGGCTTTTAGGTTCATCTCTCCGGCCAGTTTGGCTGTAAGACTTGAGCCGCTAGTCAGCAAGAACACCTCAGAGAATTGCCGTGAGTTCACAAGAGTCAAGGAGAACTTCCATGGCTAAGTCAGATTTCAATCCTAATCGCTTGAAATTCCAGGCTTGTACCGAGCGGCTTCAGCGAGCAGTGAAGTCAGCAGGGTTGAAGACAGATGGACAAATCATCACCTCAAAAGATGATGGCGCTGCTGCATTGAGGAAGACTCTCAGTACCAGCAACGTGCCCAAAGGTTTTCAGAAGTGGCAATTGCCGGTTCACCTGGATAATCCCAGTCACCTCTTTATTACCGTGGCGGAACCGAACGTCAAGTCACCGCGGCATTCCCACAAAGATGGGGATGGTATTCGCTTCATCGCGGGTGGTTCGATAACCTACGAAGGAAAGGAACTTGCCGCTGGAGACTGGATGTTCATTCCAGCCGGTAGAGAGTATTCCTTTCAAGTGGGCCCGCTCGGTGCCGTGATGTGCTACTGCTACGCGTGTTGATGTGCCTAACCAAGAGCCTCGTGTAGGCTCTACGACAACTGATAGCGGGAATTGCCGTTTTACTTCGTGAGTAGCCTCACAAGTGGCCGAAAGGGCAAGTGTGTCTTAATGAGGTTTGTTGCTCTTGGACGAAAAACAGCGTGACGGTACTTGCATGGATTCTGAGTTCAGGCATTTCTTCTCTTACTGACAATATATCTCCGTAAGTCTTCGGAAGTGATGACCCATTGCCGCGAGCATCACAGCATTCGGTAGCTCTTGGCGATGTGAGACCAAAACACGCTTCATGAATCGCCAGAACTCACGCCGCCCATAACCACATATGCCCAGCCTGACGACCACGCGGGTCAATGCAGCAATTTCGCCGACCGGTGAGAGTCGCCGAGGCGCCGGCCTGTCCCGTCGCACGCGCGCTAGGGAGTTAAGTACCCGCTCGTAATACTCGCCAGGGCTATAGATCGTCCGCATGATCATCTTATATCCATCAACCAGGCGCGCCGCGTTCATCTTGGGGACAAAGTTTAGGGTGCTGTCAGTAAGGTTTCCCGTGGCTTCCGTTAGAAGTCTTCCCTCGCTGCCAAGCCTGCGCCAAAGTTGCGTCTCGGGGAGAACAGCTAACAAGCTGACGATTGCCAGCGGGATGGCGCTCTCTCGTATGAAGTTAATTTGGAGCTCAAAAATATCGTCTGGATCATTGTCGAATCCAACGATAAAGCCCGCCATTACTTCAAGGCCATAACCCTGAACCTTCTTGACTGATTCGAGAAGATCTCGATGCGTGTTCTGCTTTTTCTGCGTCTCCTTGAGAGACGCTTCCACTGGCGTTTCAATGCCAATGAATACCCGATGGAAACCCGCGCGCCGCATCATCTCCAGTAAGTCATCATCGTCTGCAAGATTCACGCTCGCCTCCGTCGCAAAAGAGAACGGGTAGCGATGCTGCTTGGACCACTCGATCAAATCCGGGAGCAAACGTTTGACGTTTCGTTTGTTGCCGATGAAGTTATCATCGACGATGAAGACTATTCCGTACCAACCGGCTCGGAGGAGAGCGTCCAGCTCAGCGATCACCTGCTCGTTGCTCTTGGTGCGAGGAACGCGACCGTAAATCTCGATGATGTCGCAGAACTCGCAGTTGAAGGGGCAGCCGCGCGAGTATTGCAACGACATGAAGCTGTATTGCTTTAGATCAAGGAGGCTTATGTCCGGTAAAGGCACCAGCGAAAGTGGCGGTCGTTCATTCGCCTGGTAGATTCGTCGCGGTTGGCCGAGGCTCAGATCGCGGAGGAATTCCGGAAACGTAGTCTCGGCTTCCCCAAGAAAGATATGATCCGCCTGCGGGAGGCTGTCCGCACTCGTCGTAATGTATGGTCCGCCAACCACGACCCGCTTGCCATGTCGCTTACACAGATCGACAACCTCGCGCAGTGATTCCCTTTGAACGATCATGGCGGTGACGAACACAATATCCGCCCATTCCAAGTCAGCAGTCCGCAGTGCTCGGAGGTTCATGTCCACCAGCCGTCGTTCCCAATTTTCCGGGAGCATGCCGGCTATCGTCAGCAGGCCCAGCGGCGGCGAAGCCGAACGATGACCTTCAAATGAAGTGGAATGCTGGAAGCCCCAATAGGTAACAGGTAACTCTGGATAAACAAGGAGCGCCCTTATCGACTGACTGCCTATTGTCTCTTCCAAACTCAGTTTACGAGTGTTGCGATCAGACAGTTGAATCAAATTTGATTCAACACAATTCTCTGCCGGGGCTTTCCTGGATTGGGTCTCGACAGTCATAAACTCATCCCATCTGCAACTGAGCAATGCGATCCAGAAATCTAAATTTCGTTTCCTAATCGGAACCGGAAAAACTCATTTTACGACAATCGAGTGCACCTCACGCTCAAGAACGCGTCCAATCTTCGTCGCCTGCGGATACTTTTCGAGGAGACGCCCAAGCAATTCGTCCGAGCGATCTGCAGAAATCGAAATCAACATGCCACCAGCGGTTTGCGGATCGAATAGCAAATTGCTCATTTCCTGGGTGACAGACTCAGCAATCTCGATGTCTTCACCGACGTATTCACGATTTGTTTTGTCGCTGGCCGTCAGAATTCCATTCGAGGCCAACTCAAGTGCTCCAATAATTACTGGCACTAAACTCGAATCGAGTTCTATCGTCACCTGACTGGCGCAGGCCATCTCCCATGCGTGACCGATCAAAGCGAAGCCGGTAATGTCGGTGGCGCCGCGAACATCGAACTGCCGCATAAGCTCCGCGGCATGATCGCCAGCTACTAACATTGCCGACAACGAAGCTGCTGCGGCTTCTTCACTCGCTTTTTCGAGTCTAAGGCCCGTTGAGATAACACCTGTTCCGATCGGCTTCGTGAGGATCATGATGTCGCCGGGACGCGCTCCACTGTTGGTTATAATTCTTCGCGGATCGATCACGCCCGTTACTGAATAGCCGAACATGATCTGTTTGTTATGGACACTGTGACCACCGATCAAACTAACGCCGTGCTCCATCAGAGTATGGAGGCCGCCGCAATTGATTTCACTGAGTATTGCCGGATCGACACCATTCTGAGGAAAACAAATAATTGCAATGGCCGTAACGGGTGTTCCACCCATAGCCCAAACGTCGTTAATTGAATTTAGCGCGGCAATGCGGCCGTAGTCATGAGGGTCATCCACGATTGGCGGCAGGAAATCGAGGCTCTGCACAATCGCTAAGTCGTCTCTGAGGCGATACACGCCAGCATCATCGGCTGTTTCAAAGCCTACGATTAGATTCTCGTTGAATGGCTGTCTTGGTAGCTCGCTCAAAACCTGAGCGAGTATGCTCGGACTGAGCTTTGCCGCTCAGCCAGCATGCGAAACCATCTCAGTGAGACGCATGGGCTTGCCCTCTCCCGGTGAAGTTTAGACACCCAAGAGTCCACCCTTTCGTTCTGTAATGTCAAATACTTTTCGTAAGTACGCCGCTCTTACAATTCGGCGGAGACCTCTTGCTATACTCAACCGCGACGCATACGCAAAACACAATCTAACACTTTGACTCGTTAGAATCGAAACGCGGTAACGAGCTTATGGACATGGAGACTACGAACGACTGCATTGACGCACTTAGGGACGCTCGCAGCTGCACTCTTGACCTGATTAGCGATCTGAATGACGAGCAAATGATTGGCCCTCGTTTGGATATCGTAAACCCGTTGCGTTGGGAGATCGGTCACATGGCCTGGTTTCAGGAATACTGGCTCCTGAGACACTTGGCGGGAAGTCAACCGCTGCTCGCGAGTGGTGATGCACTGTACGACTCGGCGCGCGTCGCGCACGAAACTCGTTGGAACCTTCCGCTTCCTTCAAAGACGCAAACCTTGGGTTACATGCAGCGTGTCCTCGATCAGATACTCAGCCTTTACGGTGCGGAAGAAACCAAGGCGTCGTTGTCAGATCAAAACACAACCTATTTCCTCTCACTCGCTACATTTCATGAGGACATGCACGCGGAAGCGATCACATACACACGCCAAACACTCGGCTATCGTAAACCGCGATTACACAAACCGAATAATGGCGAACGATATTGCGCAAGTCACGGGATGACCGATGTGATAGGAGACGCAGAGATACGTGGCGGTAGATTTCTTCTTGGAAGTTTGTCCGATCAGCCGTTCGTTTTTGACAACGAGATGCGGGCTCATGAAGTAAACGTAGAACCATTCGCTATCGCCCGA
Organism: Pyrinomonadaceae bacterium; assembly: GCA_035577445.1. Taxonomy (GTDB): domain Bacteria; phylum Acidobacteriota; class Blastocatellia; order Pyrinomonadales; family Pyrinomonadaceae; genus UBA11740. Next base: position 8,125 of record DATLVM010000321.1, read on the forward strand.
ACTGCCACGACTAATGCCGAGTTTCTTTTGTTTGTAGAAGACGGTGGGTACGAACGGCGCGAATTATGGTCGGACGAAGGATGGAGCTGGCGTCAAAGTGTTGGAGCAGGGCATCCCGTTTACTGGAGGTTTCGTGAAGGCTCATGGCTGCGTCGAGTCTTCGATGAACTTTTCTTGCTTGAAGATCATCTGCCTGTCCTGCACGTCAATTGGTTTGAGGCCGACGCCTATTGCCGATGGGCAGGGCGGCGACTCCCGACTGAAGCGGAGTGGGAGATGGCAGCCAGCACGCAACTTAATGGTGACGGGGCTAGCAGACGTAAACGCAAGTACCCTTGGGGTGACGACGAACCCACCCGAAAGCGAGCGAATCTGGATTGGCGTTCGATGGGCTGCATCGATGTGAGAGCATTGCCGGACAGCGATAGCGCTTTCGGTTGCAGGCAAATGATTGGCAATGTTTGGGAATGGACGGCGAGCGATTTCACGCTCTATCCGGGCTTTGTCGCCGGGCCTTACAAAGAATATTCGGAGCCATGGTTTGGCGACCACAAGGTGCTGCGTGGCGGATGTTGGACAACACGTTCGCGTTTGATTCACAACACCTATCGAAACTTCTATAAACCTGATCGACGCGATGTTTGGGCGGGTTTTCGTACCTGCAGACTGTAAAGCAAGCTGCATCTGGCGATTCGGCATCACGTTACTTGGAAGTTGTTTGCGCGTACAGAGAACAATGAAGATTGGGATAGTCACCCCGGCTCCGCCGGGCTCGCAATACGGAAATAGAATTACTGCGTTACGCTGGGCGACGCTACTCAAACGCCTCGGTCATCGCGTTTCCGTTGTGCAGCGGTACAAAAAAGAACCATTCGATCTGCTGATCGCTCTACATGCTCGTCGCAGCTACCCCTCAATTCGCGGCTTCCGCATAGCAACCCCCCAAAGTCCGATCGTCGTCGCCCTCACGGGCACCGATCTCTATAGAGACTTTGGCAGTAAGGACAAGGCGCAAGCGTCGTTGGAGTTAGCAACGCGAATCGTCGTGCTGCAACCCTTGGCGTGCCAGGAACTACCGAAAGCTCTGCAAAGAAAGACGCGCGTAATTTACCAATCGGCTACAAACGGATTGCGATTCGCCGGTAAAAAGGTCGCGACAACAAAGAATTTCAAGCAGCCCCGCGCTTCTTCAGTCAATACTTTCGATGTCTGCTCAATCGCCCACCTTCGAGCAGTAAAGGATCCCTTTCGCACTGCCATGGCAGCGCGGATGCTACCACCTGCTTCACGGATTCGGGTGCTGCAAGTCGGTGACGCAATGACGAACGCTATGGAGCAGCGCGCGCGATCTGAAATGAAAATCAATCAACGCTATCACTGGCTTGGCGAATTACCGCATGCCGACCTGTTCCACGTCCTGGCTAAGAGCGACCTTTGCGTGATCTCATCTCGAAGTGAGGGCGGCGCGAATGTGTTATCGGAAGCAATTGTTGCCTCGGTCCCGGTCCTCGCTTCGCGAGTAAACGGCAATGTCGGAATTCTGGGAGTTGATTATCCCGGTCTTTTCGACGTGGGTGATACGCGCGGCTTAGCCCAACTCCTAAGACGTGCTGAAACTGAGCCGGATTTTCTCGCTGACTTGAAGGCACGGTGCAAGAAGCTTGGTCCGCTTTTCAATCCGAAGCGGGAGGAAAGAGTGTTAAGAGACTTGATTAAGGAATTACATTCAAAGTCCTAGAACTGAATCACTGGGCTCCTAGTCTCTGAATGAAAGATCGTTGACGATGAACCAAATTCAGAAAACCGATACGCTTCAAGAATGGCGCGAGTCTGCGCCTTATTGGGAAAAATACGGAGACACCATCCGCACAATGTTCGCGCCTGCGACTGCGGCGCTTGTTGAGGAAGCCGGTATTGGCAAAGGGCAGTTGGTGCTTGACGTGGCCGGTGGTCCTGGCGAGCCATCGCTGACTATTGCTGAAATCGTAGGACCAACTGGTTCGGTCATGTGCACGGATGCGGTGAAAGAGATGATCTCTGCCGCCCAGAGCGAAGCACATCACCGTGGATTTAAGAACATCAGGTTTCGTAAGGAAGCTTAATATTTCACAGTGGGGTTTGCCTTTCTTTCCGCCCCGCGAGTTCGACTTAGCCTGAAAAGTCGAACGCCCCAATGTTAGCGTCAACTAACAAAGGGGCGATCTTGAAAAAAGAAAGGAGCGGCAACACAATCCTAACGGAGCACTACCTTGCTCTTCTGTTGATTCTTCTCTCCGCGCACGCCACCGGTTTGTGATCATCGCCTTTTTGGCAGCGGCAGCAACATCGAAACCCGTCGGCGATAGTCCTCATAGGCATTCCCGTGAATGTTTACCAGGTCGCGCTCTTCGAATTGAATCGCGATCAGAACATAGGCTGTAGTGGCGATTGCAAAGACCAAGTGGCCAAGTGTCATCCTAGCTGTGGCCCAAAAAGCTATGACGAAACCAAGCATTATGGGATGACGAACAATCTTATATAAGCCCGGCGTCTTGAATTTCGATTCACCGGATGGTTTGCCAACTTGATACAAATAGACTTGCCGCAGACCAAATAGATCGAAGTGGTTGATCAAAAATGTGCTGAGAAGCACTAACGCCCAACCCAGCCAGAAAAAAACTTGAAGACTCAGGCTGCCGGCGGGATTCCGCACATCCCAAATAACGGTCAGGATTGGTTGCCATTGCCAGAAGAGTAGCGCCAGCAGCAGGCTCGAAACCAAAACGTAAGTGCTGCGCTCAACGACTTCGGGAACTACGCGAGTCCACCGGCGTTTAAAACCAGGTCGCGCCATGACGCTATGTGGAACCGCAAAGAGGCCTAGCAAAATCGCATCGACCACAAGTGCCTGACCGAACGTGCCAGGCTTCCCTAAATCGATCGACTTGGGCACAAACACGTTTCCGACGAAGCCTATCGCATACAAGAAGGTAACAAAGAAGACCAAATAACTGACAACACCGTAGAGAAAAGCGAGGATGCGACCCATATTGGGAAACTCCTTTGTGTCTTTACTACGTCCTGAGACTGAAGATCGTCCGCGGCACTCTCTTCAAATCACACCTGAGCCTAATTCTACTCAACGCCGCAGTCAATCAGAATGAGATCGCGTGAGGTCTCCTGCTACTGAAAACAAAAACGACAAATAACCTGGACCCGATTACGTTCTGAGAAGTGCCTCCCCCTAGTTGGAAGCCAGCGATAGCGTTATTGCGGTTCCCGCGTCGACCGGCTCTGATTTTGCCTAAAAATTGTATTGAAGGAAGAGGTTCAAGCGATTGTCGTTACCGCGCAAGAATCCCTTAAACGTCGTCTGCCAACGCAGGTAGTCAACGCCAATCACAAAATTTCCTCCAGGTGTAATCCGATTCGCGACAAAGAAGGCGCGATTGCGAGTGCGACCTCCTACAGGAATGTCGACGTCAAACGGATCATCGATCGAGAAGCCCGGATTAATGGATAAGTACCGCCAGACCTTTCCATTAATCTCAATCCAACCGCCCCGACCTCTGATCTCCCGACCGGTTGCTAAGTTGATTCCTTGCCCAGCACCACCGCGTATGTCACTCATATTACGGCCCCACCAGCCTTCGCCCTTGAAGCCGAAGCGACTGTTAATAGGGACAGTAAAATCGATGTTTACTATCTGACTGCGAAAGTCTGTCCGGCCTACGAT
>DATLVM010000322.1:0-12158 GCA_035577445.1 Pyrinomonadaceae bacterium
AATGTAACTCTGATCGTCGAGCCACGTGCGCAGCCAAAGCTGATATCCGCGCGGCACGAATTCGCCGGGCATCTCGCCGTGCGTGGGCGCCAGCGGCTGAAAGATATGAAAGACGCGCCAGTTGCGGATCGTCCACGGCGCGAGGACCAGGATGAACGTGAAAGAAAGGGCAGCGCCGGAGGCAATGATGCGACTGAGTTTGAACTTTGTTCTTTGGTCTTTGGTCTTTGAACTCTGTTCTTTGGCTTTCGATTTCTTTCTAAGACCCAAGACCAAAGGCCCAAGACCTGTGATGACAAGCGTCAACCCAATTGCGGCCAGAAACAGTCCGCTGTCCGGCCGCATCATGACCGCGATGCCACCGATCAATCCAGCGACTCCCCACCAGAGCAGCGCGGATTTCAACTTTCTATTTGGGTTCTGGTCTTCCTCGGCATCGTCTGTGGTTAACTTCTTGAACGCTATAGTCACCGCGACGAACATCGCGACCATCAGAAAGTTCGTCAGCACTTCCGTCAGGATCGTCGCGGTATAGATCGTTGTGAAAGGACAGACTGCGGCCAGCGCGAGTGCAGCGATTGCACTCGTGCGCTTCTTCTTCTCATCGGGTTGCCAATAGAAAGCGAGCAGCCCAATCAAAGCGCAGGTGCCGGTATCGATCAGCGCCTGGACGATGCGCACCGCGCCGTTGTTAGTGTGACCAAAGACCGAATAAATGGCGGCGAGAAAACCAGGATAACCGGGAAGACGAATCAGCGAGGGCGAATACGGCGGTTGCGCATCATGAGAGAAGAGGTGCTGCTCCAGGACGTTGCGCGCCATCTGCGCATAGACACGCCCATCGTCAGGGGCATCGTTCGGCCAATGATGCGCGACAAAGATGCGGAAAGACGCTCCAAGTAGAAGGAGTGCCAAAATAGCGATGCTAAGTTTGCTAAATTTATTTATTCTTGAAATTAGCATTGACGCGATCAATCAGTATTTTGGTAAAGTTCAATGAACGAATAAGGGCGGAATACCTGAAAGCACACAAGGAGACGCTCAAATGTTACCCCCACAAAGAATCAGATTACTACTTGCGGCAGTGTCAGTCTCATCGCTCGTCGGTGTTCTTGTAGCAACGAGCGGCAGTCGGGGTCAAAACACAACACCCCAAGCCAAGCAAGTAGTTGTCTTGCGCAAGAAAGGACAAAAGAATCTCCCGCCGACGGCCGCTGAGATCGCAGCTTACAGAGCCAGATGACTCGGGAGGAGCGACAGCTTGAGAACAAGGTTCCGCAGCATGTGCCAATTAAGATAAAGCTAAAAGCGGAAAAGGAGAGCAAATTCAAGGACATCGATAATGCTGAATGGGATCGAGATTTTGAGTTAGAGATTACCAACACCTCGGACAAGCCAATTTATTTTCTGGACTTGTGGTTAATTTATTCGGGGATTACGACACCTGGCGGTGGAAGAGTAGGTGCAGTCCTCCGATTTGTCGGCCAGACTTCATTCATTTTGACACTCGACCTCTTCCGACAGACATTCCCATTCTTCCTGGCGCGACAATTATCCTAACAATTCCGGAGGACACTCAGAGGGGATGGGCGCAACATAAGAAAAGGACGAATATCGCCGACCCAAAAAAGTCGAAATCGAGTTCACCCAATTGAGTTTTGGCGATGGCAGTGGCTTTAACAGCAGTGACGCGACGCCATATCCATACAAGAGGAACCTTGTCTCACGCAACGAGTTCGCTCAGGGAGATTCTGCAGAACTGGAGGATGGGCGATTCGTCGGAATACAGGGCGTTGGTACGCCGGATGTTATTAGTTGCATCTTCACGGTTGCGCCTCGACTGTGGCTTTCCTTTCGAGCTTACCCCAACCAACGACAGCGCCGCGGATGGCGGTCTGCACAGACTTAGCCATCACGTAATACATCACCTGGCGGTAGCAGAAGCGTTGGAGGAACAACCACCAAAGCAAACGCCAGCGCTCTTTGCGTTCCAGTGCGAACGCGAAGCACGCCGCGCTCCAATCAACCGCGAGGAAGAGCGCGTAGTAGAACAATATCTGTCTGAGATTTGTAAACGAGTAGGCCGACGGTTGTTGAATTCGATCGACGAGCGCTGACAAGCAGGTGTAGATCAGCAGCAGATCCATCACCGGCGAAATCAGTGGAAAGATGATCTGAAAAATCCACACGTTAGGCATGGCGACGAATCCGAGCGCGCCGTACTTTGGGCGAAACAGCGCGTCGCGATGCTTCCAAAGACATTGCAGCGTGCCGTACGCCCAGCGAAATCTTTGTTTCGCCAGCATGCGTAGAGTCTGCGGCGCTTCCGTCCAGCCGATCGCTTTCTCTTCGTAACCGATCCTGTAGCCGCGCTTGCGAATTTGCATCGTTAGATCCTGATCTTCGGCCAAAGTGTGTTCGCTAAAGCCGCCGCACTCTTCGATCAGTTCCCTTCTCCATGCACCGACTGCGCCCGGCACAACGGTGATGCAGTTCAAGCTCGCGAAGGCGCGCCGATCCATGTTTTGTGACGTGATGTATTCCAAGGCTTGCCAGCGCGTGACGATGTTGATGCGGTTACCGACCTTCGCATTGCCGGCGACGGCGCCCATAGTCGGATCTACAAAGCGACGCGCCAGCGCGCGAATCGTGTCCGCGGGGAATTGCGTGTCGGCATCAAGCGCCACGATGATGTCGCCCTTGGCGTGCCGCAGCCCGCTGTTGAGCGCGGCGGCTTTACCGGCGTTTGGAACTGTAAATAATCGGATCAGAGGTTCGTCGCCGAATCGCTCGCGAACGACGTCGCTCGTGCGATCCTTCGAGCCATCGTCAACTACGATGATTTCAAGGTTGTCATAGTCTGAATTCAGCAGGCTGCGAATGGTCGCTTCGATGACGAACTCTTCGTTGTATGCCGGCACGATGATCGAAACGAAAGGTTCGTACGCTTCGCCGCTGTGCTCGCGCTCGCGTCTTCGCGAACGCAGCCATTGTGCAAAAGCCAGGGCGCCAATCATCGCCAGCCTCGCCATCCCGAGCACGATGCCGATGATGAACGCCCATTGCATGAGCCAGCCGGCCGTCGACAGAACCATAAACGCGACCGTGTCTGTGCGCGTGTAGAGCGTTTCGCTGCCCGACAAGGGCGGCATCACTTGATCGCGCGTCCAGCCACCCAGCGCAGAGACCGGCACCAGTGTGTAGCCCTTAGCGCGCAGCTCATGAATCAGCCGCGGCAGTGCTTCGATAGTCGCCTCGCGATCTCCGCCTGAGTCGTGCAGCAGGACAACATTGCCACGCGTTTCCGGGTTGTCGTCCTGCGCGCGATCCAAGGTGCGCTGCACAATCTCATCAGGCGTGACGCCGGGCTTCCAATCGCCCGGGTCGATGCGCAGCCCGACCATGATGTAACCGAGGTTCTTCGCGCGAATCGCCGGCTCAACTTCCTCCGGGCGGTCGGCCTCGGCATCTCCGAAATAGGGTGGTCGAAACAGCACGGTCGAGCGACCAGTAATCGACTCAATCAAACGCTGTGTCGCGTTCAATTCCAGATCCGTTACCTTGCCCGGGATCTCGCCCAGGTTCGGATGCGTGAAGGTGTGATTGCCGACTTCATGACCTTCATTCACCATGCGACGCAGCAAATCGGGATAGGCCTGACCATTCTTGCCAATCACAAAGAATGTCGCCGGCACGTTTTCCCGTTTGAGTATATCGAGTATTCGCGGCGTCCAATCGGGATCGGGCCCGTCATCGAAAGTCAGCGCGATCCATCCCGGATGATCGCCGGTACGTTCGATCACATACGAAGTCGGAATCTTGCTATTGTCATAGCTCTCTGACGAAATGAAGCCTGTGTTCGCATCGACGCCGATGCCGCGCACGCCTTCATGTGGGCTCGCCAGCACTTTCAGCAACTCGCCGGTGCCTTCAAAGTCGACTTCGTAACCATAGGCCATCTGCTTTAGCGATTCAGCGGAAGGATTCTTCTGATCACTGCCAAACACAGACCACAACGAAGGGTCTTCCGAACCCAAGCGCCAGAGCGCGAAGCCCGCCGGATGATAACCGCTGGCGGCGCGCATCTGATTGAACGCAGTCACCCCGTCGAGAAACCAGACCATGTGATGTGAACCGTCTTCTTCGTCATATTCGTAATGTGGATTGCGCGTTTGCGGATCGAATTCGATCTGCGCTTCAGAATCACGCGCATCGATCACAGCTTCCTGGAAGCTGACTTCGCGCGCCGTTTTTCCTTCTTCCCAGTTGTAACCGTAGTTGCCGAGCGCGATGATCGTCTTCGCCGGATTCAATTCATTCATCCGCTTTGACAGCAGACTCTCGTACCAGTTTTGCGACGCGATCGACCCTGATTCCTTGCTGGCATAGTGTTCGTCATAAGCCATCAGCAGCAGATAGTCCGTTGCCGCTGCATAGTCCTTGTACTTCCAGGCCTCATCGTCGAACGGCACCGACTGCACCACGAGCCAACCGCGCTGCTGAAAAGCAACGTGAAGTTCCTGCATGAACTTCAGCAGGTTCGGCTGCGATTCAGGCAAGGCTTCCTCGAAGTCGATACAGATGCCCGCGAACTTGTTCTGCTCGACGAAGGCGCTCAACGCACTGATCAGGTTCTGGCGCGAGGTTTCGTCAGCGACCATCTTTGCCAGGAGGCCGCTCTCCCACTTTTCATTGTCCAGGTTCTGCACAATCGGAATGATGGAAAGCTGTGGCCGGCTCTGGCGAATCAAATTCAAAGCCTTCAACGCCTGATCGTGTTCCATATCGGAATCAGCATCCGTTAGATCATCGACAATTGGGCGGTCGCCTGGCTTAGCCGGCGCCACCAGGTGCGCCCATTGCGGCATCAACCAATCCATCTTGTTCAGGTTTCGTTCGAGCGATGAATAGCTCGACTCGTCCCAATCAATGTAAAAGCCAATCGAAAGTTGCTTCGAGCCGAAACCTGCGGGCGCGGGCAGAGGCGTATTCGAAGGGGCGGGCGCGACCGGCAACAAAGCTGCGTGCTTTCCGGGAACGCGCTTTACTTGCTGGTATGCCTTCTGAAGTTCAGCCTCTTCCTTCTTGGCTTTAGCTTCGCCCGCGGTCGGCATAACCTGCCGGGGTTGCGGCTTGATGTCAGAAGTGCGCGGCAGATTCTGCAGCGATCGCAGGTTGAGCGTCGGTAGCAGCGGATTCGCGAGCACACTCGCGATGAAAATTGCGGCGACGGTCGTGATCGTTATCCCCAGCGCGAGATACGTGCGGCGCACATGTCGCCACCGACGCCCGCGGGGGTCAAAAAAAACAGGCGAAGTTGAGGCAGGCTTCTCAGGCACTACAGGGATTTATTTCCAGCAACCGGGAAGATGTTTTTGTTGCGGGATACTCCTTTGATGTTAATAACGGTGCGCGCGTTGATAGTCAAGAAGCGACGGTTCGTGGCAGAAGCCCGACCGTCAGGGAGGGCGCATTGTCGCGACATTGCAGCCGGGCATGTAAATAAGAAAAGCCGCCCGCGCATTGCACGAGCGGCTTTCCGGTGAACTGTTTGGATTGACCTCGGCTGTGACCTTCGGAAAGAAGGTGTCACAGTGACCATCTCAGGAAGACAACCAAACAACCGATTATCAAATCCTGAGGCTAGGTCTCAGCCACCTCACTGTGATTAGAACTCATATACTTTCGATCACCTCCTTTCCAGTGTTGATGGTGATAATAAAAAAGAAGTGCAATCTCGTCAATCAGAATTTTTTTCCGCGTGTGCACCGGCAAAAAACTTAGCCACAGATAAACACAGATTTTACAGATCAAAAACTCTTATCTGCGGATATCTGTGTTCATCTGTGGCTGATTTCTTTCCGCTCGTTGGTGTGCAGGTCAGCCGCGAGCCAATGCAAGCTTTCCACTCGCATAGACGCGCCAAGGATGTTCGATGCTGAACCAGTAAGCCAGCTCGCGATAGTCCGAAGCATCTTGAATCACAAAGTCCGCGCGCTTTCCTTTTTCGAGCGATCCGATCTCATCACCTCGTCCGAGCGAGTATGCGGCGTTGAGGGTGGAAGCAGTCACCGCCTCGGCAGGCGTCATCTTCATCTGCGTGCAAGCGATCGACATGGCCATCGGCATCGAAGGTGTCGGCGACGAGCCCGGATTGAAATCTGTCGCCAGCACGACCGCGAGCCCTGCATCAATCATGTCGCGCGCCGCCGGATATTTCGCGGATCCCAGCGCGTAGACTGATGCCGGCAAGAGGACCGGCTGAACCTTCGCGGCTTTCAAAGCCATGATCCCCGTCGGATCGGTATGCTCGAGATGATCCGCGGTCGCACAGCTTAATTCGCCCGCCAACTTTGCGCCGCCCGAAAGCGACAGCTGATCCGCGTGCACGCGTAAGCCCAATCCATGACAGCGCGCTGCGGAAAGAATTTCCCAGGTCTCGTCAGTCGTGAAGACATCTTCTTCGCAAAACACATCGCAATATTCGGCCAGCTTTTCTTCCGCGACTTTCGGCAGCATTTCGTTGATGATGAGGTTGACGTAAGTCTGCCGGCGCGACCTGTATTCGACCGGAATGTCATGCGCGCCCAGAAACGTTGGCACATATCGGAGCGGCGTCTGCTCGTTCAGCTCGCGAATCGCGCGCAGGATTTTCAACTCGTCTTCGAGCGTCAAGCCGTATCCTGACTTCGCTTCGACGGTTGTGGTTCCGTTGCGCAAGAACCAATCGGCGTAACGCTTCCCAATTTTTACGAGATCGTTCAGCGAAGCGTTGCGTGTCGCGCGCACCGTCGATCGAATCCCGCCGCCCCGCGCGGCAATCTCGCGATAGCTGGCGCCGCTCGCGCGTTGTTCAAATTCATTCGCGCGAATGCCGGCAAAGACCGGATGCGTGTGCGCATCGACAAAGCCCGGCATCACGACCCGGCGGCCCGCATCGATCACTTCACAGTTAGCGTCAATCAGGCTTTCGATTTCGCGCCGTCGCCCGACGGCTTCGATGTACTCGCCGCGCACGAGCATCGCGCCGTCTTCGACGATTGCAAGCTGACGCAGATCGCCGCCTGTGCGAGCGCGTCTCGCGCCCGCAATCGTCACCAGCTGTGAGCAGTTAATGATTGCGAGAGTCATGAGCTCGAGGGATTCTTACGGCTCTTTATACAGAGCCGCTCCGGCCAGAATGCCGAGCGGATACTCTATCAGCCCCCACGCAAGAACCATCAAGACAAGCTTTGGCGGCACGTTTATCAGCAGCATGTTGACGGCGCCGCAGTACGCGTACAGGCAAAACCACAGAAGCAAGGCGACCAGCAAAGCTGTCTTTGGGCCCGGTCCGAAGCGGGCTCTGGCCAGGGCGTAAATCAAAATCGCAATCATTGCGAAGACAAACGTGAGGGCAACCGCCAGCGCAGCAAAACCGTTGCCGGGCGGCGTGATGTGCATACGCCGCATATCAGTCTCGATATGCTCACGCAGAATGACTCCGTTTAGCAGTGTCTCGCCGGCGCTGATGATGATCCCGGCCACAGCGCCGCCCAGCAGGACCCGCCGAAAATTAATCTTGTTCATGCGTGCGCTCCGGCATTGCGTGCTCGTCGCTTATCGAAGGCATAGATCGCTGCGCCAATCGCGTTGGCAATAATCACCACAACGATGATCTTGGCTGCGAATAAGAAGCGACTCTGCACTTCGATAATCGGGAACACGGTGTAGAACGCGCCGGCCACCGACATGAGGAAACCCAGCGCCGCCGCCAGTTTCAACCACCAGGGCGCCCGCGCGCCGAATCGTTTCATCGCGATGATGGGAATCGCAAAGAGCACCATGTAGATTAGCGCATAGAAAATGCTCGCGGCATTGTCTTGAAATTGAAAGGCCTCGGCTTCTTTCACTCCGATCAGCGGCGCGAGACTGAACACGAGCGTCGTCGCGCCCACAAACAGAATCGAGTTCACCGGCGTCCGATATTTCTGGTGCAACTTCGCAAACCACTGCGGCAGAAGATTGTCCCAACCAGCCACCATTGGCAGCCGCGTGTTGCCCGCGAAATAAATGCTCATTAAAGCGATCTGTCGCGCCGCGACGCCGAAAATCGTAAGCGAGATCAAAGTCGAGACCCAGCCGGACGATCCAAAGCCGAGGCTGAGCACCTGCGGAATCGGCGCAATCAGATCAACTTTGTCCGGCGTCACGAAAGCCAACACCGAGGCGGTGCCAAGAATGAACATGAGCGCGATGATCGGCGCAGAGATCCAAACCGATCGGCTGATGTTTTTGGCGGGCGCGCGGCATTCACCCGCGAGGATCGCGATGTATTCAAAACCCGAGAGCGCGCCGACCGCGAGCTTGCTGCAAACGTTCACGTTGTGACTGTTGATCTCAGGCAGACTGAGCGAAAAGGGATGATAATTTGCCAGGCTGCCGCGGCTGGCTGTGATGAGCGGCATTAGGATCAGAGTGGCGACCGTAATGATCAGCATCGCGCCGCCGAAATTCTGCACCCACTTGCCGAGAGCCAACCCTCTGCGCGAAGCAGCGATCAATGAGGTCATCAGCACAACGCCGACCAGCGTTGTGATCCATTTATTCTCGTGCATCCAGTTCGCGCGCGGGCCAATGGCATAGGCAATGTTCTTTTTAATTATCAGGCTGATGCCGGACATCACCAGGATGCCAAAGATCCAAAAATTCCACGCGACGAGGAATGCGACGAAATCGCCAAAGCCGACTTTGGCCCATTGATAGAGTCCACCTTCGAGCGGAGCAAGGCGGTTGAGGTAGATAACCACGGCCGCCAGCGGCAAATAGAAAGTTGCGATCGCGATTAACCAAAAGGCCATCTGCGATCGGCCGAGCGTCGCCGCAAAGCCTACCCAAACTGTGCCGAAGACAAAGACTACCTGCGTGAGGACAAGATCGCGCAGGCCGAGTTCTTTCTTGAGCGACGCGCTGCGCGATTCAACTTCACGCTCGATGGTCGCGAGATTTGATTCCACATTCATAAGCTAGATCGTGTCAGAAGCCCGACCGTGAGGGAGGGCGGTGTTGCAACCCAGATTCCAGGATGCCGATGCAGCCCTCCCTCACGGTCGGGCTTCTGACACTTTCACGCGCTGGAAGTATGATCGTGGACAATTCGCCAGCCGCCTTTAGTCTTGCGGAACAGCAGCGTGAACGTTCCGTGCGGCTCGTCACTCGCACGTTTCAAACGCCAACGTCCTAACACGAGCGCCGCATCTTTGCTGAGTAGGGTGATTTCGAGATCCGAAAACGTGAGCGTGCCCATCTTCTCGCGCGAGTCATAGCGCTGCTTGTATCGATTAAAAACTTCCTGCCAGCCGCGCGTGATGCTGTCACCGCCCACGAATTCGGTCTTTGGCGAACGATCGTAGCCGTCCATGTAACCTTCAATATCGCCACGATTCCAGGCGGCGGCCTGGGCTTCGAGCACCGCACGGATGGCGGCCTCATTTGTTGATTTGGATTTCGGTTTCGGTTGCGCGAGCGCGGCTGTGGAAAGAGAAAGCATCAGCATCGCAAACACGATCGCAGCAGCGAAATTTGCCGCCGGGCTGCGGAGCAGCCAAATGTTTATAGCTACCGTTTCCACTTTCATAATTAAAGCGCCTTTAGGCGCGTCCTTATAACATGACGCGCCGGTTCGTACTAGTCCGTTACAGAACCGCGAGCGGTAGCGAGCGGGACAAAGGATGTGGCCGAAATGGTTCGCCACGTTCCCGGCAACTAACCGCTCGCTAACGCGACCGATTTTGTATCCACGCGCGAATATCGTCGCGCATCTCGGATGAAATCTCATGCCCTGCGTCATAGCTGCGAAATTCGACATCTTTCGCGCGTTGTCTCAATTGGTTCTCGTAATTTGCGACGCGCTCCGGCCCATAATACTCGTCTCGCTCACCGCTCAGATGGAATACCGCTGCGTCGGTTGACTGATAAAGCTCGCTTGTTTCCCAATCGCCGGGCAAGCCACCCGCGATTCCAATCATGCCACGCAACGAATGCGGATGAGTGAAGCCGAATCGATAGTTCAAAGCGCATGACTGTGAAAAGCCGAGCAGGAAAATCTTCTCTCGATCCGCTATGCCCTCATCCGTCAACGCAGCAATCATATCGAGCAACGCTTGATGATGAATTGCAAGCGAATCTTCCGGATGGAAATTCGTCAACCACCCAAATCCGAAACGTAGCGGCCCGCCTTTCTCTTTCGGTTCGCGCAGATGCTGATGCGGCCCTTGCAGCGCGGCCAGGGCGAATCCGTCGGGGGCAATTAGCTTCGCTTCCCGCAGCGCGTGCCACTTGCTCGCGCCGTAACCATGCAGCGCAATCAAGAGCGGCGCCGGTTGCGACGCTGCGGCGATCACGTCGTAGTACAGATTGATTTGTGCTGTTAGGGAGCGTTCGAGAGGTTCGCGGTGTCGAAAATCACTCATAGTGCGCTTATAGCATGAGAACCAGTCCGTGTCAGTACCGCGAGCGATAGCTAGGGATCCAGTGATCCTGCCGATTAGCCAGCGTCAAAGCTGGAACAAAGTGCAACTCAAGGAACCCTTGATCCGCTCGCTATCGCTCGCGGCACTGACACTACGTTGCGCTTTGCATTCGACCTCGTTGAAAGCTACGATGCACTTATCGCGAAGTTCTGATCGATATTGATTTAAGCGAGGATTACAAAATGAAATTTCCAGGCGGACTCAACATTCAGTCAATGATGAAGCAGGCGCAGCAGATGCAGGAAAAGATGGCGCACGAAATGGACGAGCTGCGCGTCGAGGCTTCCGCCGGGGGTGGCGTGGTTACCGTCACGATGAAGGGCGACCACGAAATCCTCGCGCTCAAAGTCGATCCGGAACTGGTGAAAGAGAACGATGTCGAGATGCTCCAGGACATGGTCATCGCCGCGCTCAATGAAGCCAATCGCAAAGTCAACGAAGCCATGAAGAGCAAGCTGGGATCGATGCTGCCGCCGGGATTGGGAAACTTGTTCTAATATTCTGCATCGCGCTTTGTTGTGCTTGGCGCTTTGTACTTTGTGCTTTGATCCGTTCGTATGAGCGCCCTGAAATCGAAAGTTCTCTTTCTCAACACATCAAAGTACAAAGCTCCAAGTTCAAAGTACAAAATCCGAAATGCTCGATTACGCCGAACCCGTCACCAAACTCATCGACGAATTCAAACGCCTGCCGAGCATCGGACAGAAGTCTGCGCAGCGGCTCGCTTTTTACATTTTGCGATCACCCGACGTCGATGTTGAGCGATTGATCGAGGCTCTGCATGAGGTGAAGCAGAAGATCAGTGAGTGCTCGGTTTGTAACAATCTCACCGACGTAAATCCCTGCCGGTTCTGCTCGCTGCCCACCCGCGATCGTTCGCTGCTGTGCGTTGTCGAGCAGCCGTACGATCTCATCGCCGTCGAAAAGACCCGCAGCTACCAAGGTCTCTATCATGTGCTGCATGGATCGCTTTCGCCGATTCGCGGCATTCGGCCCGTCGATCTTCGCCTCGACAATCTCCTGCCGCGATTGAAACCTGAAAACAATGAGGGTGTTGAAGTGCGCGAAGTTATTCTCGCCACCAACCCGAACACCGAAGGCGAAGCCACCGCGAACTACATCAGCCGTTTGCTGAAACCACTCGGCCTGCGCGTCACGCGCCTGGCAATGGGCATGCCGGTTGGCAGTGATATGGAATATGTTGATGAAGTGACGATGGATAAGGCGCTCGCGAATCGTCACGAGATGTAGAGCTCGGTCGATGGCAGATAGGGCATCTCTGCTCGATTCCTTAAAAAAGAGGTTCACCATATGCAACCGCTCTCCGAATCAAATCGCAGGCTCACAAGTTCACGCAACGATCGACTTCATCGCGCCGCGCTCGCCGTCTTCGTAGCGATCTCGATTATTAGTGTCGGCACCTTTTCGAAAGCGGCAGCGGCTGTAGAGTCACGCACCATCGCCGGCTCTATCTCAGTCCAGGGCCTCGTGAACGTGAATGGCCAACGCGCGACAGAAGGTCAGACACTCTTCGCGAAGTCGATGATCGAAACCGCATGGGGTTCTGAATCACTGATCACCTTGCGCAACGGATCGCGAGTAAATCTCTCGGCGGAGGGTGCGCTGACGATCGAGTCTTCAGAGCGG
>DATLVM010000323.1:0-8168 GCA_035577445.1 Pyrinomonadaceae bacterium
AACAGGCGCTGGCGATTTATGAGAAGGCGCTCGGCAGCGAGCATCCCGATGTCGCCACTTCGCTGAACAATCTCGGAGGGTTATACAAAGAGGAAGGCGACTACGCGAGAGCCGAGCCCCTTTATCAGCGAGCTTTGGCTATCGACCAGAAAGCGCTCGGTAGCGAGCATCCCGATGTCGCTACCGATCTCAACAATCTGGCATTGTTGTACTTCGCGAAGGGTGAGTACGCGAGAGCCGAGCCGCTTTATCAACGCGCGCTGGCGATTCGTGAGAAAGCCCTCGGGAGCGAGCATCCCGATGTCGCCACTTCCCTGAACAGTCTCGCGCAATCGTACTTCGCGAAAGGCGACTATGCGAGAGCCGAGCCGCTCTCTCAACGCGCTCTAGCGATTCGTGAGAAAGTGCTCGGTAGCGAGCATCCCGATGTCGCTAGCGATCTCAACAATCTCGCAGACTTGTACTGCGCGAAAGGGCAGTATGCGAAAGCCGAGGCGTTGTATAAGCGCGCGCTGGCGATTAGTGAGAAGCTGCTCGGCAGCGAGCATCCCGGTGTCGCTCAATCGCTGAATAATCTCGCCGAGTTGTACAAAAGTACAGGCGACTATGCGAGAGCCGAGCCGCTCTATCAGCGTGCGTTGTCAGTTCGTGAGAAAGTGCTCGGCAGCGGGCATCCCGCTGTCGCTCAATCGCTGAATAATCTCGCCGCGTTGTACGAAATTACAGGCGACTACTCGAAAGCTGAGCCTCTCTTTACACGCGCGCTGGCGATTGGTGAGAAAGTGCTCGGCACTGGGCATCCCGATGTTGCTATTTTGCTTAGCAATCTCGCTAGCGTGTATGAAGCGAAAGAAGATTACACGCGGGCTATCGAGTTTTCGATGCGCGCTGAGGAAATTTTTGAGAATAATATCGACGCCCTTCTAGCCGCCAGTTCAGAAAAACAGAAGCAGCTTTATCTCGATATGCTAAGGGGAGGAACAGATGCAAGCATTTCCTTACACGCTCGTTCCGTACCAACCAACTCACAGGCAGCACGGTTAGCATTGACCACCATCCTGCGCCGCAAGGGACGCGCGCTCGACGTTATGACCGACCAGATTGGCGCGCTGCGCCGCCGCGCCGCGCCGGAGGACGTGAAGTTGTTGGATGCGCTCGCCGCCGCTCAGTCGCAGCTCGCCACCTTTCAACTGTCGAATGACACACGCGTCTCGCCCGACAAGAACCGCGCTCGCATCGCCCAGTTAGAAGCCGAGAGCGAAAGATTGCAGAACGACATCGGACGCCGCTATGCAGAGTTCCGCGTACGCACCCAACCCGTCACACTTGACACAGTGCGCGGAGCGATTCCAAAGGACGCCGCGCTCGTCGAGATATTCACTTATCAACCTTTCAACGCTAAGGCTAGCGGGACTGAAGCAAGGTTCGGTAAAGCACGGTACGTAGCCTATGTACTCAGACCGACGGATGACGCGCCACAGTTCGTTGATCTCGGCGAAGCGACCTCGATTGACGCTGACCTCAGGCTCTGGCGCGAGGCGTTGCTCGACTCCAAACGAGAGGACGTGCGCGCACTTGGTCGAAAAGTGGATGAGCGCGTGATGCGCCCGGTTCGCAAACTGCTCGGCACGACGAAACGCTTATTCATTTCTCCCGACGGCGCGCTCAACTTGGTTCCGCTTGCCGCGCTCGTTGACGAAAATAACAAGTACCTGTTGGAGACGTACTCACTCAATTACCTGACGAGCGGGCGCGACCTTTTGCGGCTCAAGATTACGAGCGAGCCTCGTCCCGGCGCTTTCATCTTCGCAAATCCGACTTACAACCTGACGGGCCAGCCCATTGCCGCCTGCGAGCGCCGCAACTACGCGCGTGAACTCTCACTCGACACGGAGAGTGCGACATCGAAGCGAGAAATAGTTTATCGCGGCATTGATTTCACCAAAGTCTGTTACCCGCCTCTAAAGGGCACAGTCGAGGAAGCCGCGCGCATTAGCACGATCATGCCGCGGGTGACCGTCTTGACAGAGAGGAATGCGACGGAAGCGGCCCTCAAATCTGTGAACGCGCCGCCAATTCTTCATATCGCCACACACGGCTTCTTTCTAGCCGATCAGCCGCAAGCGGCGCCGAAGACGCGTCAGTTCGAGCGAATTGACGTTGGCGGCAATTCGCCGGGCCCAATACCGGCCGAGAACCCGTTACTGCGCTCAGGCTTGATCATGGCGGGCGCGAACCAGAAATCGAGTGGCTTGGGCGAAGACGGCGTGCTCACAGCCGCCGAGGCTACCGGACTCAACCTCTGGGGAACGAAGCTCGTCGTCCTGTCAGCGTGCGAAACCGGCTTGGGGGAGGTGGTGAACGGCGCCGGCGTTTACGGTTTGCGGCGTGCACTCGTGTTGGCAGGGAGCGAGACGCAGGTGATGAGCCTCTGGCAGGTGGACGACGCAGCCACGCGCGATTTGATGACGGATTACTACACGCGCTTGCAAAGAAATGAGGGACGGGCGGAAGCCATGCGGCAGGCGCAACTCAAGATGCTGCACAGCAACGCGCAGGATCGTCCTCATCCATACTACTGGGCCGCCTTCATCTCATCGGGCGACTGGCGGAGTATGAATTAGCGGACCCAGTAGGTTGAATTTACGAAGTCGAGGAAAAACGTCGCTGTCCGATGAACAGTAAAGTCTGGCGCGGCTTGCTTATGAAAAGGGCAATTACATCCTAACCGCAGGCAGAGTTATCAGGCGGCGAACGAAGCAATAAGGCCTGGAACATGGTTACCTGACATATGCCCTGGTTGAGAAAGGCTTGAAAACAAACGCCGCTGACAAAGGACCAAAGGATGGCCAAGTCCTGTTGCGTGAATGGCTCGACCCTGCCGCTGAGCGCGTGCCGCAAATGCAGCAGCAGGACCTCGACAAACAGCAGAAGCAGGGTCGGCAATTAGATCGAATAGAGTTTACCGGTGCTGATTCAGGAAACGATCACAGTCTGCAACGGCCTCGCGTTTTCTATCGGCGGGAGATCGAACCACGTCAGCTCGTCGTGGCGCGGCCTTAGCACTCGCGTTTCGCCGAAAGAATGTTAAAACAGCCTGGTTGATCCCAGCCCATCATGGGCGGTCCGAACGCACAATAAAGAAAGCTCATGAAATATCGTTCCATACTCACTATCCTCTTGGCGACATTGCTAGCCAGCAATGTTGTCTTCACGCAGAAACCTCGTCACCAGACACCTCCGCCGCAGAATGAACGGGCGAAGTCTCTGATCGATGCCGGTGAAAAGCTCGCGGATGATCGAAAATGGAATGAAGCTCTCGAAGCTTATAAGGCGGCCATCGGAATCGATCCGCAAAATGCTGATGCATACATAGGGCTGGGTGACGCTTACATGGCGACGGGTCGATCGAGGGAAGCGCTGGATGCCTACAAGAGAGCGGTTTTAATCGACCCTCGAAGCGCGGACGCCCAGTACGCCCTGGGCGACGCCTACAATACTCTACGAATGCATGGCGACGCTTTTGCGCCATTGGTCAAGGCTATTCAATTGGATCCGACATTTGCGGAAGCACACTATGGTATTGGCTACGCCTATCTGAGCGGAGAGCAATATGAGAAGTCATTGAACTTTCTCAAGCGCGCTGTCGCACTCAAGCCTGATTACGATGATGCTCACTATAGCTTGGCGATCGCATATCTGCATTTAGAAAATCAAAAGGGTCTCGACGACGAGCGAAAGAAGTTACAGACTTTAAGCTCTGCGCTCACAAAGAAGTTAGCCGACGAGATCCACAAATTTAACCCTGCATTCGATCAAGCATCTTCAACGTTGGTAGCCTCAAAGGAGATTCCGACTCCGTCGACGACGAAACCCACAAAGCCAGTGACGTCGTCGACACCCGCACCGGAAAAGAGCAGAGCGACCAATGAATCCAATTTTGAAATCGCCTTATGGAATTCAATCAAGAACAGCAAAGATCCGGAAGACTTTAATTATTATTTGCGCAAGTACCCAAACGGAAAATATGCTGAGTTGGCGCGGGTAAGGCTGAAAGGGGTTTCCGCGGTCCCCACTCAACCCAATCCAACCTCTGCCAAAGCCCAGCCCGCGCAGGCGCCGCCGCAAAAAAGTCCCCTGATCAAAAGAGCGACTGGGCCACGGCCGGAACCTGAAGTTATGACGGGTCATGCTGGCCGCGTAAGTGCGCTGGCCTTCAGTCCGGACGAACGGGTTTTGGCGAGTGGCGACTACGAAGGCGCCGTCAAACTCTGGAATGCGCAAACCGGGCGGGGCCTGAGAACGCTGGAGGAAAAAGAGAGTCTGACTCTTGCGAGTCCGGTCGTGGAGGCGCTGACTTTCAGCACGGACGGAAAGCTGCTGGCGGCGGCGCTTGCACTTTTGCCCGATGAAGACGCCGGCATCAAAGAGACCAAGACAGAAATCAGGATATGGGATGTCGTCAGTGGCCGGTTAATGCGGACGCTGTCCGGCATAAACATTGACGTTAAGGCAATCGCGTTTAGTCCTAATAATCGATCGCTGGTGAGCGGTGGCGTCAGTGATGTTGTCACCTTGTGGGACGTCACGACCGGGCGCGTCACCCGCACGTTTAGCGGACGCGCGCGCGTGATCAGTTCCGTTATGTTCTTGCCCGACGGAACTAAAGTCATGAGCGGGAGTTGGGATACAGCAATCGACTTGTGGTCGATTGACGATAGCACTCCAGCCACACAAGTCCAGACATTTCCGCAACTCGCTTCATCGCCACTTGTGGGGCCAACCCTTGATCTTGTGGGACCAATCCTTAATCCTTATGCGAAGCGACTGGTTTCGGTGCCATGGGCTGTCCCACACACAATCCTGATAATTGACTCGTCGGCGGGCCAGCCTATCAGACAGCTCCGTTGGGAAGACTGGACGATATGCTCGGTAGCCTTAAGCATGTCGGGAAAGGTCCTTGCGAGCGGCAACAACAACGGCGACATCCAAATGTGGGATATCGATTCAGGTGCAGAATCATTTGCCATTCGGAGAGGTCTCAGCAGCGAGTTGGTAGCGATTAGTCCCGACAACGGGATGTTTGCGCAAGTGGGTGAAGAAGGAAAATCGATCAGGTTGTGGGACACAAGCAACGAGACAACTTACAGCGTACTGACGGGACACGGCGAGGACATAACCTGGCTAACCTTCAGCCCAAACAGTTCGATCCTGGCGAGCAGCAGCGACGATCAAACGATTCGACTTTGGGACGTGAAGACGGGCGACGTAAAAGTGCTGACTGGCCACACCGACAGCGCCGGACCGTTGACCTTCTCTCCCGATGGAACAGTGCTGGCCAGCATTGCCGACAATTTGGGAAATGAAGGAGAAGGCGATGTTAAAGACAACACCATCAAATTCTGGAATGTCGAGAGCGGAAAACAAATAGGCAGTCTGCCCGACCCGGCTATTCCCGAGTCGCTCTCCTTTAGTCCGGATGGCTCCACTCTGGTAGTCGGGCATCATAACGGGACGATCGCCCTCCTGGACGCTACCGGCAAAACGGAACCGCGAATCCTTAACGCAGGTCGTGGTGAGGTGGGTTCGATAGCTTTTGTTAGCCCGGCGATGTTCCAGTCGATGAGCCTGTCTGCGGACGAGACGACTCTGGTATTCCAGCTATGGGATCTGACGACTGGAAGACTGTTGAAGACTACCAGCGCTCGGGCCACGGATACGGACAACAACGAACAAATTTTCCTGGGTAATTTGCCCTTCATGGCTATGTCGCAGCAGTTTATGGCGATGCCGGTTAAGGGCAACGGCATTAGTTTGTTTTCACGGAAATCGGTTTCCGATGTGATCGATCCAACGACGCAACAGGAAATCGCCACGCTTTACATACTGGACAATAATAATTGGCTAGTCACTACTCCGGACGGACTGTTTGACGGTTCACCCGGTGCATGGTCGGCGGTTTCCTGGCGATTCAACAACAACACCTTCGATACTAACCCGGTCGAGTCTTTTTTCAATGAGTTCTATTATCCAGGGCTACTTGGCGACATACTTGCCGGAAAACATCCGCAGGCCTCCGCCGACATTACCGCTAAGGACCGGCATCAACCGCATTTAAGAGTGTCGCGAACCGATTCTGCCGCGGCGGTTTCAGCAAGTCGAGACCTCAAAGTGCAGATCGATATTACTGACGCGGCGGCAGGGGCTCAGGACGTCCGGTTATTCCGTAACGGCGCACTGGTAAAGGTTTGGCGTGGCGATGTTTTGAACGGAAAGTCTTCCGTTAGTTTGGCGGTGTCGATTCCGATTGTGGCGGGGGAAAACAAACTAACGGCGTATGCTTTCAATCGCGACAACGTTAAGAGTGTTGACGCGTCGCTTTCTGTAGCCGGGGCAGAAAGTTTGAGGCGCAAAGGAATTGCCTATGTCGTCGCGATCGGCATCGATGAATACGCCAACCCTGCTTTTAATCTTAAGTACGCAGTGGCTGACGCACAGGACTTCGCCGCCGAGGTGAAGGCGCAGCAAATAAACCTCAATAACTACGATCATGTCGAGACTGTGCTGCTTAGCGACCATCAGGCGACCAAGGAGAATATGATGAAGGCACTATCTGACTTGGCATCAAAAGCTCAGCCGGAGGACGCGGTAATTATCTATTTTGCAGGACATGGTGAAGCACTGAAAAATCGATTCTACTTGATTCCTTACGATTTGGGATTTGAAGGACAACCCAAAGAATTGGATAAGGCTTCGCTGGACAAAATACTTTCACACGGAATCTCGGATGAAGAATTGGGGCGTGCGGTTGAGGCGCTCGACCCAGGACAGCTGTTGCTGGTAATAGATGCTTGTCACAGTGGTCAGGCGCTGGAATCTGAAGACCAGCGCCGTGGACCAATGAACAGCAAAGGTCTTTTCCAGCTTGCCTATGACAAAGGCATGTACATTCTCGCGGCGGCTCAGAGTTACCAGGAAGCACAGGAAGACAATAGTCTTGGCCATGGTCTTCTTACTTACGCATTGGTCGACGAAGGACTGAAAAACCACCAGGCCGACAAGGGCCCGCGGGACGGTAGCATCTTAGTGCGCGAATGGTTGAACTATGCAACTTCCCGCGTCCCTCAGCTAAGGCAGCAACAACTTGACGCCCAGCAGAAACAGGCCCGGACTCTTGATCGAGTCAAATCAGCCAATGGTGATTCAGAAAGCGATCGGAAAGCCCAGCGCCCGAAGGTCTTTTATCGCCGCGAATTGGAATTGCACCCACTTATTGTCGCAACTACTGGAGAGAGTGCCGCAACCATTCGGAAGGAAAACGAACTTGCAGAGTGGAAACGAATCGAGAGCAGTATGAATCGGCGCGACTTCGAACAATTCCTCGCAGACTTTGCAGACGGCATTCACGCTGCCGCCGCAAAGGCAAAGCTGAATGCTCTAAAAGAAGCGGTTCCGCCAACTTCCAATCCCACAGCCGGATCGTTCGCTCCCGGTAGCGCTGCCGTTCCGAACGTCACCCTCGATGCGATCCAGAGCAAATACAATCGCGGCTTGATTGATGAGGTAATCAATGACGCCAGAGTCTTCCTGCAACAACAGCCAGACAATGCGAAAGTCAACATGATGTTGGGATTTGCACTGTTAAGTCGCCAGCGAGAATCAGAAGGCCTGGCATATCTGGATAAAGGGTTCCTCGCCGGAGAACCAGTAACATATAACGTTCGGCGGCATCGATTCCTCGGGCCGCTGCTGCAGGATGGCTCCTTTGATATCGGTCTTGACGGACTAATAATGCGATATGGGGACGAGGTTTATTCGGCTTCTTTCAATCGAGTAAGCAATTTTGAGGCGCGAAACTATGGACAGAGTGGCATCGGACTCTTCATTAAGGGCAGGTTCCTTAATAGGGGTGGCAAGGAAGAAAACAAAGACTTCAACCTCTTTGCTCCGACCGCAACGGTCCGCCAGATTCTGCAAGGACTGACCATGGTTCCAATAGTGTCTTGCTTCAATTGCGATGGTTGGACTAACAGTACTGTCAATTTATTTAATCATCTGCGCTCGGTCAGTCAAACGCAGTCCCCCAATCGACCCTCCGGCAATTTGGAGTCGACCCAGCCTGACTCATCGAATTCGACAATGCAAGAGCAGGCCTTTAACGTCTCTCA
>DATLVM010000324.1:0-4268 GCA_035577445.1 Pyrinomonadaceae bacterium
TGACAGAACTCCTGGCCCAACGGATTCGCCGCTCGGCACTTCTGGCAGTAATGTAAAATCGCGCCTCGTTGCATATCTAAAAAGAGACTAGAGGTCAGAGGCTAGAGGTCAGTCAATCGTTCCAGCCTCTAGTCTCTAACGTCTGAACTCATCTACTGATGGCGGAGAGGGTGGGATTCGAACCCACGGAACGGTTCCCCGTTCACAGCATTTCCAGTGCTGCCAATTCAACCACTCTTGCACCTCTCCGGTATTGCCGATTTTCGATTGCCAATTGCCGATTGGTCAGTTCGGACGCGAGCGCGTTTCTTACAAACAAGCCAATCGGCAATCATCAATTGGCAATCGGCAATGCCATGGCGGAGAGGGTGGGATTCGAACCCACGGTGGCCGTAAAGCCACTCCGGTTTTCGAGACCGGTGCACTAATCCACTATGCGACCTCTCCGCAAAAGTAGAGATCAGATGTCAGAGATCAGCGGTCAGAAAAATACCTGGTGACTTTGCGTCACTGACTGACCTCTGCTTACTGACTTCTGATCTCTGACTTCTGACGTCTGGATTCAAAGAACTGCTGCATCAAGGCGCGGCACTCAGCCTCGAGTACACCCTTGACGACCTGCATCCGGTGATTCAAAAAATCCGAGCTGCAAATACCGAAATGCGATTCGACTGCGCCCGCCTTCTCATCAGTAGCGCCATAAACAAGCACAGGCACTCGCGCTTGAATCAGCGCGCCCGCACACATCGCGCACGGCTCGATCGTCGAGTAAACCGTAGCGTTCGTCAGCCGGTAGTTACCGACTTTCGCCGCAGCCTCTCGGAGCGCGACGATCTCCGCATGGGCTGTCGGATCGCAGTCGGTGCGCGTGCGATTTCCGGCGACTGCGATCAACTGATCGCCGCTGATAACGCAGGTCCCGATCGGAACTTCGCCGCGGGCCGAAGCCTCTTTCGCGGCGCGCAAAGCCTCGCGCATCCACCGCTCATGCTCTTCAAGTTGCGCGCCGTGCAGCTCAGATAACATCTCGTTCAAACAGCGAAACTCAGACTATAGGTTTCGCAAAAATGATAGTCAAGGCAGCTTCTCTTCGCGATTTCCGTGTTATTATTCGGCTTACTCTGCGAGTTGCCTCCTCGCTCGCCTGCACTGACAATGCCCATTCGAACTGAGCCGACACATCGCGAAACTGACGAACCGCGGATCGATTTTCACGAGTCGCAAGTCACCGCGAGAATACGCCGGCCGGTGGCCGGAGCACCGCGCGATAGCGCGTCAGGGAGTCTTTCAAGCGAACGCGCGACCGCTCGTTTGCGTCCGGTTTCTTCGCCTTCGATCCACGATACGACTGTGCCCGATCGACAAGCCAGCCAACAGATCGACGCCCTTCGCAAACTCTCGCCGGCTGAATTCAACACGGCTATGGCGCACTTCTATCGTGGCGAGATCCAGCGCTCGAACACCTGGCGCAACCGGCTGGATACAACCACGAACTGGGCAGTGCTGAGCGCCGGCGCGATGTTGTCTTTTGCGTTCAGCTCGACGACGTCGCCACATTTCGTCATACCGGTTGATTCGATTTTGGTCGCCGTGTTTCTGGTGATGGAGGCTCGCCGTTACCGCTATTACGAAATCTGGTCGAACCGCGTGCGCGTGATTGAGACCGGTTACCTCGCGCAGATGCTCGCTCCCGAAAGCGTACCTCGCGATCAGGAATGGGCTTCGCACCTCGCTTCGGATCTGCTGACGCCGCACTTCACGATCAGCGTTTGGGAAGCGATTGGACGTCGCCTGCGACGGAACTACATCTGGTTATTCGCGCTGCTGGCGCTGAGCTGGAACCTGAAGGTTTATCTCTACCCAACGCCGGCACAAAACTTCGATGAATTCATTTTGCGGGCGCAGGTTGGCGTGGTTCCCGGCTGGGCCGTTTTTCTGGTTGGCTTCATTTTTAACGCGGCGCTCTTCATCTTCGCCGTCGGCACGATCCGTTTGCGGGAAGCCACCGGCGAGGTTCTACCGCGTCATCAATTCTCTCTCCATCCGCTGCAACGGATGTCCAGTTGGACGCGCGCGGCTTCTTCCGGAACGAAAGCGACCGTGCGTCGCGCGAAGCGAGCGCGCCAACGTCTGCGGGGCGCAACGACGGGCGAGTTGCGCAAAGTTGATAGCACGCAGACACCCGATCGTATTCACATGTCGGAGGCGCCGGACCGAAGAAAGCAGTAGGCAGTAAGCAATGGGCAGCGAGCAGCAAACTCAATTTTGCTTCGCGCGACTGCTTTCGGCTTACTGGGTTCTGCCTACTGCATTCTGCTTACTGCCTACTGTCCTATGGAACTCCATGGCCAAAGACTGTCGCTCGCCCAGGTTGTCTCTGTAGCGAACGACAAAGAACCAGTTGCGCTCGCCGGTGCTGCTCGCGCGCGGGTCGACGCCTCGCGTCGCGTCGTCGAACAAATCGTTGCGCAAGGTCGAACGGTCTATGGCGTCAACACAGGATTCGGACGTCTTTCGGACGTGCGCGTCGAGCCGAATGAGTTGCGCGATCTGCAACTGAATCTGGTGCGCAGCCACGCCTGCGGGCTTGGTTCGCCGCTATCAATTCCGGAAGCACGCGCGATGCTCCTCTTGCGCGCGAACGTGCTCGCGCTTGGTTACAGCGGCTGCCGGGCCGTCTTGATCGAAACCTTGATCGAGATGCTGAATCGCGGTGTCACACCGGTGATTCCCGAGAAAGGATCAGTCGGCGCCAGCGGCGATCTCGCGCCGCTCGCCCATCTCGCGCTCACGGTGATTGGCGAAGGCGAGGCCTTTTACCAAGACGAACGGCTGCCAGGCGCAGATGCTTTGCGACGAGCAGGGATTGAGCCGTTGCAACTCGACGTCAAAGAAGGACTCGCCCTGCTGAATGGAACGCAAGCAATGGCGGCCGTCGGAGGTCTGGCTCTTCATCGAGCTGAACGAGTGGCGCGATTGGCTGATGTCGCGGGCGCAATGTCGCTTGAAGCGTTGAAAGGAACTCCCGTCGCTTTCGACGAGCGCATCCACGCGGCGCGGCCACATCCCGCTCAGACGCAAGTAGCGGAACATCTGCGCGAGTTACTGCGCGACAGCGAGATTCGCGACTCGCATTTGCAGAATGATCCGCGCGTGCAGGACGCATACTCGCTTCGTTGCATGCCACAGGTGCATGGAGCGATCCGCGGCGCGCTGGCTCACGCGAAAGATATCGTCGAAATCGAAACCGGCAGCGCCACTGACAATCCTCTGGTGTTCGCGGAATCTGGCGACGTGCTCTCGGGCGGAAACTTTCACGGCGCGCCGCTGGCTTTGGCATTCGATTACGCCGCGATGGCGCTTACTGATTTGATGAGCATCACCGAACGGCGCATCGATCGTTTGGTGAATCCGGACGCGAACGAACACTTGCCGCCGTTTCTGACTTCTCATCCGGGCGCGGCTTCCGGATTCATGATGATGCAGATCGTCGCGGCCTCTCTGTTGAATGAAGCGAAGGTGCTCGCTCACCCATCGAGCATCGACAACATCCCCACCGATGGCGGCAAGGAAGATCACGTGTCGATGGGCATGACCGGCGCCGTGAAGCTGCGAAAAATTGTCGAGTTGGCTGAGCACATCACCGCGATCGAACTAATCTGTGCTGCTGAGGGTTTGGAATATCGGGCGCCCCTGCAACCTGGGCGCGGCGTGAAGCAAGCTTACGAAATAATTCGTCGCCGAGTTGTGCGCCTCACCGCTGATCGCGCCATGTCCAGTGACATTGAATCGATCGTTCAGGCGACTCGAGACGCCGAGTTGGATTCGCTAACCTGATGTAAATGTGAAGTGCTAGAATTAGGCGCCGGGTAGACTTCAATGACTACGAATCTTAAAGCGATCTACGAACAAGGTGTGCTTCGCCTCAGCGAGTCCCTCCCGCTACCAGACGGCGCGCAGGTGGACGTGATCGTGATATCGCAGGAAGAAGATAATGGCGATCGATCGCCAGGAATGGGAGATCCCTCCTGGGAAGCGCTTACCCAACTCCTGGGTGAGTGCTCAATTGATACCGGCGTCCCTGACCGCGCTAATCAACACGATCATTACCTATATGGCATTCCAAAAGACGTCGATAGAATGCGGAACGTAGAGATTGACGCAATGACGAGATTTCGAAACTCCGGGCCGAGTTACGCGAAGAGATACTAACTTAAGCCGATTTGGAGAGTTACCATGGCGACCCTAGAGCAAATACTGGCAGAAGC
>DATLVM010000325.1:0-3269 GCA_035577445.1 Pyrinomonadaceae bacterium
TGATTGAAGTGGTCGGTAAGTACCGGCACGTCTTCGAGCCTTTCGCGCAGGGGCGGCACTTCAAACGGAATCACGTTTAAGCGAAAGAAAAGGTCCGCGCGGAACGCGCCCTTGTCGATCTCATCTTCGAGTCGCTTGTTCGTCGCGGCGATCACTCGCACATCTACGCTGACCGGCGTGTTGCTGCCGACCGGTTCGAACCTTTGCTCTTCCAAAACGCGAAGCACTTTTGCCTGGGTGTTCGCACTCATGTCAGAGACTTCATCGAGAAAGAGCGTCGCGCCATCCGCCAATTCGAACTTGCCTTTCTTCGCCGCGGTCGCGCCGGTAAAGGCGCCCTTCACGTGACCGAACAATTCCGATTCGATTAACTCTTCGGGAATCGCGGCTGAATTTACTTCGATGAAAGGCGCACCCGCGCGCCGCGACTGCGCATGGATAGCGCGGGCGACCAGTTCTTTTCCGGCGCCTGACTCGCCCGAAATCAAGACGCGGCCGTCAGTCGGCGCCACCACTGCGATCTGTTTCCGCAACGCGCGCATCGCGACGGATTCGCCGACCATCTCGTATTCCTGCTGCAGCTCGGCAGACATTTCAGCGTTCGACCGTTCGAGTTGCCGTTGCCGCAGAGCATTGCGCACTGTGACAACGGTTCGCTCAATCGAGAGCGGCTTTTCGATAAAGTCGAACGCGCCGAGCTTCGTCGCGCGCACCGCCGTTTCAATGTTGCCGTGGCCTGAGATGATCACAACCGCCGCGTCAGAATTCATGTCGCGCATGTGCTGAAGGGTCTCGAGGCCATTGATGCCCGGCAGCCACACATCGAGCAGCACGCATCCATACGATCGGCGAACAATCTCTTTGAGACAGGCTTCGCCGCTTTCGACGGCTTCGGTCTTGAAGCCCTCGTCGCGCAGAACGGCGCTCAACGTTTCGCGAATGCCTCGCTCGTCATCAACGATTAGGATCGACTCAGACATATATCGAAAGTGGCACAGACTTTAGTCCTGTGATTTCCGGCGATTCCACAGACTGAAGTCTGTGCCACTACTGGCCCGCTGGCAATTCAATGATGAATCTTGCCCCATGTGGAGCGTTTGCTTCCGCAAAAACTTTCCCGCCATGTTCGGTGATGATGCGCGACACGATCGCCAACCCTAATCCAGTTCCCCGACCGCGCGTCGAAAAGTACGGCTGAAAGAGCTTCTTGAAATCGTTCGCGGGAATTCCTTCGCCTGTATCTTCAATTGAGGCGATCAGCAATTCGCGGACAGAATCGTACCTCGTGCTGACGATGACACTTCGAGCTTCAGAATCCGCCGGCATCGCTTCCAGCGCATTATCGATTAGGTTCACAAACACGCGCTTCATTTGCTCGACATCCATCATTGCCTGAGGCAACTGCGGATCGAGTTGTTGTCGCAACTCAACGCCATCGAGTCTTTCTTCGTAAAGTTGCGCCGTCTGCTGAATGACTTCATTCAAAGGTCCCGCAGTGAGCCGGGGCGGTGGCATGCGCGCGAAACGAGAGAATTCATCAACCAGGGCCTTCAACCCGGCGACCTCGCGCGTGATCGACGAGGTGCATTCTTCGACGACGCGGGCGAGCTCGTCGTGGTCGTTGATTCCGTTTCCATTTTCGAACGCATGATCGCCATTTGGTTTCAAAGGACTTTGATCGATCCCGTCGCTACCGCTCCGGGTTCTGACACTCACGCCGAAGTTGCGCGCGATGCGTTCGGCTGACAACTGAATCGGCGTTAATGGATTCTTGATTTCATGAGCAATGCGACGAGCGACTTCGCTCCACGCCGCCGCGCGTTGCGCCGTCAGCAGTTCCGACAAGTCTTCGATTACCAGCACCACGCCGCGACCATTGGCCGAACTGCCGCGCAAGGCAGTTGCCGTCAACGAAACCGGAGCCGGTCCACTAACGGCGCCACGTGACAGCTGACTCTGTTCCGCAGCCCGGCCTGTCCGTCGCGCGCGACGCAGCAGTCGGTCAAACACTGCCGCATCATCGGTGCTCAATAGGGTAGTCAGCCTGGCCCAGGCAGGCGGCGCCTCCGTCAACTTCAGAATTGAAACGGCAGCCGTGTTGATGGTCGTGACGCAATCGTTCTGATCCAGCGAAATGACTCCAGTCGAAAGCGATTCAAGAATCGTCTCGATGTAGTTGCGTCTCTCTTCCAGCGCCAGGTTCTTTTCTGTCAGGGCGCTGGCGCCGGCTTCGAGATCCTTGCGGTTCGCTTCCAGCTCAGTCGTCATCTGATTGAACGACTCAGCGAGCAAGGCCAACTCATCATCGGCAATTCTGGCGACGCGATGCGAAAGATTTCCGCGCGCGACTTCCTTCGAAGCTTCCGCCAGCGATCTAATCGGCGCGGCGAATCCTCGGGACAAATGGATCGCGACCCAGGTCGAGGCGAACACGAGCAACAACGTCATCAGGCCCAGCGTCGACACGCCGAGGATGCGCACCTTTCGTTGCCTTTGCAGCAGGTGCTGGTACTCGCGTTGCGAACTGGCAATCGTATCGTTGACGTTTGTATCGCTGAGGCGTTGCGGTACCAACATCAAACGCAGGCCCGCAGTCAGCGGCACCGATGCCAGATCGAATCCTTTGCCGTCCGCAAGTTCTCCGTCTTGCGGCGCAGGCAATCGGCCGAGCTTGAGAATCGAAGCAAGTTCTTCTTTCTGCGAATCAGGAATCGGCGACTCGCTGCGCTCAACCACAACGCCGTCATCGCGCACAATCTCGATCGCCGACAGAGCATTCGTTGCCGCGAGTTGATCGAGCATTCCCTTCCACTCGCTCTGCGGTCTTCCTTTGATGGTTGTCGCGAGCAGCGTCGCCGTTTCGCGCAGCTTCTCGTTCTGCAAAGCGAGACTGTCTCGCTGTTGCTCGCGCACGCGCACGACGACGTTTTCCGGCAAGCGTCCCATCCACTTTTCGATTGATCGATTGAGGAAGAGATACGAGAACGCCGCCATTGCAGTAATCGGCAGCAGGCTCAAGCCGATGAAATAGATCAGCAGTCGCGTCTGAATGCGCGCGCCCGGCCGGCGCTCGCGGCGTTCGCGCCTCAGGCGCAGCAGGCTGCGTAACAAGATGAACGAGAAGACAACGAAGGCTGCGAAATTCAGCGACGACAGCGCGACCAGCAGCAACGTGTCGGAAGCCGTGTCAGGCGACAATACTGGCGCAATATTGAAGAGTTGCTGCGACGCGATGAGCGCCAGCATCATCAACACAGATACGCCCAGAA
>DATLVM010000326.1:0-7012 GCA_035577445.1 Pyrinomonadaceae bacterium
GGCCGGCGAGCCAAAGGATCGGCACCTGCTCGGGCTTCGCGCCGAGATAAGTGTAAATGCCGCTCATGTTCGCGAGCTGCAATCCCCAGCCGAACTGAATGCCGAGAAATCCGAAACTCATGTTCCAGATTTGCCAGAAGCTCATCCGTGGTCTGTTCATGCTCGCTCCTTCGAGTGATAGCGGCTCTGCCGCCTGACGTGCGGAAGGTCTGTGACCTTCCGGCATCGTTCCGATTTATTTCTGGGGCTTAGCCCCAGAAACTAAGATTAGCGTCCTGGGAAAGGCACAGCCTTTCCGCACATCAGGCAGCAGAGCCGTGCACTACCTTGCATACAAACTGATGTCTTCCAACACCGCATTACGATCCAGCGACAGCGCATACATCAACGTCCTCGCCATGTTCGAAACATGAATAAATCCGGGCTTCGGCTCTGCATCAGGCGCAACGTTTTCGACATCGACCAGTCCCGGACAGAAATTGAAGACGCGAATGTTTGCGCCCGTCTTGCGCACGTGATCGCGCAGCGCTTCGGCATAGCCGAGCAGACCGAACTTTGAAGCGCAGTACGACGGCACGTCCGCATACCCGTGCTTTCCAGCCTGCGAAGAGATATTCACGATGTCGCCAAAATCGTTCTTCGTCATGTGCGGCAGAACGGCGCGCACCAGCTGCATGACACTCCGCAGGTTTGTTTCCATGACTTTGTCCCAACCGTCTTCGGTAATTTGATCGACTGTCTCAGGGACCGCGAGTCCCGAGTTATTGATGAGGATGTCGATGGCGCCAAATCGATTCATCACGTCTGAGACCAGCGATTCGATTTGATCGCGTTCACGGATGTCCGCTTCGTGTCCAAAGACGCTTTCGCTCCCCAACTGCTCATTGATCTGATGGGCAGTGTTATTCAAAACATCAGAGCGGCGCGACGCAATCACGACGGACGCGCCGGCGCCGGCAAGTGCCTCGGTCAACGCGCGACCGATTCCGGTGCCACCGCCGGTGACGAGTGCCAACTGCTCCGATAGCGGCTTTGTCTTCAATATGTTCATCTCCGCACGATGATGGCCGAAGTCTGCGCCGGCAACTCAAACTCGACCACGTTCCCGGTAACTCTTATTTCTTTGGCATTGCCGACTCGGTCAGCCAGTGCGACGACGTTCGACCGCGATAGGCTGCTGATGTCGAACGAAAAACGCGCTGGCTTCGGATCGTTATTGAAAGCCACGATGGCGAAGTCGCCGCGACTACTCCGCGCAAAAGCATATTGATGTTCTTTCGCGAAGAGCTCCACCAAT
This sequence comes from Pyrinomonadaceae bacterium, assembly GCA_035577445.1. GTDB lineage: Bacteria > Acidobacteriota > Blastocatellia > Pyrinomonadales > Pyrinomonadaceae > UBA11740. The sequence continues at coordinate 1,298 of DATLVM010000326.1, forward strand.
GAACCGTGTCGCAATGGTTCGATTTGAGTGCGCAATTGACTCAGCAGTTTCTGATTTTGGAAGACCGAGTTCTGCTGAGCATTTCTGTTGGTGAAGGCATCGCGGGCATCTCCCGGGAACCCGCCGGGAAAGTCGCGCCGGTTATCAGGATCATCTCCGCCAGGCATCGCGATTTCATCGCCGTAATAGAGCTGCGGCGTGCCCCTTACGGTCATTAGAAAAGTCTGAGCCATCTTTAAGCCTTCGATAGTCGCGCCCGGCTCATTCATGAATCGTTTCACATCATGATTCGCCATGAACGTAACCAGCACGCTCGCATTTGGATACAATGGATCGCTGGCCAGGATTCGTGGCAATTCACGAATGTCTTTGCCTTCAGCGAAGGCGCGTCGCAGCGCAAACATCAGCGGAAAATCAAATAAGGTATCGAGCCGATCGTCAATCCCGTCGGCGCGCGCCGCGCCGCCCTGGAAAAATGAAGTGTGGGCGACGTCGCCATCAAAGACTTCACCCACGACATTCAGCTTCGGATATTCGCGTTTGATGGCAGTCATCCAGTGCGGCCAAAACGTGCGTGGCACGTACTGGAAAGTATCCTGACGAATCGCGTCCTCTCCCGTGATGCCGATCCACCACAAAGTATTTTGCGTGATATAGTGCGCGACTTCCGGATCGTTTTGATTCAAGTCAGGAAGGATGTCGACGAACCAGCCCTCGAGCGTCTCGCGCTGAACTTGATAGGTCGCGTGCGGATCCCGCACGGACCACGTCTGCCAAACATTCGCCAGGTGTCGATCCTTCGTGCCATTGAACCAGGTAGGCGTGGGCGGGTCGTTAACCCACGGATGATAAGGCCCCGTGTGGTTCGCGACCTGGTCCTGGACGATCTTGATTCCGAATCGGTGTGCCTGATCCACCAGCTCGCGCAGTTTCGCGAGCGTGCCGAAATGTTCTTCGACCCCATAAAAATCGACCGAGCCATAACCATGATAATCCGTGATCTTTCGTTTGGGTCCGTTCGCTTCGTCTGAATATTGTTCGCGCTCGTTGAGGTGATTGACGTTGTCGTACCACGGCGTCAGCCAAATTGCCGTCACCCCGAGTTCTTTCAAATACGAAAGATGGTTGATGATTCCCTGAAAATCACCGCCGTGGTAGTAACGTGGTTTCGCGCGATCGAAAAGGCCTTTCGATTCGGGCGGATCGTCGTTTGAAGGATCGCCATCGCTGAACCGATCCGTCATGATCAGATACATGACATCGTCGGTTGAGAAACCCTGGAATCGCCCGGCGCGCGCCAGGGGCTCGTAGATTTCAAATGGCGCTTCCACAGTGCCTTGCGCGGTCGTGATTCGCAGCGCCTGCTTCCCCGAACGAGCTAAACGAGCGATGGAAACATCAACGAACAAGTACGTGCCGGCCGCATTGACCTTGGGCTGGCCCGCAACCAATCCGGCACTAGCTGAGACGACTCTCGCGCCAAACAAATTCTGGCCACGGATTAGCACCCGCACAGGATTTATCGAATGATTGGCCCACCACCCCGGCGGTTCGACTTTGGAAACCTGCGGTGTGTTCTGCCCAGGACAAAGATGCGAACCGAACATCAGGATCAACGTCGCGAGCAACAATCTCAATTGCATTTTTCTGTCTCCGCGCCCCCGGCCCCCTTGGGCATTCGGCCATACAAACTGGTCAACTCTCTGAGTTCGCTCGCCAGCTCATTCGTCAAATCTTTTTCGTTAAATCGCCACAGCCAATTTCCCGACGTGCTGTTCGGCAGATTCATGCGCGCCTCAGAGCCCAGGCCCAGCACATCCTGCAACGGTACAATTGCCGTGTTCGCCACCGACGCCAGCACCGCCTGAATGAAATCCCATTGGATCCTCTTTCCGTCAGTCCGGAAGTACTTCAGGCAAAACTTTCTTTCGCATTCGATCTGTTCGGCCGTGCGCGTCGAGCCTTCGCCGGCAACGCTATTGAACCAACCAACAGTTGTGTCGTTGTCGTGAGTGCCCGTATAGACGACGACGTTCTGGTGATAGTTGTGCGGCAGGTCGATATTTTTCGGGTCGCTGCTAAAAGCGAATTGCAGGATGCGCATGCCCGGAAATCCAAAGTCGTCACGGAGTTTTTCCACGTCAGGAGTTATCACGCCCAGGTCTTCGGCTATGATCGGCAACTCGCCGAGCGCTTCCCGAATTGCCGTGAACAGCTCGCGGCCCGGCGCTTCGACCCAGCGGCCACGTTCCGCAGTCGTGTCGCCGCCGGGAATCTCCCAGCATGCGGCGAACCCGCGAAAATGATCGATACGCGCGATATCGACCATCTGCAAAGTGGCCCGCACTCGCTCAATCCACCATTTGAATCCATCAGCACGCATGCGATCCCAGTTGAACAGCGGATTGCCCCAGTACTGCCCGGTCTTGCTGAAATAATCCGGAGGCACGCCCGCAACCACGATCGGCGTTCCGTCTGAATTCAACTTGAACTGATCGGGATTGGTCCAAACATCTGCCGAGTCGTGCGCCACAAAAATTGGCACATCTCCGACAATTTGAATTCCGCGACGATTGCAATACGCCTTCAGTTCCAGCCACTGCCGAAAGAAAAGAAACTGATAAAACTTTTGGGCCTCGATCTGATCGTGCAGCTCGGCCCGAGCGCGCTCTAATGCGGCCGGCGTTCGTTGAGCCACTGAGGGTTCCCACTCGGGCCAAGGCTTACCATCATGCGCGTCCTTGAGCGCGCGAAACAGCGCGTAGTCATCCAGCCACGAAGCGTTTTGCTCGGCGAATGTCGCGAACTCGCTGCGAAATTCCGGGTCGGTGGTGCGCTGATAATTCGCAAACGCTTTCGTTAATATGGCGTCCTTCGTCTTATGCGCGGCGCCGAAATCGATTCGTGACGAGAACGTCGTCGGAATGTCCGGCAGATCGGCCTCTGTGATCAGGCCTTGTGCGAACAGTTTCTCAGGACTGATCAGCAGAGTATTGCCGGCGAAAGCCGAGTAACCCGCATAAGGAGAATCTCCATAGCCTGTCGGTCCCAGCGGCAGCACCTGCCAAAGACTCTGACCGCTGGCCGCCAGGAAATCCGCGAAGGCAAAAGCCGCCGGCCCCAGATCGCCGATAGCAAAACGTCCCGGCAGCGAAGTCGGATGAAGCAGAATGCCGCTGGCCCTGGGGAAGCTCATCTTCTAAAGATTCAGTTGGACGGGCGAAACCTGCGCACATAGTTCACCAGCAACTTAATCTCGCTGGGCTTTAGTTTCTTCCCGAAGGCCGGCATGCCGCCCTTGCCATTGCTCACGATCGAAACGAGAGATTTGGTTCCGGTGATCTTTGAATTCGTTCGCCACCATTGATCGTCCGTAAAGTTCGGCGCCTGATAAGTCTGGCCCAGTGGAGTGTCTCCGCGACCCTCAGCGCCGTGACAACGTGCGCAGTTCGCCCGGAAGATATCGACGACGTCAGTGGAATTTCGCTTAGACCGCTGAGTTTCAGTCACGTCTGAGCGTGCGCCTTTCAGCGTCAACGCAAAAGCCGATTCGATTAAGAAGAGTGAAACTAAGAAAAATATGAAACTAGTAGCGAAGCCTTTCCGTTGGTTCATTCCCCCTTAGCGATGCTCCTTTGTTATTCACCCGGTATCAAGCTCAAATTGTGAAGGTGCCAATAGACACTCTCGTTGCTCATTTCGGGATGTGTGTGCAGGAACTGGTTGGCCAAAGACAACGCACTCGGATCGTCTTTCAGGTCCGCGAAAATCTTGGCCTCGCGCCGCGCGTCATCGGTTCTGCCCAGCTTGCGATAAACCAGCATCAGGTTATAGTGCGCGCCGGCATCCTCAGGATCGATTGCGAGAATCTTGCCAAAGCACTCGAGCGCGCCCTGGTAGTCGCGTTTGATCTTGCACAGTTCGCCGAGCTGTTGCAGAGACAGGCGATCGCGCGGAAAAGCTGCCAGCACTTGTCTGAGATTGCTCTCGGCCAGAACCAATTGTCCCCGCTTCATGAAGATGCGCGCCTGCTGAAACAGCGCGCGGGCAAACGTCGGATTTGCTTTGACCACGCCGTCCAGGATCGTGGCCGCTTCATCATATTGTTCCAGCTCAATGTTGGCCATGGCGCGATTCACCAAAGCCATCGGTCGATACTTTTCATCCAAATCTCCCGCTCGCGTGAACGCTTCGATTGCCAGAGAGTACTGGCGCTGATCGAACAGCGCGATGCCATAGTTGTTCCAACGCCGCCAATCAGGCATGACAGTTTTGTTGCTCGAGTCGGGCGGCTGAATTTCGTTGGCGCCAACCCGCAAGACATAATCGGCCGTCGCCATAGTGACGATGGGATAATCTACGGACTTACCCAGCGAGTAGTCGCTAAAGACACGCGTGAATCGCCGGTACTGTACGCGCGCGGTCAGATGAATCGCCCCGGCGATGTTCATCGGAACTGCGAACTGGTAACGCACCAGGTCAGAACGCCCGGACTGAATCTGATTGTTTTGCGCAAAGGTGCGGGTGCGCCAAATGTGATGTTTGTCGTTGAAAGTTCCGTCGGCTTTTACCAGATAAGTTTTATAGTTGTGCGCCGATTCATCGAGATAGCCGTTCGGCTTAATGAAACCTGAATGATAGAGCGCTTTACCCGCCTCGTCGCTGACGATGAATTCCACGTAAGCTTCATAAAAATCGCGCAGCTCAGGTGGAAACGAATGGCCGATATTTTTATTGGTAATCACCACCTCGGCGGTCAGGCGATCTCCCGCAGCGATGGTGAAATGGCTGTGATTAACCGGCGCGATGAACTCTTCAGTCGCGGAATCGCGCGGCTTGCGGCGCAGGGCAAACACGTCAACGCCGAGCTTGTCATCTTCCAGGAACTTGGTAACTGCATCGAGTTGATCGCGCCATTTGTAGAAGGTCGGAATCGCGGTATTGGCGGTGGCCCAACGGTGCGAAGCCAGCGTGCCGTTTTTCGCCGACACGTCAAACAACGGCGCGGCCTCGCGTTTCATGTGACACGAATTGCAGGTCTCTTTATCCCGCACATAGAAAGGGTGCGGCGATTCTTTGGAAAATGAAGATTGTTGTAATTCGTCAGCGACCATGAAGGCGCGCAGGAATTTGTAGTCGTTCAATTCTCGCGGCACCTGGGATTTGTGACACGCGCCACAGAACTCAGGTTGCTTGAGCAACGGTCGCATCATCGCGCGGCGATGCGAAGGAATGTCGTCCAGAATTTGCTGATCAGTGACTCCGGCCAACAGACGCGTGCCGTCTTCTTTGACCAGCAAAGCGGGCTCGCCCATCACATAGCCCCCGATACCGCGGCTGGTAGCTTGCTGAATTGAATGACAGGCGATGCAGGAAACTCCGTCGTCATCGAATGGGCGCTTCACATGCGAGTTTTTTGTAAGCGCACCTGTAAACAGAGCCGCCGGGTTATGACACGATTCGCAGTGACGAGTGAACTCGATGCCCTTCTGGGTTTGAATGTCCTTAACGTTTTTTTGGTAGAACGGTTCGCGAAACGCATTGCCATGCGCGGATTGCCGCCATTGTGCATGCGCGTCCGTATGACAAACGCCACAGCGCTTCGACGGCACAAACATATCGCCGGGAATGAAGGTGCCGGTGGTAGAAGTCGCGTTGCTGGGGGCAAAAGGATTGGGACCGAACTTGAAGTCGTAAGTTTCTGATATCTCTGCT
>DATLVM010000327.1:0-9260 GCA_035577445.1 Pyrinomonadaceae bacterium
ACAAGGCTCAAGGCCTCCAGAGGTAAGGACGCTGTCCCCAGGGCTTTGCAGACCCAACGAGAGGGCGATGTGCTAAACGGAGCGCTATCAATACCCGGATTTTAGGCCATCAAAGTGTTACCCATGTCATGATACTCAACAGCTTTGCGAGCCTTGGGTAGTGGTTCAGTAAATCCAGGAGCCGCGGAGCGGCGACAGAGCGTTCGTAACGAAGCTCGCTCTGATTGGCCGCTGTTCGCTGTCGCCCCGTCGGGGCTCGATCGCATTAGGAGGGCGCTAACCCAAGGCTCGCAAAGGCAATAACATACTTGACTAATCAAGCTAGAACGTTCGGGAATCAGGGGCGTCAATTCTGTGTCAGAACCGAGAGCGGTAGCGACCGGATCAGGAGGAGCCTTAGAAACCCAGCGGGACTCCTTGATCCGGTCGCTACCGCTCGCGGTTCTGACACGATGCCGATATTTTGATTAGTTAAGTATGTCATTGCCCTCGTAAAGCCTCACCTTGGGCTTAATTCTGACGCTGCTTCGCAGCTCGTTGAAGCTTCACGTCTTGCCGCCTATCAAGTACGACAGCCTAGGTCAATAAGCGATGCCGCCAATCGTTCTGAATTGTTACGCGAAGGATGGGCTCTTCCTCTCCGCGTGGGCCTGCTTACCTCAGCTTCCGGGCATTAAATAAAACATGAGGGCAATAATCGCATAGACCGTGATGAGCTGAACGCCTTTGAACCAATTTGATTGACCGTCGCCGCAAACCATGGCGCCGATTATCACCGTCATGAACAGCGAGCCGATCTCAGCCCGGCCAAACGACAACGTGAGCGGACGCGGGGCAATCAAGTAGCTTGCCAGTATGAGCAACGGCGCCACGAACAAAGCAATTTGAATGCAGCTTCCGAGCGCGATTCCAACCGACAGATCCATTTTGTTTTTTCGCGCCATAGCTACGGCTGATCCACTCTCGGCCGCGCCGCCAACGATGGCGACAAAAACAATGCCGATGAAAACTTGCGACATGCCCAAAGCTTTTCCGGTGGCCTCTGCCGCGCCTACTAATTTTTCGCTCATCCATGCGGCCAGCACTGATGCCAATAGCAAACTGCCAACCGCGCGCGGGACACTCCATTGCTCTCCGTGATGGCCCGAGTCATTCTCGGCTTCGGCACTGGCAAAGGCGCTCGAATGCGTCTTTAACGAGAACAAGATATAAAGCGCGTAGGCGATCAGGAGCAGCGCGGCAATTCCGAAATTGAGTAGATTCTCCTCTCGGACAACTCCCTGAGGCGTGAAATAGCGACTGAATGCGCTGGGCACCGCCATGCTAATCGCAGCCAGGAACATCATCGTGCTGTAGGCGCGCGCGGCGGTGGGATTGAATTTCTGATCGTGAAAACGAAGTCCGCCCGCCAGGAAAGCTGCGCCCAGCGCCAACAATAAATTTGCGAGAATCGCACCCACCAGCGAGGCCCGAACCATGTCGAGCAAACCGGCCTTCAACGCCACGAGCGCGATGATTAGCTCTGGCGCATTGCCGAAGGTCGCATTCAGTAATCCGCCGACCGCGTCGCCGGTACGCGACGCCAACTGTTCGGTCGCGCGGACGATCAGCGCCGCCATGGGAATGATCGCGATGCCGGCTGAGAAAAAAACTAATGGCGCCGGCGCTCCAGCAACCCTTTCCAGAATCAGCGTGACGGGAACAAAGATCAGCAGCCAATTGATCGGGCTTCGGAGAAATCGGCTAAGCGGCGGAACAGGTTGTAGAGCGATTTCAGGATTCATTTTTCTTGTCTTACAGCGACCATGCGAAACGGCTCGCAATCCTTTCATCATGTTTAGAAATCAACCGCGAAGATGTTGCTCGTTAAGTTTGTCAGCCTTCAAGAGCTTCGGCACGAGACTCACCATCACGGCCATCGCGATGCCCAGCAGTGTCTCAATCAAGCGATAGGCTGCGTACTTCAATGGGCCATCGCTATGATTCAGCAGCACAATTCCGCAGACGTAACCAGAAACTTTGGCTGCGTCTTTCATCCTCAGGACATGGCTGAGAAAAACAGCAGCCATCACGCCGGCCCCAATCATCAAGGGACCCACGTGCGGCCAGAAATTGAGGACGAGGGTGAGCGCCGCGCCCAGCGTCGCTCCGAGAACCGTTCCCGCCAAACGCGGCAGGGCCAGTTGCCTGGTTTGCGCCGGAACCAAATCCGTAACCAGAATCGCGGCTATCAAAGCGTAAATCGGAAACTCGAGCCCGAGTAGTTGGGCGATCGCGACCGCCAGGGCCGCCGCTACTGCTGCCCTGATCGAAACTTGTAAGGCAACGACGGTCGAACTAGTCAAGAGACCTGCTTTCCCTGATGCAGTTTGACGTGGCACGCGCATCTTGCGCGCGTCTTCACGGGCGGCACGCCCGCGCCACTCTCGAAATGCGCGCGCCACATTAACCGCATCGCTACCGGAATTCAGTAAGCCTTAAGACCCGCAGCGCGGAATCGATCGATAGTTCGCGTGATCAGGTTGGACGAAGGTGCTTCGGTGTTTTCAAGCATGTAGTTGATTCCAAGCTCCTTCCATTTGTAGCGGCCCATCTGATGAAACGGCAACACCTCGAGGCGTTCTACATTTCCCAGTTCGGCAGTGAACTTCGCCATCTCCTCGAGGTCCTGGGCGTCGTCCGTCAAGCCGGGCACCAACACGAAGCGGACCCAAATCGGCCGCTTGCGATTGGCCAGCCGTCGGGCAAAATCGAGTGTCGGCCCCAGGTCCTTTCCGGTGAGTTGGTTGTGCTTTTCTGAACCCCAGCTTTTGATACCGAGCAGGACGAGATCGATTTTTTCCAGCTCTTCGTCGCTGAGCCGTTCACCGAGATAGCCGTTGGTCTCGACGGCCGTGTGAATGCCCATCGCTTTGGCCGCCGTCAGGAGCTTGATCGCAAACCGATCCTGCATCAGCGGTTCGCCTCCGCTCAAAGTAAATCCGCCAGACATGATCTTCAGCCCATGCCGATACTTACTGAGTTCTTCAATCGCGTGGTCCAAAGTCACCGGCATTCCATTCGTCATGTTCCACGTGTCCGGGTTATGGCAGTAAAGGCATCGCCACTGACACCCCGCCGTCCAACCGACTACGCGCACTCCGGGGCCATCGACGGTCGAGCCGGTCGTGAATGAATGAAGAAAGCCCATCTCTCCGCTCTTCAATGCCTTCTTGACAGCAGACTCCGGCACATCGTGGCTTTGATTCAGGCGCAGCTCGAATGGGCTGTTGCCTTCCAGCGGAAGAGTTGTCAAATGTTGTTCGGCAATCATGTCGTTTACCCTCGGTGCCAAATGGCCCGGGCGCGCGGCCCGCGGCAAATTCGGCGGCGACGGTCAATTAAGGCTCCCGTGAAAGGTTCTATTGATGACGTCCATCTGCTGTTCACGGGTCAGCCGGACAAAATTAACGGCATAGCCGGAAACGCGAATTGTCAGGCTGGGATATTTCCCCGGGTGGTCCATCGCGTCCATCAGCATCTCTCGGTTTAGCACGTTGACGTTCATGTGATAACCCGTGACGCTGAAGAAGGCGTCGAGCATCCCCCGCAGGTTGACGATCCGATCTTCGGCATTTCTCCCCAGCCCTTCCGGAACCAGAGTAGTCGTCAGCGAAATTCCATCAGCAGCGTCGCGATAGGGAATCTTGGCGACTGAAGCCGCCGAAGCGTGGATGCCATGCACATCGCGTCCATGCATCGGGTTGGCGCCCGGTGCAAACGGTTCGCCCTGGCGACGGCCGTCGGGAGTGTTGCCGGTGGCCTTGCCGTAAACCACGTTCGAAGTAATGGTCAGAATTGATTGCGTGGGCAGCGCGTTGCGATAAGTCGGATACTTGCGCAGCTTGTTCATGAAGGCCGTGACCAGCCATGCCGCGAGGTGATCGACCCGATTGTCATTGTTGCCAAACTGCGGAAACTCGCCTTCAGTTTTGTAATCGACGATCAAGCCCGCCTCGTTGCGAATCACTCGGACTTTCGCATAGCGGATGGCTGAGAGGCTGTCCGCCACGACCGACATACCCGCCATGCCAAAGGCCATCGTCCGCAGCGGATTGTAGTCATGTAGCGCCATCTGAATTCGTTCATACGCGTACTTGTCGTGCATGTAATGAATGATGTTCATCGCGTTGACGTAAACACCGGCCAGCCAGTCCATCATCTTTTCAAACTTGTCGAGCACGTCGTCGAAATCGAGATACTCGCCCTGCACCGGTTCACTCTTTGGTCCGATTTGCTTGCCGGTAAGCTCGTCTCGGCCGCCATTAATCGCATAGAGGAGTGTCTTCGCGAGATTTGCGCGCGCGCCAAAGAACTGCATCTGTTTGCCCATCAACATCGGTGAGACACAACAGGCAACAGCGCCGTCATCGCCCCAGGCGCGCCGCATGGTCTCATCGCTCTCGAATTGAATCGAGCTGGTTTCGATTGCGACCTTTGCGGCGAAGCTGCGGAATGGATCAGGCAGTCGCGGCGAGTACCAGATCGTGAGATTTGGTTCCGGCGCCGGACCCAGATTGAAAAGCGTTTGCAGATATCGAAAGCTTGTTTTGGTCACCAGCGGCCGGCCATCGTCACCCATGCCGCCAATCGATTCAGTTACCCAGGTCGGATCACCCGCGAACAACTCGTCATACTCCGGCGTGCGGAGAAATCTGACGATGCGCAGCTTGATAACGAAGTCGTCGATGATCTCCTGAGCTTGTTCTTCAGTTAATATCCCTGCGGCCAGGTCGCGCTCAAAATAGATATCCAGAAAAGTCGAAGTACGACCCAACGACATGGCCGCGCCGTTTTGCTCTTTCACCGCCGCGAGATAGCCGAAGTAAAGCCATTGCACCGCCTCGCGCGCGCTTCGCGCCGGAAGGGAAATATCGAATCCATAATCGGCGGCCATCTGCTGCAATTCTTTCAGCGCGCGAATCTGCTCGCTGAGCTCCTCGCGATCGCGAATGATCTCCTCGGTTGACATCGCCGTGTCGAGCGCGCGCTTTTCTTCCTCTTTTCGCTCAATCAATCTCGCCACACCGTACAGCGCGACGCGGCGGTAATCGCCGATGATGCGGCCACGGCCGTACGCGTCCGGCAGCCCGGTCAAAATGTGCGAGCTGCGACAGCGCCTGACATCAGCGGTGTAGGCATCAAAAACTCCCTCGTTGTGCGTCTTGCGATATTTGGTGAAGGTATCGACGATGTGCGGGTCGGGTTCGTATCCATAGGTCTTGAGCGCATTCAAGACCATGCGAAACCCCCCGTTCGGCATGATCGATCGCTTCAGCGGGGCTTCTGTTTGCAGGCCCACGATGACTTCATTTTCACGATCGATATAACCGGGACCGTGCGAAGTGATCGAACCGGGAATCTGTGAAATGTCGAGCACGCCTTTCTTGCGCTCTTCGACAAATAATGTGTTCAATCGATCCCAAATCTTCTTCGTTCGTTTCGTCGGCTGGGCCAGAAAGGAATCGTCGCCTTCATAAGGCGTGTAATTCTGCTGAATGAAATCGCGCACATCAATCTCTTTGTGCCAGAGGCCGGGCGCAAATGTTCCCCATGGATTAGACGGTGTGTCGATTGGAGTCTCTAAGTCCGCGATTGCGGTTACCATTGTCTTTTCTCCTTACGCGGCCTTCTGAGCAGTTTGCTCGGTCAAACCGAGAAGCGTTCCTGTATGCCGCGCGATCATCAATTCTTCGTTTGTGGGGATCACCCAAACTGAAACTCTGCTTTGAGTTGTCGAGATCCGCGTCGCTTTTTGATCGTTCGCTGAGGCATCAATTTCGATTCCCAACCAACCGGAAGCCTCGCAGATGCGGCGCCGAATCTCCGGCGAGTTCTCGCCAATGCCGGCCGTAAAAACTAATCCATCGACGCCGCCAAGTACGGCAGCCAGCGCGCCGATCTCTTTCGCCACGCGATAGACAAAGAAGTCGACGGCGAGTCGTGCTTCGGGCTCTGAACGATCGAGCAGCTCGCGCATGTCATTGCTGATCCCAGAGATGCCGATCAGTCCTGACTTCTTATAGAGAATTGTTTCTACTTCTTTGGTGGACAGGCCCAGGTTCTGAAATAGATAAAGGACCACGCCGGGATCGAGCGCGCCGGGCCGCGTCCCCATGCACAAGCCGTCCAGGGCCGTGAAACCCATCGTGGTGTCGACGCTCTTGCCTTGATGTAAAGCGCAGAGGCTGGCGCCGCTGCCCAGATGAGCAACGATCACCTTCTTTGCGGCAATCTCAGGCGCGACTTCCGGCAAAACTGAAGCGATGAATTCATAAGACAGTCCGTGAAAGCCGTAACGCTGCAGACCTTTCCGGCAAAGCTCGCGCGGCAACGGAACCATCTCGACGAAGGGCTGATGGCCACGATGAAAGCTGGTATCGAAGCAGGCCACTTGCGGTACCTCGGGCATGCGATCGAACACCGCATCGATCGCCGCCAGGTTATGCGGCTGATGCAACGGGGCCAGCGGGATCAAATTATGTAATTCCAACAGCACTTGTTTGGTGACGATGGTTGGTCCGGGAAAGCTCGCACCGCCATGGACCACCCGGTGGCCCACGCCCAGAACTCGCGAGCCCGCGTATTTCGATTTAAGCCAGAGGGCGAGGGCATCGATCGCATCGCGTCCGTTATGAACCGAAGAAGTCAGCTGTTCATCAATTAGACTTGCTGCGTTCGCGTCCTTAACGGATAGTCGGGGCGATGTGCCGATGCCCTCAATCTGGCCCCGCGCTTCCAGCCGCCACCTCTCCCCACCGGGGCGTTGGAACACGCAGAACTTGAGACTCGATGAACCCGCATTCAACACCAGTGCATAGTCATCCATCGCGTGATTTCCTTCAGCTATGTGCTACAAAGATGCAGAGAATTAGCCGCAGATGAACGCGGATTGACGCGAATAAAAAAGTCGAGATTGATTAGTTGCTTATTCATTTGTTTCTGATCCGCGTTTATCTGCGTGCATCCGCGGCTTATTTCTTTATGGCTTCGCACGCCGTGCGTGCGCCACCAACTTGGCGACGGCGCAACTCGCAATTCGCGATCGCACACTGTCGGCGCGGCTCGTCAGAATCACCGGCACGCGCGCGCCCAGCACCATGCCGGCGCTGTCCGCGTTCGCGAGGAAACTCAGTTGTTTCGCGAGAATATTTCCGGCTTCGAGATCAGGCGCCAACAGAATGTCCGGATCGCCGGCAACGTCTGACTTGATACCTTTTGTTTTCGCGGCGTCCTTGCTGATGGCGTTGTCGAACGCCAGTGGCCCATCCAGGATGCCGCCTTTGATCTGCCCGCGTTCGGCCATCTTGCAGAGCGCCGCGGCGTCCAGCGTGGCCTGCATCTTTGAATTGACAGTTTCGACAGCGCAGAGAATCGCGACCTTGGGTTTTTCGCAGCCCAGGGAGATCGCGAGATCGATCGCGTTCTGGCAGATATCAACCTTGTCTTCAAGTGTTGGAGCGATATTGATCGCGGCATCCGTAACAATCAGCACTTTGTGATAAGTCGGCACGTCCATCACGAACGCGTGACTGATCCGACGGCCCGTGCGCAGACCTTCACGCGACACGACGGCTGACATTAGCTCATCGGTGTGCAGGCTCCCTTTCATCAGCACTTCCGCTTTGCCTTCGCGAATCATCGCGACTGCTTTCACCGCCGCAGTGACGCTGTCCGGAGCATCGACGATCTCCGCCTGGCCGAGGTCGATACCCGCGGCTTGCGCCGTTTCCTCGATTTTCTTGATTGGGCCAACAAGGATGGGCGTAATAAGTCCCGCCTGGGCAGCTTCGATTGCGCCGGCCAAAGCAGTCTCTTCGCACGGGTACGCGACCGCTGTCGGAACCGGCGCCAAAGGCTTGCAGCGCTCCAGTAGTCTTTCGTATTTTCCGGTTCCTCTTGCTGTTGCTTGACTCATTTTCGTTACTCGTGATCAACTACTCTTGATTGGTTTGCGAGCCGCGCTGCCCGTCTCTTTCAAAATCAGCGTCAGCCCGATCGCGATCGCCACGCCGAACAAAAGGGGCAGAAACGTCAACTGGTAATGCGAAAGCTGAATTTGCGCAGCGCCGCCGGAAACATTTCTCAACAATCCTCCGAACACCGGAGCGAGCAGCGCGCTGAACGTGAAATTTAGAAAGTTAATGACGCCGGTGGCGGTGCCGCCAAACTGTGGCGGGTTTGCTTCCTTGATGATCGTGTACGGCAGCATCGCCCCGCCTGAGGCGAGGCCGGCGACGAGTCCAAGCACATAAGGAGGCAGCACGCCGCTTGGGCCATAAAGAATCCACGCCAGGCAAAGCAGGAGCACGAAGGCTCCACCGATGATCACCGGCTTGCGCCTCCCCAAGCGATCGGAGATAAAGCCCATCAGCGGACAGCCGATGATCCATCCCAAGGGAACTGTCGCTGAACGCATTACCGCCGAGCCGTACTCGAGGCCATGCGCTTCCTGCAGGTAGCGCACTCCCCAAATCATGTCGAAGATGGTTGTAGGTATGAATAACAATCCGGCGATCAAGCCGCACAGGATTGATTGCGGATTTCGAAAGACCACACCAAAGCCTGCGATTGCAGGCTTCAACCAACCCGTGGATTGCGGCTTCTTTTCTTTTCCGGGCAACAGTACGAGGAGGACGATGCCCATCAACAATGCTGCGACGCCCATCGCGGCCCAGAAAGATTTCCAGGGAAAGCCGCTGCCGATGATTGGCCCAACTATGAACTGTCCCGCTGATCCGCCGGCCATGCCGAACATTTGTGTAGCGCCGATCAACGTAGCTGCTTTGGCCGGCTCGAAATAATTGCTGGCTATGTACAGAGCGCCGACCGCCGCGAAGGCTCCACCGACACCTTGCATGAATCTGCCGACAGTCGCTGCTCCTTGATTGCCGGTGGCAAACATTAAAGCGCCAAGCCCAACCGTGACTGCGCCAATCGGCAAAAGCGTTTTGGTTCCGAAGCGATCGATTGCCGGGCCCGCGACCAGACTGAAGGTTGAGTAACCGTAGTAAAAAACCCCGGCCAATGAAGCAACTCCCATTGCCGTCAGGCCAAAGCCTTCCGACAATTGCGGCATCATCACCGATGGAGCGGAGCGAAGCGAGTATTGAAGAAAATAGAAGACGGCCGCCACGAGCCACGCGACAACCACCAACTTAATGCCGGCGTGCTGGCGTGGTTTGCTTATGGGTTGTGCGATTGCTTGCGCCATTGTTTCC
>DATLVM010000328.1:0-2623 GCA_035577445.1 Pyrinomonadaceae bacterium
AACACCGTCGGCGCGACGCGCTCAGTGTCATAGCGCACGATGCCGCGGTTCGTGCCGATGATGACACTCTCACGTCCGGCCGCGTCGCGATCAGAAATTACGGCGAACACTCGCTGAGAGGGCAAGCCCTGTTCAATATCCAGCCGAGATGAAATCGCTCCAAATTGATCGTCGCGGGCTACGCGCAAGAGGCCATTTCCGTTGGTCGCGCACCAAAGTTGGCCGCGCGCTTTACCGCCACTGAGGGAGAGGGCGCGCGCATTGACGCCGGCAGCAACTTCCTTCAACTCGCCGTTGCGAAAACTGTACAGGCCCTTCGCGGACGCGAACCACAACACACCATCTTCGATCATTGCTGCCCAGATCGCATCGCCTTTCAACTTTTCCAAAGCTGGTTCAGTCGCTGTTTGCTTACCATCAAAGAAGAATATGCCCGCGCTCGCAGTCCCTATCACTAACCGGTCGCTAGCGTCTTTGCCCAGGCACGTAATCTCGCGTAGCTGGTTGTCGGCGGCGGTCTCGGGCCAAACGAGTTGTCGCTGCGCACCGGCGAGTTTCTCGACGCCGTAACCATAGGTGCCCAGATACGTGGCGCCGTTGATATTTGCGATCGCGCGGACACTGTCGCCCTGTGGAAGATTCGAAGGCGAATTGAATTTGGTAAAGCGCAGGTCGGTTGCGGATGCTGACGCGAACAATCCCGCGGACGTAGCAATCAGCACGCGGCCGCCAGTGTCTTCGTTAATCGCGTAAATGATCCGGCGACCCAGCTCCGCAATTGCGCGCCACGATTTCGCCTCGGCGTCATAATCGAACAGACCGGAGTTAGTCCCCGCCAACACTTGCCCTTTGGACGTGCGCCAGAGCGCCCGGACGTAGTTGGCGATAGAATCGCCCGAAACATTTTCCGTCCGCATCGCGTGCGGATCGTAGCGACAGACGCCTTTGTCAGTAGCGAACCAAATGACTTCCTGTGGATCGACGAAGATTCCATAGATGTGATCCGAACGCAGCGCGCCGCCGGTGCCTTCGAAGGTGAAGTGCTCGATCGTTTTTCCATCGCGCAGGTGAAACGCGCCGTGTCCGTCGGTGCCCACCCAAACGTCATCATCTGCACCGCGAGCGATTGCTACCACGGGCCCGGTCGCGACGCTCGCCTTTGACGGCTTAAGTAGATCAGTTTGATCGAAGATCGCGCTTTCGTCTTTTCCGCCGCGCGCACCAACCCAGAGCCGGTCCTTGGCGTCGGTATCGATTGCGTTGATGAAGAAGCTGCGCGGCTTGCTGACGATCTCTTTCGCTTCGCCGTTGTCGATTTCGACAACTCCGCGGCTTAGCGTTCCGGCGTACAGTTTGTTGCCGATCATCGCGAGGCTGGTAAGTTTCAGGAGGCCCGGATGATCTTTGTCGGCGCTTTGCAAAGGTTGGTCTGGGATCGTTTTGACGACGAATGAAATGTTGGGAGTGCCCTGGCGGGCTTCAAATCTCTCACGCGATTGCTGCGGTTGCTCGCCTTCGCCAGATTGTCGCTGCTCGCTAGTTTGAGGCTGGACGCGACAGTCGAAAATTTGGCCGCTTTCGCTCGCCATAATCGCGCGGTCACGTTCAGGGGTGATGATGGCCGTGATTACTTTGCCACTCGTTTCTTTGATCAGATCGAACTTGCCGTTGCCGAGGCGCGCCGCGCCATTGTCCGTACCGATCCAAAGTGCGCCGCTATCGTCGACCTTCAACGCGAGTACGCGACCTGCCGGCAACGCTTCATCGTTGATCGCGTTCGTCCGGCGACCGTCATAGCGCGCAAGTCCACCATCAGTCGCGAACCAGGTCACGCCGAATTCTGTCTGCGCGATTGCGTGCGTGCGGTCCGACGGCAATCCATGAAACGAGGTCACCGCGCCCCATTGATGCAGGTTCGGCGGCGGCGTAGGCGACGGCGAGGGCGACGGCGCGGGGGATGGCGAAGGCGAAGGCGTCGGTTGGGAAACCTGATTTCGCGAGAAAGCCGTAGGCAGTAAGCAGAAAGCAAAAAGCAGAAAGAGAGTGAGCAGTGAGCGATGAGCAGTGAGCGTCCTCATGTTCAATCTGCTCCTTGTAATTCCCGCCACCTGCCGCGGTAGTGATAGTAAATAGTTGAGCCTTTCTCGAGAAACCCATCCTCGATTCCCTGATGATTCAGGGGCGGCGGTTTCGGCCCATGATATTCGCGATAGTGCTGCAAAATGTACGTCTTGCTGGCGGGTGAGATGGCGCGGAAAAAACCAATCGTTCCGCGGCCATCGATTGTTTGCAGAAAGACGTCGTCCGATATCTTGGCGATTTCCGAGAACGATTCGGCTGAACCTCCCCAGAAAGTCATGATCGACGAAGTGCGCTGGCGCGAACATAAGACCGCCCAGTCAGTTTGTCCCGGCCGTTTGAAGTTTCCCTTGATGACGTTGTGGCGAGGCAAAGGCCCTTGGGCTTGAGGTATCGTGCAGCCCAGCCTCACAAGCTTGCGAGAGATACGGCTCGGCAATTCGGGAAACGCGGTGGGCGATATACGAACCACCTCAGCATCTGCTTTCTGCCAGGAGTCTTGTGCCTCAATTGTGTTGATTGATGCGAACGCAATAACTACCGG
>DATLVM010000329.1:0-3289 GCA_035577445.1 Pyrinomonadaceae bacterium
GCAAATATATTTTAGTCGGGCCCGCGCAAGAGAATTCGCGGCGGCTTGGGATCGGGGCTGCTCTAGCGGCGCGCCACAGAACTAAGAGCGCAAAATGAGTTGACTCTGCCTCGCTAATCGGATAAATCTTGCGCGCTGCGATTTTGGAACGTGTAACCGATTTTTGGATTTGCACGTCAATGAGTTGTTAACCGTTTTCTACGGCAGCTACCTTCGGCAGCTTCTAACCACAATTTGGCTTGAAAGGAATTTCCCCAATGAAACAGACGTGTCGTTCTGCTCGTGAGGTTGCGGGACTTCTGACCGCGATTTGCGCTCTCGCAATTATGGCCGTGACCCTGGGAACACTGGCCGTTAGCGCCGAGAACCCGGTGCCAACGCAGACGCCTGCGGCAACGCAATCGCCATCGGCAACAGCGGCTGCTACATCAACACCGACTCCCAGCCCGACGCCGACGCCGATCAACTGGTCGAGCGATCCCATGCTTAAGCGGTTCATCTTTCGCGGCATCGGCCCGGCCAGCATGGGCGGTCGCATCGATGACATCACCTGCGTCGATAACAATTCCTATATCTGTTACGTCGCGTTTGCGACGGGCGGTTTGTGGAAGACGACAAACAACGGCACGACTTTTACGCCTGTTTTTGACACGTATTCGAGCGGATCGATTGGCGATGTGGCCATCGCGCCGTCAAATCCAGACATCATTTGGGTAGGGACCGGCGAAGCAAACAATCGACAAAGTGCGAGCTTTGGCGACGGCATTTACAAATCAACCGACGCCGGCAAGACGTTTACCAAAATGGGCCTCGAGGATTCTCAGACGATCTCGCGCATTGTGATTGATCCGAAGGACCCGAACACGGTTTACGTCGCGGTGCTTGGCCACCTGTTTGGGCCGAACAAAGAGCGTGGAGTCTATAAGACGACTGACGGCGGCAAAACCTGGTCGAACGTCAAGTTCATCGACGAAGACACTGGCTTCACGGACCTGGTGATGGATCCTGTTGATTCCAGGACGCTGTACGCAGCTTCCTATCAACGTCGCAGAACCTCTTGGGGATTTAACGGTGGCGGGCCGGGATCGGGAGTTTGGAAAACCAACGACGCCGGCAAAACCTGGACGCGATTTCAAGGTAGCGGCTTCCCCGAGGGAATATTGGGCCGCATCGGCATCGATGTTTCTCGGTCGAATCCGAATGTCCTTTACGCGCAGATCGAAGTAGGCACGAGCACCGGCACCGGCGGCGAAGAGCAAACTTTCGGTGGCGGCGCCGGCGGTACGCCAACGCCGACCCCAACCCCGACGCCGGCCGCCTCGCCCACGCCCGATCCGAAAAAGCATGGCGTCTGGCGTTCGGATGACAAAGGCAAAACCTGGAAAGTCGTCGCGAGCTGCTTCAACGCAGGTGGGTGTACCGAGAATAATCGACCGATGTACTACAGTCAGATTCGCGTCGATCCTTCCAACCCGGAAAATGTTTTCGTTGGCGGTTTGAACTTCAGTCGATCGACCGATGGCGGCAAAACTTTCAAGTCCTTGCAACCTGGCATCGCGCACAGCGATCATCATGCGATCTGGATCGATCCGAAGAACGGCAAGCACATTCTGATCGGAAACGATGGCGGTCTCGACGTCAGCTACGATCAGGGCGATACGTGGGAATTCGTCAACACGATTCCGGCTGCGCAGTTCTATGCCATCGCGGTCGACATGCGAAAGCCCTACTACGTCTACGGTGGCTTGCAAGACAACGGTTCGTGGGGCGGGCCAAGCCAAACGCGCAGCCAACAAGGCGGCATCACCAACTCAGATTGGTTTCGCACGGGCGGCGGGGATGGATTTTACTCGCAGGCCGATCCCAACGATCCGTTCATCCTCTATTCTGAGTCGCAGAACGGCGCGATGAACCGCATCGATATGCGCACCGGTCGCAGCGTTAGCATTCGTCCGCGCGCCAATCCACGCCGCGGCGCCGGCGGCGGTGGCGGCGGTGGCGGAGGCCGCCGAGGCGCACAGGGCGGAGGTCAGGGCGCGGTTGCTTCGGCAAGTCCTGAAGCGAGCCCGCAGGATCAGCAAGCCGCGCTGGCGGCGTTCGCGCAGCAACAGGGCTTTGGCGGTGGTTTCGGCGGCGGCGCGTTCGCCGCAACGAATGTAGTCCCGCCGCCCGCGCCGACTGAGCAATATCGTTTCTATTGGAACACCCCGATCATCATGTCGCCACACAACGGCAGTGTTTTGTACGTCGGCGGCGACCGGTTCTTCAAATCAGTCGACCGCGGTGATCACTGGTCGGCATCAGCAGATCTGACCAAGCACATCGATCGCAATACGCTTTCGATCATGGGCGTCAAAGGCAGCGAGCCGATGGCTTCGAAGAACGACGGCTATACGAGCTACGGCTACGTCGTGACGATTGGCGAGTCGCCGATGGTGCCCGGAATTATTTGGGCGGGAACCGACGACGGCAACGTCCAGTTAAGTCGCGACGGCGGCACGAACTGGACGAACGTGGCCAAGAACGTTCCGGCTCTCGTCGACAAGGGCCAGCTTTATCACATTACGCGTATCGAGCCTTCCCGTTACGACGCGGGCACCGCCTACCTTTCGGTAGATGGCCATCGCTTCGACGATTGGAAGCCTTACCTTTACGTGACGCGTGACTTTGGCGCCACGTGGACATCGATCGTGGGCAATCTGCCGGCGCGCGGTAACGTCAACGTGATTCGCGAAGATCCAAAGAACAAGGATCTGTTGTATGCCGGCACAGAGCTCGGCTTGTACGTCTCACTGGATGGCGGCAAGGAATGGAAGGAATTCATGTCCGGCCTGCCGCGGGTGCGCATCGACGACATCCTCGTGCATCCGCGCGACAACGATCTCGTCATCGGCACGCACGGCCGCGGCATTTTCATCTGCGATGACATCGCCGCCTTGCAACAACTCAGCCCGCAGAAAGTGCTCGACAAGGACGTCTTCCTTTTTGACGTGCGACCCGGCGTGCTCTGGTACAACGACATTCGGTTGAGCCGCTACACGGGTGGATCGAAGAACTTCCGCGGCGCCAATCCCGCGCCCGGCACCGCGATCAGTTACTACCTGAAATCAGTTCCGACAACTGATGTGAAGATCACGATTAGTGATTACACCGGCAAAGTCGTGCGCACGATTACGGGCACGAAAGAGGTGGGCATCAATCGTATGCAATGGAATCTTCGCGGTGACCCCGTTCGACCGCCGGCAGGATTTCAGGGCTTCGGCGGCGGTGGTGGCGGAGGAGGCGGCGG
>DATLVM010000330.1:0-21394 GCA_035577445.1 Pyrinomonadaceae bacterium
ACGCACGAAAATTTGTCCAGAGCTGCGGAGCAGCGATTCACTCAGTCTGATCGCAAGGCACAAATCATGCAAGAATTCTATCGCCGCTCCGCGGCTCCGAAAATTACGGTGACTGTCTACCCAAGGCTCGCAAGCCTCGCCTTGGGCCGGAGCTCTGGACGCTGCTCCACAGCTGATTGCGCAACTGACTCAAGTGACGCTTAAATTGCTGTGGATTACTCAAGTATGTTAACCCTCTCCCAAAGGGAGAGGGGATTTGAAACCCTTTTGCTTGGACATCTCGGCGCCATTTGATTCGTCAAGTATGTTATTGCCGTTTCAACGGCTTCGTTACGAGACCGTTGAAACGGTTTCTTGTGTCTGATAGTTTCGCGGCTCACCCTGCTGAAGCAAGGTGAGAATGAGATTCATCGACCGAAGTCTCGGAGAGTCAAATTTCAAAATGAGAATCAAATGCTTCCGAAGAACAGCACTCGTTGTCTGCTTGCTTTCACTCCTGGCTCCGCAGTTTGCGCTGGCACAGAAACAAGCCACCGCGCCGAAGCCATTCGAGCTCACCGTTGACAGCATCATGCGCGGGCCGCGGCTCGTTGGTTATCCGCCCAGCGGTGTCTATTGGTCGCAAGACAGTCAACGCGTTTACTTTCGTTGGAAGCAAGCCGACGAACCGCGGCTGAAAGAGATGAGTCTCTACGTCGTCCATCGCGACGGTTCAGGGTTGCGTCGCCTGACTGATGAAGAAGCGAAGCAGGCGCCGCCCGCTAACGGCGAGTTGTCGAAAGACAAATCGATGACCGTCTTCACCGATGAAGGCGACATCTTCATCTACGATCATGCGAAGCAAACGCGCCGGCAAATCACGAAGACAGTGGATGCCGAAACTAATCCACATTTCACTTTCGATCAGAAGCACATCTATTTCACGCGGCTGAACAATCTTTACGTGATGTCCCTTGATGGCGGATCAATCGAGCAACTCACCGACATTCGCATTGGTGGAGCACCGGCCCCGATCGCGACACCGAAAGGGACTGACAGTCAGGAATATTTGAAGAAGGAAGAGCGGGCGTTGCTGGACGCTGTGCGCGAAAAAGCAGAACAGCGCGAAGAGCAGGAGAAGAAGCGCAAGGAACGCGAGAAGCGGAAGCCTTTTAATATTCCCACCGGACAGGGTGTCGCGAGCCTTTCGTTGTCGCCCGACGGCAAGTATGTAATTGCGACGATCACTGAATCTGGCGCGGGCAGCAAAAACACGATTGTGCCGAACTACGTGACTGAGACGGGTTACACCGAAGACATCCCCGGTCGCACGAAGGTTGGTGACACGCAGAATCACACGCGCTTGGTAATCATCGACGTGGAAACCGGCGAGACAAAGAACGTCGATCACGGACAGAAGCTGCCAGCCACATCCACGGTGCAACGAACCGAAATGAACGCCACGGAAGCTGCACGTGTCAGTACCGGGAGCGGTAGCGACCGGGTTGATGCGCAAGCCAAAATGCCGACGCCAAAAGATCGCGATGTGCAACTGTCGCAACTCCAATGGTCAGAAGACGGCCAACATGCAGTCCTGATGGCGCGGGCCGCGGACAACAAGGATCGTTGGGTCATGCTGCTCGATCCGGCCACCGGCAAAACGAAAGTTCTCGCAACCGTTCACGACGACGCGTGGGTTGATGGGCCGGGCGCGAACACGCTCGGATGGTTGCCGGACAACGAACGCGTTTACTTCGAATCAGAGCGCGACGGCTGGTCGCATCTGTATTCAGTTTCGATTAACGGCGGCGAACCAACCCAATTGACTTCGGGACAGTTCGAAGTTTCAGACGTACATCTGTCGCAGGACAAATCGAAGTTTTATTTCACTTCGAGCGAAGGCAGTTTCTTTGAACGCAATCTTTACTCGATGTCGATTGGCGGCGGCGAACGTAAGCGTCTTACTTCGTTGCCCGGCAACAATCAGGTTGATATCTCGCCGGATGAAACGATGCTCGCGGATGTGCGTTCATACAGCAACAAACCACCGGAACTCTATCTATTGCTGAACAAATCGTTGACGATGAAAGAAGTGGCGGACGCGAAGCCGGTCACGAACTCTCCCATCGGCGAATTCTTTACTTACAACTGGATCGATCCGCCGATTGCCAGCTTCAAAGCGCGCGATGGCGCGACTGTCTATGGCCGCATCTATGTTCCGCAGAATTACAAGGGCGGCGGTCCTGCGGTGATCTTTGTGCACGGCGCGGGCTATTTGCAGAACGTGCATCGCTGGTGGAGTTCCTACTATCGCGAATACATGTTTCATCACCTGTTGAGGGAGCGCGGCTTTGTCGTGCTCGACATCGATTATCGCGGCAGCGCCGGTTACGGCCGCGATTGGCGCACCGGAATCTATCGTCACATGGGCGGCAAAGACTTAACCGATCAAGTCGACGCTGTCGATTATCTGGTAAAGGAGCACGGCGTCGATCCGAAACGCGTCGGCCTCTATGGCGGCAGCTATGGCGGCTTCATCACCTTGATGGCCATGTTCACGCAACCGAATGTTTTCGCGGCAGGCGCGGCGCTGCGGCCGGTGACAGATTGGGCGCATTACAACAATCCTTACACGGCAAATATTTTGAACCTGCCGCAGAACGATCTGGAGGCTTACAAGCAGAGCTCGCCCATTTATTTTGCGAACGGCTTGAAAGGCGCGCTGCTGATTTGTCATGGGATGGTTGATACCAACGTGAATTTTCAGGACACGGTGCGGCTGGTCGAGAAGTTGATCGAATTGCGCAAGACCAACTGGGAAGTCGCGCCTTATCCGGTTGAGGATCACGGCTTCGAACGCGAAGAAAGCTGGGCGGATGAGTACAAGCGCATCCTGAAATTGTTCGTGGATAATTTAAAACCGGACGTGCGTGTGCCGGTGGGCCGAGGTACTAAGGCGAAATCAAAATGAACCGCTTAATCACAGCAATCATCATCGGCTTGTTAGTGGCGTTGGCCGTGGTGCCACAAATTCCGCGCGACCCACGTTATCCCGCGCACTGGTTCGCGCCAGTCGTCGATCCGAAAAAACCTGACTGGGAAATTCTGCCGCAGGAAGCCGGACCCGGCGAAGTCATTCTGTCCAAGCGCAACGAACTCGGTTTGCTCTCGAACTTTGCGCCGACGCCGTTTGTCTTTCACGGCAAAAGATTCGCGAGCCTCGAAGGCTTCTGGCAGATGATGAAATATCCCGAAGGTCCTGACGACAGCCGGGCGAAGTTTCCCGGCCTCGAATGGAAGTACACGCGTGAACAGGTGGCGCAGATGGTTTCGTTCGAAGCGAATCACGCGGGCGCGCTCGCCAGCGCGAACATGGAGAAGATGAAAATCACCTGGGTGAGCTTTGAGGGCAAGCACTTCGAATACAAACCCACGACGCCCGGCGAGCATTACAAACTTATCGTGGCAGCGACCTGGGAAAAGGTGAAGCAGAATCCCGAAGTGAAGAAGGTCCTGCTCTCAACCGGCGACTTAATTCTAAAGCCCGACCATCATCAGGAACCAAACGCGCCGGCGGCGTGGCGATATTACGAGATATTAATGGAGATTCGGAGACAGATACAGAACCGCGAGCGGTAGCGAGCGGGATCAAGATGTCGCGTGAGAAGGACTTTTATCCCGCTCACTACCGTTCGCGGTTCTGTATTCCCTCAAACCTCACATTTCCAATCCGATACTTCTGCCAGTCTTTGTAGTCGAAGTGCCACCACTCAGCTTCGTAAACAGTGAAACCTTCCGACTCCATCACATCACGCAGAAGTTTCCGGTGCCAGCGCTGCAATGACGTGCCACCCGGATAATCGGGATAGGCGCGCGCAGTAGTTTCATCGTAAGTGCTGACCATCTCGATCGGCTTCTTCGTCTTCAGATCGTAGAGCGTGAGATCGACCGCGCATCCGCGGTTGTGGCGCGATCCTTTTGCAGGATCGGCAACGAAGATGTGCTTGTCTTCAGGCGTCGCGTCCCAGAAAACTTTAGTGACATACCAGGGCCGGTACGCATCATGAATGAGCAAGCCGTAACCGTACTCTTTCAATTTCTGGTTCGCGCGCGCGACCGCTTCGGCCGCGGGACGTTGCATGAAAGCGCGGGCCTGCGAATAGAACTTCGTCCCGAGAAAGTTGTTCGTCGTGGCGTAGCGAACCTCTAGCCTGATCGTCGGATCGAGCTTCGTCAACTCCACGAGATCGCCTTCGCGAAAATCACCAGTTTCGTTTGGCGGTTGCGCCGCGAGCGCCTCTTTCATCAAGTCTGCGACCGGCCGCAACGGTGTTACGTGCAGTTGATTGCCGGATTCCGGTTCAATGTTTCGGCGCTTGTAGTCAGACTGCGCCCTCCCTGACCGCCCCACCCCATCCGGGCTGCCCGGCTGGGGACCCCGGGGTCGGGCTTCTGCCACGATTGCGTCAATCGCAAGTTGCGTCGCGCGCCCGGTTGCATCGCGCTCAAACGTTAAGTGCTGCTGAGCGTGTGGCCCGGGAGAGGGGAACTTGAAAGTGTTCTCATCGACTTCCTCGAGGATCTCGACTTCCGTGTGCTTGAGCAGGGCGACCAGCTTTCCATCTCGCTCGAAAACAATGATCACATCATCGTCGGGTCCGTACTCTCCAATCAGCCCCCGCCACCGTTCAGGAGCAGGGGCCGGCTTCGGCGGAAGAGTCGGCTGAGTCGACCCAGGCGCCCATGTCGCAACCGACAAGGCAATCAAAAAGGCAGTGAGAATCGGGATGAGCAGGAATCGTCGCAAGTCCATTCGTCGCATGCCGCGCATTATCTGAGATTCAGGCGCGAAACGCACCGAGCGAAGGGCATTTTCGAGCCGAGTCGAGCGCTGCAATCAAAACTCAAGAATTCCTCAAGGGGGGTTCGCAATAATCTTCACATCGCCGATTCGTGCGGGGGAAACCCGATCGGAGAGCAGCGGCGGCGCCTATTTATGAAGACTGAAGAGCACTTTATTCACGAGAAAATCGCTATTCCGGCCGTTGCCCACCCGCGCAGCTCGCGGTTCCGCCTGCTGAACCTGCTGGCTGAGCATCAGGTTTCTGCCAACGCAACGATCATCAATGGTCGAGCGGGGACCGGGAAGACGGCGCTGGCGGCGGATTTCGCGCGTCATGCCGGTCGCGCAGTGGCCTGGTACAAGGTTGACGCCGCCGACAACAATCTGTCCGTGTTCTGTGAATATCTGGTCGCAGCCGTCGGTTTGCAGCGCCCTTTCCTGTCGGCCGAGCGCCTGCTGAAAATTGCCGGCGCCGTCGACTATGATCGCGCAGAGCCGCTGGCCGAAGCTTTAGTCTTTCAACTTGCCGAGCAAAAATCGGAACCGCTTCTCATCGTTATCGAAGATTTGCATCTTGTTTACGACGCCGAATGGGTCGTGCCTTTCTTCAGCCGGTTTTTACCGCTGCTGCCGCCAGACGTTCACGTGCTGATTACGGGTCGCAGCTTGCCGCCGGCGCCGCTTTGGCGTTTGCGTTCGAAGCAGATGCTGCGCGTGGTTGATGAGAGTGAATTGGCGTTCACCGTCGATGAAACGATTGCTCTGTTTGCCAGTTACGGTTTGGGTGAAGAGCATGCGCGCGTCGCGTGGCGTCAGACGAGTGGACGAGCCGGTTCTATTTCAGATTTTGCCGCGACGCCCGGCCGTGCCGGTCGCGCCATCGTCGACAGCTTTCTGGCGCTGAACGCGTCACGTTGTGCCTTCTCGGATACTTGATCCTTCAATCTTGTGGCACAGACTTTAGTCTGTGAAACGACTTGCAAAGCTCACAGACTAAAGTCTGTGCCACGACGCGGATCAGATTACAGGCCATGCCTGAAGCAACACATCCCCCGTTGGACATTCCTGGCGCCGGACTCGGCGTCTCAATCCCAAATTGTTTCAGCACCAATAGAAGTAGCGCTTTCAGCTATGCTACGCTCCGCAGAATTCCGGACGAATCGCTGCTCGCATCGATGTCAAAGCAGAAGCCCAGAGCCAAAGACGATGAGGCGACGCCGGCTGGACTGTCGCTGCCGAGCGCATTTTTTCTGCGCACTAAGCTGCTGCCGCCGCGCCCTGCGCCTGAGATCCTGGCGCGCCCTCGGCTGATCGAAAGACTGCAAGCAAACCTGACGTTGCCCGTCACGTTAGTGACTGCGAATGCCGGGTCGGGAAAGACTACGCTGGTCGCGGATTTTGTCCGTAAGCAGGAGCATCCCTACATTTGGTATCAGCTCGATCACACGGACGCTGATCCGGCCGTTTTCCTCGGCTATCTCACGTTTGGAATTCAGCAGCGAGTTGCGGACTTTGGCGAGAAGACCTTTGCGTACCTGCAACAGGCGCAACAGCTCGCGCAGCAGCCGGAACGCGCCGCAGACATTCTGCTGAACGAAATTCTCGAGCGCGTTGAGCAACAATTATTGATCGTGCTCGATGATTATCATCATCTGGGCACGGACACGGCGGTGCACGCGGTCCTCGATCGTTTGATTGCTTACCTGCCTGACGTGATTCACGTGATTATCGTTTCGCGTGAAGTTCCACCGCTGACGCTGGCGCGTTTGCGATCTCAGGAATCGTTAACGCTGATCGACCGCGACGATCTGCTTTTTACTGACGAAGAAATTCAGGAGTTGTTTCGCAAGGTCTTCGGGCTGTCGCTTACCTCTGAACAACTGCGCGAATATGGCGAGCGCACCCACGGATGGATCACCGCGCTGCAACTCGTGCGCCAGGTGGCCCAGCGACAGCGAACCGCACAAGAGGGCGCAATCGACCCTCTCGCCGTGCTGCGACAATCTGAGCGCGACATCTTCGAATATTTTGCGGAAGAAGTTTTCGCCGGTGAGCCGGAAAACGTCCGTGAATTTCTGATGCGGGTGGCCTTGCTGGATCGAATCGAATTGGAAACTTGCGCGCGGTTATTTCCTGAAGTGCGAGCTTCAGCAGCGCTGCCGGCGCTGGTTCGGGGCAACGTGTTTATGACCGTCGCCGGCGATCGCAGCGCTGAAGAGTATCGACTGCATCCGCTGTTTCAGAGCTTTCTTCGTCGCCGGCTGCGCACTGAGATCGGTTTCACGGGCGTGGCCGCCGAACATGCGCGTTGCGCCGCTTATTTTGCAGAGCAGGGTAGTTGGGAACAGGCGGTGCGCCACCTGCTCGACGCTGAACAATTCGATCAGGCAGGCCAAATCATCGCGCAGCATGGCGGCGCCTGGATTACCTCCGGCAAGCTCGCTTCGCTGGCATCTCTCGCGGAAGCTTTACCGGCGGCTGCGCTCGAAGCACACCCGCGCTCGCTGTCGTATCGGGCGGAAGTTGCGCGCCTGCGCGGCGACTTCGAAGCATCGCAGAATCTGTTTCGCCGAGCGATCGCCGCGTTGCGCGCGAAGCAGGATGATCTGGGCGAAGCCGAAGCGCTCCATTCCCTGGCCACGATCGCGCGCCGGCGTGGCGACTATACGGCCGCCTTCGAATATCTCGATCGCGCGATTGAGTTAACGCCGGCGGACTCGCCCGTGCGCACGAAATGCGCGAACACGCGCGGCTTATGCTATGTGACGCGCGGCGAATGGGCTGCGGCTGAGCGCGAATTTCGGGTCGCGCTGCAATCTGCGGAAGACCAACACGATGCGCACCAGGCACGGCTGATCACCCACAACCTCGGACTGCCTGCGATGATGCGCGGCGATTTCGGCGAAGCGCTGCGCTGGCTAATCCGCATGATGCGCGCTGATTCGGATCTGCCACCGATTCCGCAGGAAGCCACCGCGCACACGAACATCGCTCGCTGTCACTTGTATCGCGGCGAGATGGACAAGAGCGAAGAGCATCTCGATCTCGCGCTGCAGGCGTGCCAGACATTCAACCTGGTCGGACAGTTCGGCGAAGCATTCGAAGCTTACGGGAATCTCTATCGCGAGCGCGGCGATTTTGTGCGCGCGGGCGAATTCTACGAACGCGCCGCCCGATCGTACGGCGAGGCGGGAATCGATCTTTCGCGGGTAGAGCTGCTGGAAGAGCGAGCGCTCCTGAGTCTCAAAGCCGGTGATGCCACGCGCGCCTTAGCGCAAATTGATCGTTTGTTGGAGAGTCGACCCCCTGAAAGGAATGCGATCGGTAACATGACGGCGCGATTGACGCGTGGCCGGATATTGGTCGCATTGCGCAATCATGCAAGCGCGAGCGAAGAGTTTACCGCGGCGGCAAAGTACTTTCGCCAGGATGGGCTGAATTATTACGAAGCTCAGGCCAGCATGGGTTTGGCTCAATGCGAATTCGCGCAGGGCCGCGAACCGCAGATGCTCGAGTGTTTGCGGCGCGCTCTCGAGCTCGCCGCCCGTTACGACTATGACTATTGGCTGCGCCAGGAGATTACCGGGCATCAGCAACTATTTGGCTCGGAAGATGCGCAAGAGATGCTGCCGGCGGATTTGCGGGTCGCGGCGACTGCTCCCCAACCGCAGATCGAACCGGTGGTCGCTGCTCCGGCCGTGCTCGATGCCCAGCCGCTGGTTGATTTAACCATCAACATGCTCGGGCCGATCGAGATCTTTCGTGATCGGGCTCGCCCATTTGCGGCAGATGCATGGACCACGCGCCGCGCGCGCGACATTCTGTGCTTCGTCGCTTCGCGCCCGCATAATCGCGCCGCTAAGGACACGATTGTCGATACGTTCTGGCGCGATACCGATCTGAAAACGATCGAAAAGAATTTTCACCCCACGATGTCCCACATACGTAAGGCGCTGAACAGCAATCAGCCGCTAAAACAAAACTTCGTTGCGTATCGAGATGGTGAGTATCAGCTCAATCCTGAATTCTCGTACAGCATCGACGTGGAAGTTTTCGACCGGCTGATTGCCGACGGCGAAGCTGCCCGTCGCGCCCGCGATTTCGATCGCTGTATCGACTGCTATGAACGCGCCGCCACGCTTTATCGCGGCGACTTCATGCAGGGCAGTTACGACGATTGGGTAGAGGAGCAGCGCTCGTATTATCGCGAACAATTTCTGCGCATGCTCGAATCTCTGGCGGCGGTGGCGGAACGCAAGCAGGATTGGGTGCGGGCGATGGATCTCGCGCAGCGCATCCTGCGTGACGACCCGTTTCGCGAAGATATCCATTGCATGGTGATGCGGGCGCATGCAGCGCTCGGCAATCGCGTCGCCGTAAAGGAGCAGTACGAGACCTTGCGTGGACTTTTGCAAAAAGAGCTAGGTGTAGAGCCTGCAATGCAAACTCAGAAGGCTTATAAGGAACTGGTTGGTAGCTAGAAATGGCGAATTTTCTGCGGAAAACCAAGAGGAAAATGCAAGACCGCCGCAACAAAGGCGTTGACTTCCATCTCTTAGAATCCGCCAGTCGTCTCAGTTTTTCGTTGAAATGCTACCTCGCCTGAATTGACTTGGAACAAGCCACTGTCTGACCCGACTGTGGCGTTGGCTTGTGCTCGATGACGCGCAACGCAGTCAAAACAATTAACCGAGTAGTCGCGCTAACGCTGGTCACTCTGCTTAGCTCTGTGCCGGCCTTGGCGGGGCTGACGATTACCGGCTCGAACGGCATCACCGTTAGCGGCGCGGACGGTATTCTCTACACAGGCACGAACGGCATCACGGTCAGCGGCGCCGACGGCGTGCTGGCGTTCGGACCGAACGGAATAACGGTCAGTGGCGCAGACGGAATTACGCCGTCGGGCGCGGACGGAATTACGGTCAGCGGCGCAGACGGCATCACTGCATCGGGTGCGGATTCGACGACGATCAATCGGGCTGACGGCATCACCGTGAGTGGCGCTGACGGCATCACGGTAAGCGGCGCCGATGGGAACACTTATCGCGCCGACTCGATCGCCATTCGCAATCCCACCGGAATCACGGTTAGCGGAGCGGACAACATCATCGCCACCGGCGCGAACGGGATCACCGCCAGCGGCGCCGACACACGTAACATCGCACACAGTGACGGCATTACCGTCAGTGGCGCCGACGGCATCACCGTTAGTGGCGCGGATGGTATAGTGGCGACCGGGCCGGACGGAACAATTTTCTCAATCACCCCAACGGCCATCACCATCATCGGCGGTGACGGCATCACTGTTTCCGGTGCTGACGGAATTACGGTCAGCGGCGCTGACAGCTTTGTGCAGACGGGAACAAACGCGCTGATCTCAACTTTGACGTCCGCAATCGGTCAATCGGGAATTCAGAGTGTCGATCCCGAACTTGCGGTGTTGCTGAATCAACTGACTGACGACAGCAATATTGATGCGGTGATCGTCTATCACCATCTACCAACGGATGCAGACATCGCGGATCTGCAAAGCATCGGCGTACTTGGCGGGACGCGTTATCGGGCGCTGCCGATGATTGCGGTGACGACGACGAAGCGACGGCTGGCGGCAGTTTCTCATTTGTCATCTGTGCGATCGATTTACGGCAATCGCACATTCCAATGGAATCTCGACACGGGCGCGCGCAGCATCACCGGCGTTGATCGTGTCCGCCGCGATATCGATCTCACGCAGGCGAACCGCGGACTGCCGGTGAGTGGACGCGGCGTCACGGTGGCGGTACTCGACACCGGAGTCGATGGGACGCACGCTGATTTGTCAGGGCGCGTCGCTCAGAATATCAAGCTCGCCGATACGCAGAGCCTCGGGGTCGGCTTCAACTATCCGCCGGCAACCTCCAGCCTGCCGAATACGGATCAAGTTTATGGTCACGGCACGTTCGTAGCCGGCGTCATCGCCGGGAATGGCCAACAGTCCGGCGGCAAGTACGCGGGCGTGGCGCCGAATGCGAACATCCTGGGATTGAGCGCGGGCGATGCGAGTCTCTTGTTTGTGCTTTCCGGTTTCGATTACCTGATGGCCAATGCTGCGGCATTCAATGTCCGGGTAGTGAATTGCAGCTTCTCAGCAAACACGGTCTTCGATGTCAACGATCCAGTGAACATCGCGACGAAGATGTTGACAGACAATGGCGTCAATGTGGTGTTCTCGGCGGGCAACACCGGCCCAGGTTCTGACTCGCTGAATCCTTATTCGGTTGCGCCCTGGGTGATCAGCACCGGCGCGACGGACAATTCAGGAAAGCTCGCCGATTTCTCTTCGCGCGGAGAGTTTGGCAGTGCGCTGTTCCATCCAACTCTCGTCGCGCCGGGCGTGGACACCGTCAGCTTGCGGACATCGACGGTAGCCGCAGTCACCACAGTTGATGGCGCAGCCGCGAATGATAAGGGACTTAGCGCGAGTGAACTTCCTTATTACACGACCGGCAAAGGCACCAGTTTCTCTGCGCCGCAGGTGGCCGGCGTGATCGCGCTGATGCTCGAAGCGAATCCAAATCTCACCCCAGCACAAGTGCGCGACATTCTACAGCGCACGGCGACGCCGCTCCCCTCGTACTACCTGTACGAGGTCGGCGCGGGCATGCTGAATGCTCAGGCGGCGGTGCTGGAAGCGGCATTCAGCCAGCGCCACTTCGGCGGATGGCGGGGCTCGTCATTCCAAAACCAGGTGCAGTTTGGTGAAACAATGACGCAGTTCGCCGGGAGCGCGGCGCCGGGATCATCGAATGATTCGGTGCTCAATATTCCGGCGAACGCTACGGCTGCTTCGGTTCAGATTGCCTGGGGCGGACTGCTCACTCCGAACGCGTTGAATCTGTCGCTGCTCGATCCGCGAGGAACAGAGCAAGCATCAAGCACAGAAGCAAATGCGCCCGGACTAACCGGCAAACGTCAGCGCGCGGTAATCAATTCGCCGGCCGCGGGCGCTTGGAAAGCACGAGTTATGAATCCTGCCGCCCTTCCGGTGGGCGTGACCTATGCGAATACCGCAACCGGAGTTGGCGCGCAGAGCTACACCGGATTCCTGCGCGTGACCACTGCCAACTATGCGCCGATGTCGGATCTCGCCGGCTTGGATTCAGGATCGATGGCCGCCATCAATCAGGACTTCCGATCGCTGACCATGTCTCAGATTGGATCGAGGTTCC
Organism: Pyrinomonadaceae bacterium; assembly: GCA_035577445.1. Taxonomy (GTDB): domain Bacteria; phylum Acidobacteriota; class Blastocatellia; order Pyrinomonadales; family Pyrinomonadaceae; genus UBA11740. The sequence goes on from DATLVM010000330.1 coordinate 12,031, forward strand.
GGCCGGCATTTGCGGTGACGCGGGCGAACTTCGCAGCCGCTCTGGTTCGTGGCGCGCGTGTGCCACAGTACTTGCCCGCACAATCGAACTACACAGACATTCGCGACCGAGCCACGATGCTGTTTGTGGAAAGCGTTCAAGCTTCGCCGAACGGCGCACTGTTCCCGAGTGCTGTTCCTGGCGGAGCTTTTCAACCTGACGCTACAGTCGATCGTCTGACCGCAGTCGTCGCGCTCGTCCGCGCCGCAGGCTTACGTCAACAGGCTGAGTCAGGAACCTACACGTTGACTTATGTAGATGCGGCATCAATTCCAGCGTCACTGCGTGGCTACGTGGCGGTGGCGGTGCAGAATGGTCTGATTCGTCCCAACGGCGCGATGTTCAATCCCCAGGGTGCGTTCACGCGACTCGATTTGGCGACGGCGCTGGCGCACCTGGCATCGATGTAAATTCTTTTTCTTTCCGCCCACCTCTTTCAGCTTTGCTAACACAGTAGCTTTGCGCGAAACTCTGTCGTCATGAGTGAAAAGAGTCTCCAGGAAACGTATGCGCCAAGCATGGCGTGCTTCGGTTGCGGCCCGGCAAATCCCAAGGGCCTGCACATTCGCAGCTTCCCAAACGGCGAGGAAGTAATCGCCACCTTCAATCCTGAAACTTATCAGGAAGCATTTCCCGGCATGTTGAGTGGCGGGATTATCGGCACGTTACTCGATTGTCATTGCAACTGGGCCGCCGCTTATCACTTGATGAAGCAAGCCGGCGCTGATCATCCACCATGCACTGTCACCGCTGATTACACGATTACCTTGAAGCGTCCGACACCAACTGACCAGCCTGTAGAATTGCGCGCGCGCGTGATCGAATCAACAGAAGATCGCGCGACGGTTGAAGGCGAGTTAATCGCGCACGACAAAGTAACGGCGACTTGTCGCGGAACTTTTGTGGCGGTGAAGCCGGGTCATCCCGCCTATCATCGTTGGTAAGTAGCACAGACTTCAGTCTGTGAAAGACGATAGGATCACAGAGGGAAGTCTGTGCCACTTTCATGATCACAACGATTTTCTTCGATATCGGCGGCGTGCTCCTGAGCGATGGCTGGGGACACGCGTCGCGGCGCGCGGCCGCGGAAAAGTTTGGCCTCGATGTGGAAGAGTATGCTGACCGGCATGAGAAGGTCGCGCACGCGATCGAAACCGACCGCTTGTCTCTGGATGCATATCTGACGCGAACAGTCTTCTATCGGCCGCGTTCGTTCACGCGCGAAGAGTTTCGCGACTTTGTGTTTGCACAGTCGCAGCCGCATCCAGAGGCAATCGACATCGCCCAACGTCTCGCCGCTGCGAGGAAGTATTTCATGGCGACGATTAACAACGAGATCCTGGAGTTGAATACTTATCGCATTGAAAAGTTTAGCTTACGAAGCATGTTCCCAATCTTCTTCAGTTCATGCTTTCTCGGGATCAGAAAACCGGACGAGGCTATCTACCGGCTCGCTCTGCGGGTGAGTCAACGAGAAGCTGAAGAATGCATCTTTATCGATGATCGTGAGGTTAATTTGGAATGCCCGCGGGAGTTGGGACTGCAAACAATTCTTTACCAGAACGTATCGCAGTTGCGGGACGCGCTGGAACAACAGGGAATTGAACTAGCTTGACGCGATCTCCGTTTTCTTTCCGTTCTCATCAACTGCCACGTAAATCACTTCGGCTTGGGTCACACGCGCTTTCTGACCCGGTTGTCCATATCGTTCTGCTTCTACCATCACCCGTGTCGTAATCGACGTCCTTCCGATCTTCACTGTTTCAGTATAGAAGCTAACCAAATCACCGACGAAGACAGGTTGATGAAAGATCACTTCGCGCATAGCGACGGTGACAAAACGTTCCATGGTTGTGCGCCGATGCGCTTCGATGGCGCCGGCCATGTCGATATAGCTGAGGATGACACCGCCGAAAATTGTGCCTTGCGAGTTCGTGTCGCGCGGCAGCATCGTGATGCGAATGGCTGGATCAGAGTTCATGAAGGGATAGTAAATCGTGAATCGTAAATCGTAAATGGAATAGGAGTATCACCGGAACAAAGCCGAGCATAGGGTGTCTATCTCACTAACCCGCCGGCACCTGAAAGAGGTTCGCGATGATTCAACTGTTAGTTTCGGTCTTAGTGTCGCCAATGTGTGTGTTTCTGGTTTCCTTGGCCCAGAATCCTTTCTACGCCGCATTCATAGTGGCAGACTGCGATGAATGTGGATTCAACGATCTGGGCAAACTTCTGTTCGGAGGATCGGCGGCGGCAATTCTGGTAGGCATCGCAGTCTCAGTGATCGTGCGAAAGCGAAAAGAGTCGCACACGCAAACTTCGGAATTTGTTTCGATTAGAGAAACGGATCGAGAACCTTGACTTCAAGAGGCGAACGGATACCACGGCGTGTTGCGGAACACCCAGAAAAACAGCAGCAGCACCAACCAGGCCCACAGATAAACCGGCGGGATGAAGAGACGGCGATACGGCTTGCCGGTGATCGCGCTTCTCGTAAATCCGAGAAAACCGTAAACGATGAACGGGAGCGTCAGCATGATCAGCGGATTCAGTTTGAACGCCGCGACTGGATGCAGATGCAGCAGTTGATAGAACGCGCGGGTCGATCCACAGCCGGGACATTGCCAACCAGTAACTAAACGAAACGGACATTTCGGAAAGAATTGATTGTGCGGGAGCGCCGGATTGAAGAAGAAAAGAAACAGCGAACTCGCGCCCAGACCCAGCCACATAAACGCGGCGATGGCGCGCTGCCGCGCGACGTTCGTAGCTTGCTCAACGAAATAGAAGTTCGTCACTGCCATGGGGTTAGCCGTCGGGTAAGGTCAAACTCTCCAATGACTCTTTATAAACGATCAAGGCCTCAAAGCGGCAAGTATTGAGTCAGCCAGCACGTACCTAATCTAGATTTCCAAGCTAAGAGCTTGCATTGCGCAACAGCTCAGCAACGTCTATCTTTCACAGTCTACAGCGTGCGATCCTGACTAATCGAAACCAGTGCGACCGACAAGCGAGTCTATGAACAATTGCGCGACCACGTCAAGAAACGGCTACGGTTTAGCCTTAGCTCTGTTGCGGAGATCGTCGCGCAGCGTTCTCCGCCGACTGATTGCTTGCTATCACGAAACCTCATGAGGACCAAACTTAGCGTTTTTGGCCTGGGATATGTGGGCTCCGTGACGGCGGCCTGTTTCGCCCGTGAAGGGCATGACGTCATAGGAGTCGACCTAAACGAGACGAAAGTCAACGCCGTCAATTCCGGCCACAGCCCGATCGCGGAGGCTGGCTTAGATCATTTGATTCGCGACGGTGTGACTCAGCACAAATTGCGGGCTACCGTCGATGCTGACGAAGCAGTTAATGGTTCCGAGCTTTCTTTTATCTGCGTCGGCACTCCCAGTGCGCAGAATGGCGATTTGGATCTCAATTACGTCAAGCGTGTGTCCGCAGAGATCGGGCGGGCCCTGCGGCGCAAGCGCGAGCCCCACATCGTGGTTGTCCGAAGTACGATGTTGCCCGGCACTCTGGAGACAATTGTAATTCCAATCCTTGAACAATCATCAGGCCGAAAAGCGGGATCTGATTTCGGCGTTTGCGTGAACCCTGAATTCTTGCGCGAGGGTGTGTCAGTTGAAGATTTCTATTCACCTCCGTTTACTTTGATCGGTTCGCACGATCGGACGGCGGCGGCAGCAGTCCACGGACTTTATGCGGGCATCGACGCGCCGATTCTTACCGTTCCTCCAAACACTGCCGAGATGGTTAAATGCATTTCAAACGGTTTTCATGCCGTCAAAATCAATTTCGCGAACGAGATCGGAAACATTTGCAATGAGCTTGGCATGAACAGTCACGAGGTAATGGAAGTGTTCTGTCTCGATAAGAAACTCAACTTATCGTCAAGGTATCTCACGCCTGGATTCGCGTTCGGGGGCTCGTGTTTGCCAAAGGACGTCCGGGCCCTAACGTTCAAAGCCGAACAATTGGGCGTCGAAGTGCCGATGTTATCCGCGGTCATTCACAGCAACTGCAATCAAATTGATCGGGCAGTTTGGATGGTGATGCGAACTGGAAAAACCCGGGTGGGATTATTCGGCTTAAGTTTCAAGTGCGGAACCGATGACATGCGTGAATCACCTCTCGTAACGTTAATGCAGAAGCTCGTCAGCAAAGGTCTGGAGGTCGTCGTTTGCGATCCTGACGTTTCAGTCCCGCGGCTCGTTGGTGCAAACAAAGAATACATTGAGCATGCCCTTCCGAACATAGCGCAGTTGTTGCGCAGCAGCATTGATGCTGTTTTGGCTGACGCCGAAGTGGTTGTGGTAGGTAAGGAAATGGATCAGTTTCGCGAAATCGAATCAAAGGTGCGAGAGGACCAGATAATAATCAATTTAGTGTATCTGTTCGGAAAAGACCAACAAACCCATCGCAGCGCTTCTGCTGTTATGTAATTTTGACTGTGGCCGGGTCCGTGGGCGGCCGCCTGTGCCTCTTTTCCCTGCAAGAATGAAGATCGGGATCTACAACCTTCATATGCAAGCTAAGGGCGGCGGCGAAAAGCGAACGCTGGTGCTGGCCGATCACCTCAGCCGTGGCCATCGTGTGTGGGTCTTCGTAAACGAGCCAATAGTGGTGGGGTTGTGGGAAAGCTATTTTGATGTGGATCTCAGCCGCGTGAACTTTGTGGTGATGCCGGGAGATGGTGGCAAATCCTCTCGGTCGCGCCACACGAAGCGGGAAGTGCTTTCGAAACCGTTAAGGCACTTTCGAGCGATTAAGTCATTCCGGCTCGATCTCTTTATCAACAACTCTCACTGCAGCAATCTGCCTTGTCCCGCGCCCCGTGGAATTTACATGTGCATGTTTCCTTACCTTCATCCGATTTCTCCGAAGACAGTATTTCGATCGACCTATCGGCCGTTCGTTAATCGGTTAGAGAAGCACTTGATGGGCTACCGTCTGATCGATTTTGTGAATTCGTATGCAGCGGTTACAGCCAACTCACAATTTACCGCAGGCTGGATCAAGCAGGTCTGGGGCGTCTGCCCGGACGTTGTTTACTCGGTCTGCGACGACATGGGTCCGCCGGGACGCAAGCAAAAAGTCATTCTAAATGTCGGGCGATTTTTTGCTAACGGCGCGGATACTCTGCACAAGCGGCAAGATGTTTTGGTGTCGGTGTTTAAGCGGCTTCGGGATGTTCAGAGAGACACATGGCAGCTACATTTCGCTGGCAGCGTAGCGCAGGATGCAAAGACTCGCACGCTTCTGGAGCAACTGAAGAACGATGTGGCGGGCTTGCCGATCCATTTTCATTTTGATGCCGATCTCGACCGCTTGCGCAACCTATATCGCGGCGCATCGATATACTGGCACGCAACCGGGTATGGTTCCACCGCGCACAACGATCCGAGCGCGCAAGAGCACTTTGGGATGACTACGGTCGAGGCAATGTCGGCTGGCGCAGTTCCGATCGTCATTAACTCGGGGGGCCAAAAGGAGATCGTTACTCAGGGGCGCAACGGTTTTCTCTGGGACGAATTGGACGAGCTGTCGCGCGAGACTACACAACTTGTAACCGATGCCAATTTACTTGACCGGATGAGTAAAGAAGCGGTGTCAGCGAGCAGCAAGTTTGGCAGAGCGGTTTTTATCGCAAACATGGACAGGGTCATCGGTCGAGTGCTGGAGCAGGATGCAACAACCTGATTTACGGCGATTCAGATTGCCGGAATGAATATTACTTACGACATCGAGGCAGACTGGGTCCTACTGCGGAGCTGCAATTTTCGATGTGCATATTGCGCCATTCCGCCGGAAGAACTCGGCGGTCGAATAACGGTTTTCGGGAACGTGGCACAATGGTCAAAGGCATTCGACAGCACTGGCAAATCGTGGTTGCTTCACATGACGGGCGGAGAGCCGTCAGCATATCCCGGCTTTGTGGACTTGTGCGAACAACTCGCGCGGAATCATTACCTGTCGGTCAATACAAACCTCACCACGGCGTGTTGGGAGCAGTTCCGCGAACGAGTTGATCCCGCGCGCGTGCACTACATCAATGCTGCACTGCATTATGACGAGAGGCAAAGGAAACATTCATTAGAGTGTTTTGTCGAATGCGCGCACCGATTGGCAGCAGATGGGTTTAATGTCCTGGTGTCAGCCGTCATGACTCCGGAAGTCACAAAGATCTTCTCCGACGTTGAATTGCTCTTGGAACCTCACGGCCTGGCTATTATTCCGAAGGTGATGCGCGGCTTGTATGCTGGCAAACTCTACCCGGACGCATACACCGCGAACGAGAGATGCGAGATTCGCGACCATCTGAGGGAAGCCAGGAGCAAGTACACGCCAGTCATTGCGAGGATGTCAGAACCACCTACCATCAATGTGTTCGCGGATGAGCGGTTTCTTGAGCGTATTCCGGACTATCGTGGGAAGTTGTGTGCTTCCGGCAGCAGGTTCGTGCAAATCGAGCCCAACGGGGACATCATCCGATGCGGTTCAGCAGAGCGGCTCGGCAACATTCTGAGGAATGATGTCCGGCTTTTCAGCTTTCCGCGACGCTGTAATACTTCCTATTGTCCTTACTTTTGCGAAAAGTATACCGCGCCGCCATTCGTTCCGCTCCAAAACCATCTCGGTAATAGATTGATAAATACCGTGTCTCGTTTTAGGCGACGGGTCGCACGGGATCATTTATTTTGATCAATAGCGTCGTGATAGAAAGACGCATTCAGTCGCTTGCCTTGCTCCAGAAATGGAGCGATAGACTTATCTGCAGGATACGTGGTTGGACAATGTCCGTCACCGCGGCCCGCATAGTAGTCCTGAACGCACCTGAGACTTATTATCCTGTCGTTGCGGACCCGTTGGTAGATGTCAAAGTCGCCCCACTTGTGCCAGAACACTCCGAAGAAGAAAAGCCATAGAATCGCTAACGCGGCAAGTTGAATTCGCCGCCGGTTCTCCAGGAACAAGAACCACGCAGCAACCAATAGAACGAGCAGCGGGATTCCGATCTCCGTGTACTCGATGTTCTTTGAGTCGCCGATACCGAACCCGGCACGTCCCAACGTGACTGCGCACTGGTTTGCCAGCAAAGCCAGAATCGTGGACACAACTACCCATTCCTGGGTGGACATCTTTGATCGCTTCCGCCAAACGATTCCGCAAATCGGTAAGACCACGAGCAACAGGCAAAGGACTCCGGCCGCGGTAGAGATGCGCTGCACGCCCAGGCCCGATGCGAGCACGTTCAAAAAGAAACTCCAGAATTGCGGTTTGTATGGAAAGATCACGGGCGGGTGATGCGGAGGTTTTTGGTATCCCTGAAGCCAGAACAGTAACGCCCCTCCGACAATCACAAGCGAAATGACTAACTGAAAAAGCTCTCGGCGTCGGGCGATGTCGCTAGCGCGGCGCGCGCGGATGGCTTTGAAAATCGAGAATGCGATCAGCACGATGAATGCTGTCACAAAACCCGCTGCCCACGTATAGATCGCCAGGAGCAGCGAGAGACATCCAATCAACAGCGACCACCATCGCTGCTTGCCTTCAAAGAGCAGGTACACGCCAATCAGGAAGCAGAGCAACCAAATGTGCACGGAAGCCGTGAAGGCCATGAAGTGATTGAACCAGCTGACAGGTGTGAGCAGAAAAGGAACAAAGCAAGGTATTACCCAAGGCGCAGCTTGCATCCACCGTGAGCAGAACCAGGCTAAGAGCACGACACAGAGTCCATAGATTAGGAACGCGAGCAGCAGATGCGTCCGAATGTTCCACCCGTTCACCTGAAACTGCGCCCAAATGAAGAGCTTGAGCGTGGCCATCCGGTGCTCGTTGTGACGCGCGAACAGCCACGTGGCGTCAACCGACGCCGGGTGATCATCGCCGCTGAACGCCGCCCAGTCATCCCAATAAGGAAGGTTGACTGCATTATGGTGAATTAATGAAAGATGAAAGAAAAAGATCGCGGTGCTGATCAGGATCGGAATGACGACGACCCATCGAGGCAAGGTCGGCCGCGAGATAGTGCCAGAGTTGGCGCGAGCAGAGCGCATCAAGTCAGTGCAAAGTCATGGTTCGGCTTGAAGGATGGTTAGGACTTGGTGGAGCCGAGGGGGATCGAACCCCTGACCTCTTGAATGCCATTCAAGCGCTCTCCCAGCTGAGCTACGGCCCCATGGCGGTCGCGAACGCGACCAAATCGTGCGAGCCATGATAGAGGAGAAATGTCGCGGACTCCAAACGCCGCGGCACAAGCTGGCGCAGATGAAGCTGCAAATTTCTGAAACCTTTTGCCGTCAGCTGTCACTAACCTGCCAAAGGTAATTTCCGCACGAATCTCGAGGAGGATCAGTATGAGTAAGTCACTACGCCACCTTTCCTTTGCGCTCGCCCTTTTGGCCCTGGCTGCGGCCGCGGTCGTGGCCCAGGACAAAGACAAATCCGATAAGAGCAAGTTTGACAAGAAGTACGAATCGTCGTTGGAGTGCCGCGAATACCGCGACTCTGACCGATTGTTCGGTCATTGCGAAATTAAAGAACAGACGCTGGCGGCCGGCGGCGCTATCACGGTCGACGGGAAACAGAACGGCGGCATCTCGATCAAGGGATGGGACCGAAACGAGATCCTCGTGCGAGCGAAGGTCGAAACTCGCGCGCCGACCCCGGCTGAAGCTAATGTGCTGGCGCAGCAGGTGCGGATCGAAACGGCTGCATTGAACATCCATGCTGAAGGTCCTGAATCGCGAAACGATTATCAGTGGTACGTCAGCTTCGAGATTTTCGTCCCGCGTCGTTCGGATCTTTCGTTGACTGCGCACAACGGCGGCATTTCGATTCGCGAAGTCTCAGGCAGAATTGAATTCCAAACGCTGAATGGCGGCGTGTCGCTGACTCGCGTCGGTGGCGCGGTGCGCGGCAGCACTACGAATGGCGGCGTGCATGTTGAACTCGCCGGCGCGCGTTGGGACGGCGAAGAACTGAATGTCCGGACGACGAACGGTGGCGTGAATCTCGTGATGCCCGACAATTACTCGGCGCACCTCGAAACCAGCACGGTAAATGGGAACGTCAGTTCCGATTTTCCGCTGAACGTGCCAATGACTTCGCGTGGTCGCATGCCGAAAGAAATCAGCGTCGATCTGGGAGCCGGTGGCCCGACGATTCGGGCGACGACCACCAATGGCGGCGTGCGAGTGGGGCGTGCGTCGGCTATGTAAGCCCGTTCGCGCGCATCGCTGGGTCAGAACGGCGAGCGGACCGGGGTCCCCGCACGGGCAGCCCGCGTGGGGTGGTGGATGCGACCCGATCAAAC
>DATLVM010000331.1:0-6028 GCA_035577445.1 Pyrinomonadaceae bacterium
GCTCGTACAACTTCAGACAGACTGCGCTAAATGCGGGCTACAACGCCGGCATCAGGGCGGGACGTGACGATCGCCGCAGCGGCCGCTATAACCCGTACGGGCATAGCGAATATCGCAGCGCGTCGAAGGATTACAATTCACGCGAAGGCGATCGAGGTACGTATGCGCAGTACTTCCGTCAGGCTTTTGAAACCGGATACCGCGACGGTTTCAACGGCAACTAACTTCTAACTGCGGCGCGGACGAAGCGGGAGTAGAGATTGATTCTCTGCTCTCGCTTTTTTGTCTTCGATCCAGCGGGAGTTTTAACGGAATCATCGCGCCAATCGAAGTTTATTAACGACACACAAACAGCGCCCGGTTAGTTGATTCTGATCCCGTTTCGGATGGAACTATGCCTCAGACTATTCTGGTAATTGAAGATGATGATGTGATGCGCGAGCTTATGCAGCTATCGCTCGTCCAAAGTGGATACGAAGTAACCGTAGCTGAAGACGGCGTGCGCGGCTACGACACGGCTCTATTCCTGAGACCGGATCTCATCGTTACCGATATTCAAATGCCCGGCGCTGATGGTCTTCACGTCGTCCGGCGCGTTCGCGACACTCCTTCTTTAGAGCGGACGCCCATTCTCATCACGACCGCCTTCGGCACCGGCAGCGCAACCTTCGCGCTACAGCTGGGCGCGAATGCCTACGAGCCGAAGCCCATCAACAGCCAAAGTTTTCTCTCGAGCGTTCGTCGATTGCTCGCCGATCGCGACACTCGAAAAGCGGCATAACGCCTCAATTCGCCCAATAAATCGGCCTACGGACGACCCTCGCTGTCGCTAGTGAGCTTCTGATTCGCGCACCCGCGCGCGTATTATCGGAACTCGCTTAATTCCCGATCCGTTTAAATTCCTGTTCCCGCACGTGCAAAAATCTTGAAACCTTTCGGCGCGGGGACTCACTAACACACCGGAACAAATGAAACGGCTGGCGGCACGCGAAATAAGCCTGGAAGGCCGGCCCGGTGCGTTCGCAGGATCTGTGATGAACAGCTCAGCAGACCTAGTTTCGCGTGCGTGTCGGGGGGACCATGATGCCTTCCGGATGATCTTTGAGAGGTACTCGCGACCTGTTCTGAGCTTTATTTACGACCAGATTGGCGATCGCGATGCGGCTGAGGAACTGGCTCAGGAGACCTTCGTTCGGGCCTATCGCAGTCTGAAATCCTTGCGAGAAGAAACCAAGCTCTCGACCTGGCTCTTCGGGATTGCGAAAAACGTCACGCGCGAGTCAATCAGATCGAAAGTTCGCGACAGGCGCAATGTCGATTTGGACGACGATCAGGTCCTCGATTTGAGCGATCAGTCGCCCGTGCCGGTGAATCAGCTCCTTGATAAAGAGTTCAATCAAGTGGTGCAGCGATCGCTGGCAAAGCTCGATGACGACAAGCGCATGGTCTTCACCTTGAAGGTGCTGCACCAGCGGAGTTACGAAGAGATTGCGGAGATCACAGGCTTTTCGATCCCCAAGTTGAAAACAGATTTACATCGCGCGCGCGCAGAGATGCGCCAGCGCGTGGGACGGTACATAGGAACAATAGGAACATAAGTCATGAAGTGCGATGACTGCATAAATCTTCTGGAAACGTATCTCGATGGCGAGGCCACCGAGCGCGAATCCGATCAAATACAGACGCATCTGGCGACCTGCTCGATGTGCGCGAATCAGCTTGAGACACTGACGGCCGAGAGCGAGATGTTCACTCGTTACGATCGCGAGATGGAAATCTCGCCCGCGCTGTGGAACGGCGTAGCGGCCCGCATCGCCTTAGAAGATCGGCAGGCCGAATCGAAATCAAAAACTGGTTTAGGTGAATGGATCGCCGGTTTGTTCGCGATGCCTGCGTTTCGATTTGCGATGCCGGCCATGGCGCTGGTGTTGATTGCGCTGCTGGTCGGCTTGGCTTATTGGCGAACAAGACCGCAGGCGCCAGCGCACGGTGAAAATATCGCCCGAGCAGGAAATCCAAAACCAATCAACCCAACTGGTTCTAACTCGGGAGTTCAGCAGAATGACAACCCAGTGCCAGCGCCTACGTTCGATTCTACCGGCGCGGACGAAGGACACGGACCTAAGATCATTGCTGTGAACTTTCCTCCTCGATCAAGAGCGATGAACATTGGTCGCCCGACCGATCAATCCGACGTCCTGCCGGACACTGAAAACAACAACGGCGGCACCATGGAAGAGCGTGACACTGCCAGCCACCTCGAACAGGCGCAGAATCTTCTGCTCTCGTTCCGCAACATCAAGTACTCGGACACTGACGAAGAAGTCGATGTCAGTTACGAAAAATCTGAATCGCGCCGGTTGCTGAGTGAGAACATCATGCTGCGGCGCGAAGCCGAAAGCTCAGGTAAGTTTCCGGCGAAGTCTATGCTGGGAAGCCTGGAACCGTTCTTGATCGACATTGCGAATCTTCCCGACAAAGCTAGACCGGCTGACGTGCGTCAGATAACGGATCGTGTGCAAAGGACCGAAATCGTAGCCGAATTGCGAAGCTACTAATTCTTAACCTTGAAGGAATCAAACCATGACTACCTACATCATCAGACTCAGTTCAATGACCAAAATGCTGACTATCGTGATCGCCCTGCTCGTGGCGGGCGGAACAATCCAAAACGCGGCGGCGCAGAAGTTTTCGCATCGTCAGGCTGGAAATAAGTTTACGCAACAGCAGAACAATGAAGCTGCCGAATCAAAGTTCACGGCCGCGCGCGACTTGATTGACGACGCGCAGTGGATCAAAGCCGAGGCGCAGTTCGCGCAGTACGTCGCGGCTTATCCGCAGGAGAAGAACGCGGACGCCGCCATGTATTGGATGGCTTACGCGCAGTACAAGCTCCGCAAATTCGATCAGTCCAAACAAACCATTGACAAGCTGCTGAAGAGTTACGAAAAGACCGCGTGGAAAGAAGACGCTGAGACGCTGCTGGCCCAACTGCCGGGCACCGCGGTCAAGATTGATCCAGTCACGGTGAATGTCGATCCAGTCGTCGCTCCGGGGACGCCGGTCGCCCCGGTTGCTATCACCGTTCCCGGTGCCGTTGTTTACACGCCTGCGCCTGTAGCGATTCAAGATCCAGTCGAGGTCCAGATACGTACTCAAGAAATCCAACAGCGCGTCGCGGAAGCGCAGGCTCGGGCCCAGGAGCGCACGCGCGCGGCCCAGGATCGGGTGAGAGAGAAGCTTGCGGAAGCCCAGGCGAAGTGGAAAGACAAGGACTTTGATTTCGACTTCGACTTCGACTTCGATTTTGATTACGACAGCGGCAATTGGAATGTTGGCGTCGGCAAGGGTATCGGCAAAGGCAAAGGGTCGGCGGGTGACGATGATCCGTGCGAACTTAAGGTCGTCGTGCTCCAGGCTTTAATGGAAAACGATCCGCAGCGTGGTATCTCTGTCGCTACTGATTGGGTGAAGACCGGCTCAACCCAAACACCGACATGCCGAAGAGCCGCGGTGAGGCTGTTGGCGAGGCACGGTGGCAAGGCTTCCATTCCAACGATTCTCGGCGTCGCACAGAACGACCCGGACCCCAAAGTCCGCCTCACGGCGATCGCATCGCTCGGGGCCACCAACGACGATAGTGTGATCAATCCATTGCGCGACTTTGCTCTGAACGCTACTGATAACCAAGTGGCCGAAGCTGCGGTGTACGCTCTCAGCCAGAACACCAGCGCCCAGGCCGCGAACGTGCTTGCGGATATTGCTTTGAGCAACAAGCCTGTTCCTTTGCGCAGGGCCGCAATCAGCAGCATTTCCAGTCGCCCGGGTGAACCCGCGGTTGATGCGCTCTTCAAGATTTACGACTCGTCCAACGACGTCGAAATTCGCAAGTCGGTCATTAGCGGCCTATCCCGCCGCAAGAGTGAACGCGCTTGGGCACGGTTGCTGGAAATCGCGCGCAGCGCCGATAACATCGAGCTCCGCAAAACCGCAATCAGTGCAATCGGGCGGCGCGGCGGTGATGCTGCGGTTACGGCTCTCATTAACCTCTACGATTCCGAAAAGAACGAAGAGCTTAAAGATCAGATTATGAACGCGCTCGGTTATTCGAACGATGCGCGGGTTACCGACAAGTTAATCTCAATCGCTAAGAATCCCCAGACATCAATTGATCGCAAGCGACGAGCAATCATGCTCTTGACCAGTCGCAGCAAGGATCCGAAGGTACTTGCATTCCTAGAGGATCTGCTGAAGCAGTAGCGGTCGAACTAATTCACACGTGGGCCCGGTGATGGGCCCACATAACGCGGGAGCCCACTCGCAAAACAAATCGCTTGGACCTGCAAAGAAGCGGAGGTTCGTTGTGTACACATACCCCAAGGCTTTATTCGCTCTAGGCTTGATCCTGGCGACTGCTGTTTTTGTCGCCGCCCAAACTCAGAAGTTCACGCCGGTCGAAGGCGCGAACCTCAAAGCGAAAATCGATAACGGAATTACGCAAGGTCGCGCGAGCGCCCCGGGCGGGCGGTTTTGGGTGGGGTACCAATTCGAAGTCCGCCCGGGCGTGGCTATCGATTTCGAGATTGTCGATGCCGGCGGAACGATTTCGATCTCGAACGACGGCTGGTCAATCATGTCCGACCCACGTTGGGAGACGCGCGAACTGGGGGTGTTCTTCTTTTATGAAACCGCGCGCGACAGTTTCACCCGCGCAGAGGTTTACAACCTCGGGCGAGATCATCAGTACGGTGGTTATCCAGTTTACTGGGCCGGCCGCGCCGCGAACGAAGAAAGTCTCAACTATCTCAAGTCAATCGTCGATGCGAATACGCCCGAGATGAATCGACTCAGCGATCGCGCGGCGTTCGCCTTAGCTCTGCACGATGACGCACGCGTCGAAGGCTTGTTGACGGAGCTGGTCAAGCGGCCCGCGCCGGAATCGATTCGCAACCGCGCCATCTACTGGCTCGGGTTCACGCCAGAAAGTCAGGCAAAGAATTCCTTGCTCGCCGACATCGTTCGGAATGAGCGCGAATTAAGCGACGCGCGCAGACAGGCCATCGGCGCGCTCGCCATGAGTCGCGCCGCGACGGCCTTCCCGTTGCTCACGTCGATTTACGAGACGATGACCTCACGCGATCTAAAGCGTGCGGCCCTCAACGGAATTTCTCGCAATGACAATCGCGACGGCGCGGCAACATTTCTGATTCGCGTCGCCGAGAATGAAAAGGACATCGAACTCCGCAAGACCGCCATCTCTGGTCTGGGCCGAGTCGCCGGCGAGAAAAGTCTCAACGAGCTGACGACGACGCTTGATTCAAGCTCCGAGGTTGAGCTGCAAAAACAAGCGGTGCTCGCGATTGGCCGGCGGCCGAAAGATGAAGCCGTGCCGGTCCTGATTCGCACCGCGCGTAATCATCCGAACACTGAAATTCGAAAGCTCGCAATTCAAGCGCTGGGCCGCACCGGCGATGAACGAGCCATCAGTCTTTTTAAGGAGTTGCTCGCTAAATAGTTGCATTCACTCCCTCTCCGTTTGGGAGAGGGTTGGGGTGAGGGATTTAGGAGTTTCGGCCCGGCTAAACCCTCACCCTAGCCCTTTCCCACCGGGAGAGGGAATAACACGAAGGGGGAAACAATGAGCACTGCAATCACGTGGAGACCCGAAGAGTCATTAACTTCACCCAAAGCAACAAACCTCCTGCGCGATGAAGCGTTTGAAAGTCGCTTGAGTTCGCTCAGGGACGTCGCGCTCGAACTTCTCAACGCTGTCGAATCATTGAAAGGCGCCAACGCTGGTCGGAGCAGCCGCAGCCTCAACCTCCAGGACGAAGTGCGCCGCTTTGAGACGGATCTGATCCAGGCGGCATTGGTAAAGACCAGCGGCAATCAGTTGCGCGCCGCACGTTTGCTTGGCGTTAAGCACACGACGCTGAACGCGAAGATTAAACGCTACGGCATCTCAATTCGACCGTTTGTCGCGCAAAATGGCGAGCAGGAAATAGCGGCTTAGAATTTACATCAATTA
>DATLVM010000332.1:0-7573 GCA_035577445.1 Pyrinomonadaceae bacterium
GATCGCCGAAATGATTAGCGCGGGCGGGCCGCCGAGGAAGACCGTCACCGGCAGCGGCTGATTCATCTGCTCAGCCGCGTGATAATGAAAGCCGCCGCCTTTCTGAATCTGCCAGTGCAGGCCCGCGGTTTCCGCGTCGTAAACCTGCATGCGATAGATGCCGAGGTTGTGTTTCTTCGTCGCCGGATGTTCGGTATAGACGAGCGGCAGCGTGATGAACGGGCCACCGTCTTCTTGCCACGTCGTCAGCACCGGAAGCTGATCGAGACGCGATGGTTCCTGGATGACTTCACTGACCGGGCCACGCGAAACCGTGCGCGTGCCGAGTTTCAGAGCATCGCGAATCAACGAACGATGCTCCCAGAGCTTCTTTCGATCCGGCGGCAGCAGCGACTCGGCGACGTCGAGTAACTGTTTGATGAATTGTTCGGGCTTGTGCCCAAAGGCGAGTTCGATGCGCTTGTTCGTGCCAAAGAGATTGGTAGCGACAGGGAATTTGCTTCCCTTCACTCGATTGAAGAAAAGCGCGGGACCCCCCCGTTCAATCACGCGCCGGTGAATTTCAGCGAGTTCGAGATAAGGATCGACCTCAGCTTCGATAGTGACGAGATCGTTTTCGCGGCGGAGGAGATCGAGGAACGAGCGAAGGTTTCGATGCATAGTTGGCTTCTAAGCAACAGCGAACCACTTGACGACCTTCTCGCGCCGTTCGGCGATTGTCCTAACCGAAATGCTGGCGCGCGAAACTCGAACGACCTTACCCATCCGTTTTGATCGTGTGGCGAAGTCGGGGTGGCGAAGAAACCGACGTATAAATGATGCCACTTCATATTTGCCGATCTCCAAAACAACCAGACAGTATGATCGGCGACACAGCCTTACGTCGTAGAAGCCCTTATCGCGCGTGAAAAAGGTAGGTAAGGATTTTCGCAAGAGCAGCGGGAAGATGTCTTCGTCCGTCATCCCGCTGCGGCCGATATCGACGCCAATTTGCTTGAAATGAATCCGCCAGCTCTCAAGAAGAACTGTCTGTGACCTCGGAATGTTCTCGTCGAGAACGTTCACGCCGTGGCGGGCCTCAGGACAAATTCATCAGCATGTTTGAGCAGTGCTTTGCTAGCCAGGTCTACTGCCTCTCGAATTGCGTCATGCGTAATCTTGTTATGCCAATCTTCAATAATGCTCTCCCAAGCCATACCACTGGCGACCTGCTCAAGCACATCGGACACAAGTATGCGTGTTCCGCCAAACGTGGGTTGGCCATGACATACCCGCGGATCCGCAACGATGTAGCGACCGATTATTTGTTTGGTGTTTCGACGCATTCGCTCTCCCTTACAAACGCTAGTTGGACTTTCGCAGATTCGCGCTATTCAGATCCAGTTGGTCAATCGGAATTACCTCAAGCTGCGGAAACTGTTTCTGCAAATCGGGCAGAAACTTTTTCGCGTCTCCGACGACGATTAGGCTCGTGCTGTCGGTGTTCAGGTTCGCCGACGCGAACTTCTTGACGTCTTCAGGTTTGATCGCCTGGACGCGGCTAACGAATTGATTGAGCTGATCGAAGTTGATTCCATAGATCGCCAGCGAACTTACCTGACCGACCAGGCCGTTGGTAGTTTCCATCTGCCGCGCGAAGCCGCCGATCAGGCTCGCCTGTCGCGGAGTCAATTCCGTCTGGGCCACCCCGTCAGCGGCCAGCTTGGAAATCTCTCCCAGCGTGAGCGCGGATACTTCCGCGCCTGATTCATTCTTAGTCGACGCTGTTGCGATGAACGCACCGGCCGAACGTCTCATATCGAGCGAACTACCCGCGCCATAGCTCAGACCGCGCTTCACGCGAATTTCCCAATTCAAACGGCCAGAGTAACCACTGAGCACGGCATTCGAAACGATGCCCGTAAAGAAATCCGGATTGTCGCGATTGATCGCGCTGCGCGCCGCCAGCACATAAGCCTGACCCGCGGCCGGCATATCGACGACGATGATCCGGCGATTGTTCGCATCGCTCGCCGGCGTGACGATTTGAAGCTTCGGCAAGTCCGCTGACGGCTTCTGCCAATTGCCGAAGTATTTCTCAGCTAAATCGAAGGCATTCTGCGGCGTCATGTCGCCGCCGATCACCAGAATTGCATTGTCAGGCCGGTAGTACATTCCGTGAACGCGCACGATGTCGTCGCGCTTGATGCGCGGCAGAGATTCAGGCGTGCCCGACAGCGGATGGCCGTACGGCGAATCGCGAAACACGACGCGCCCTGCCGCGAATCGTGCGATTGATGCAGGCGTGCCGAATGCGTTTCGGAGGCCATTCAAAGTCTGACGACGAAGGCGGTCGATCTCTTCATCTTTGAACGCAGGATTGCGCACAACATCAGAGACAAGTTCGAGCGCTGGTCCAATCCGCGAAGACAAAACGCCGGTTGTTACTGCGGATGAATCCCAGTTCGCGCCGGAATTCAAAGTTCCGCCGAGCGCTTCGATTGCTTCGGCGATTTGCGTCGCGCTCTTGGTGGACGTACCTCGTGTCAGAAGTGACGCAGTCAAATCCGCGACCCCGGCCATCTCGGAAGGATCGACTTCGCCGCCGTTCTTAATGACGAGTTGAGCCGTCACCAAAGGCATCTCTGATCGCTGAACGACGATCACGCGCAGTCCGTTGGCAAGGGTCTTCTCGACGGGCTTGGGAATGGTCACCGAGCGGGGAGCCTGCGGCGGCGGAGGTGTCGCCTGGGGCGCTTGGGCAAACGAGGTCGCACTGAGCAACGCGATCGCCACGGCAACCAGGAACGAAGGTGCAATTGTCTTTAGTAAGAACCTCATCGGCCCTGCCCTCCTTTCGCGTCGATGCGCGACGCATTTGTCCCGGCAGTCTTTGGTCGCTCAGATTCAGGCAGGTAATAGAACACGTAGCGATTAGTGTCGGTGAAATACTTCTTCGCGACTCGCTGAATGTCTGCGGCAGTTACTGCCAGAAGCTTCGGCAAGTCCGTGTTCACCCGATTCGGATCGCCAAGCAATACCGCCGCATCGCCGAGCGTTTGGCTCTTACCGAGGGCAGTCTCGCGATTGCGCAGCTCATTAGTGACCAACTGGTTCTTCGCCTTCTCCAACTCAGCCGCTGACACCGGCGCGTCCTGCAGCTTCTTGATTTCGGCCTTGAGCGAAGCCTCGACGTCTTCAGGCTTCTTGCCGTTCGCGACGAACGACAGGACCTGAAAGAGCCCGGCGTCCTCGCGCAAATCCGCACGGGCGCTGGCGCTCGCGGCGATCTGTTGCTCGTAGACGAGGGACTGGTAAAGGCGAGAAGAGCGTCCGCGAGAAAGAACGGCGGCAGCCATCTCGAGCGCGTCGGCATCCTCACTTCTTTCCGGCGGCACGAGATAAGTGAACGCGACCCCTTTCAAGGGCACGTTCGGAGCGTATTCCATGATGCGCTTTTCGCCGGTGCGCTCGGGCTCTTTCACCTGAACTCGCGGCAGCGCGAGACTCGGTTTGGGAATCGCAGCGAAGTACTTATCAACCCACGCATCGAGTTGTTTCGGATCAAAGTCACCAACGATGATCAGCGTGGCATTGTCCGGACGATAGTAGGTGTTATGAAACTTGATGACGTCGGCGACCGTCGCCGCGTCGAGATCCTCAATGCTGCCGATCGTCGGTCGCTTGTAAGGATGCGCCGTGAACGACTTTTGATCGAGCGCATAAAAGAGCCGACCGGTTGGCGGCGCCAACACGCTTTGGCGAAACTCTTCCTGCACCACCGCGCGCTCTGACTTGAAGTTCTCGTCATCCACCGTCAGGCTCGCGAGTCTCTCAGCCTCAGCCCACAGCAACGTCTCGAGATAATTTGACGGCACTGTTTCGTAGTAGACCGTCACGTCGTCCTGCGTGAACGCATTGTTCTGTCCGCCGACATCTTCGGTGAGACGATCCATCATCTCGGCTTTCATGTTCTTGGTCGACTTGAACATGATGTGCTCGAACAGGTGCGCGAAACCGCTGCGCTGATCCGGATCGTCTTTCGAGCCGACGTGATACCAAACGTTGATGGCGACCGTCGGACTTGATTTGTCGACCACGCTCAACACACGCAAACCGTTCTTCAGCGTCCGATCGCGAAAGACCATCTGCGGCATCTTGGTTTGCGCGGGCGCCACCGCCGCTAATGCAGCCACAAACACTGCGCTGCTAATAAGTGAAAATAAGATTCGTTTCATGGGTTCTTACCTCTTACCTCTACCTCTTCGCCTCAGTCCATATCCAATGGATTCCGATAGATCTTGGTATCGCCGGCCGCCTTCTTCTTGGCCTCTTCAAATTTTTCTGCCAACAGGCGCTCGCGATCTTTCTGCGAACTCATCTGCTGGGCAAAGATTTGATCGCGCACCTCTTTCTGCTTGTCCAAACCCTTGACCATGTCTTCGAACGACCCGAGCGGCTTTTGCTTCTCTTCATGAGAAAGCAGCGCGCCGGTTTCCGCGTCGATGTTCAGGGTTGCCTCGCAGCACGGACAGATAATTGTGAATCGGTCGCTCATGATTCCTTAGGCGTGGGCCTTTGCCCTTTGCCCTTTGCCCTTTGCCCTTTGCCCTTTGCTCTTTGCGCTTTGCGCTTTGCGCTTTGCTATTCGCGACGCGAATGATACCAGCGAGCTACGGCGTGATGCCAGCTAGCATCGAGGCACAGGCACTCAAGAGCCTTGCCTAAGAGTTTCCGGCTATGCCCGACTGATGTGCGGAAGGCCTTTGGCCTTCCGGCAAGACTGTCCTTTCGGTTTTGGGCTATGCCCATTTTGTTGGGGCGGAGCCCCAGATTCATTGTGAACCGGACCGAAGCGCAGAGCGCTTCCGCACATCAGGCGGCACAGCCGCCGGCATGAATCAGTTCTTAGGCAAGCAACCATTACGATATTCAGGAATACAAAGAGCGGCCACTTTCGCAGCCGCTCTCAATGAAACTCACCTCTAGCTCGCCGAAGCCGGCAATAGTACGAATCTCTTAAGGTATGACTTTCTTCACCGCGTTTACGGTTTTCTTGGTTCCCGATTTGGTTGCGTCGACAACCGTTTCGGCGCCTTGCTTGGTCTTGGAACCGACCTTCTTCGCGGTGTTAGTGGTCGCATCTTTCACCACCTCAGCGCCTTCCTTGGTTTTGTCGATCCCGGTCTTGGTGCCTTCTTTAGTTTTGTCGACTACCGTCGAACCGATGTCTTTCGACTTATCGACGACGTCGCCGCCCTTGTCTTTCGCAAAGCCCACTGAATCCGCGATCGCTTCGCCGGTGGCGTCCAGAGCTTTCTCCGGTCCACTCTTCATTTCGCGCTCTTCGCCGCTGGGCGAGTAAACCTTCACAGTGCGATTGCCGTCGCGCGTGGTGACGACCACCCTGGACACACGCGGATTGCCCTTGAAGGTGCGCGTCTCAGTCTTCACGCCGTTTTCATTCGTCGTAGTTATTTCGGAATTGTCAGGCCCGGGTGCCGTGGCCGGTGCGGTGTTCGCCGCTTCAGTGTTGGTATTAGTGTTGGCGCCGGCAGTTGCGTTCGAGTTATCGCTGCTCGAGCAGCCTGCCACCAGCGCGATTGATGACGCTGTCAGGGCCAAAGCCAGAATTCTTTGAATCACGATCATTCCTCCTTCACACATTAAGACGCCCAAACCGTGGCAACCAATATGCCAGTCATCGCGAGCTGATTTTCTTAGCGAATCAGCGTCAGCCTGCTTTAGATTCAAACGGTTGAGCTATGAGCGACAGTATGAAAACAAAACGACGTGAGCGCAAGGAGCTACCTCGCCGGGTTGAGGTACAGCTCGATGTCCGACAAGCTTTAGCTTGTCGAGTTCAGGCGACAAACTGAAGTTTGTCGACATCTGAATTCAAACTGCATCGGGACTACCTCGCCGGGTTGAGGTACAGCGGCGAAGTAGTTAGGTCAATCGAGAGAGTTCCGCTATTCGAAGCAAGGGTGCCGCCGCTTTCTCCGGTCAGTCGCGTGACATTAAACGACCCGGTCACATGCCGAATCATGACGCGGTGCGGAGTCCAGGACGTCGTCCAGGCCGCGTAGCGCCGTTCACTTACCTTCGAAAACACCAGAACGTAATCATCGTCGCTGCCAACGATCAGGCGTTCCTGAAAAACAAAGCCGCTGAGATTTGCCATCAGTGTCTTTGCGGCCAGGTATGCGGGCTTGGCTTCCAACGCTTCGGTCGATTTTTCGGATCGATAACGCATGAGGCCGAAGTGATGCTCCGCTTCCGTTGGATTTGATCCATCGTCTTGCCAGTCGTACCAGATCGAGAGCGAAATTCCATTCGCGATGTTGGTAAGAAATTGACGCGCCAACAGTGCCGCCTGCTTTTGTTCGCTCATCTCGCGCCACGCTGAGGAATAGCCCCATTCACCGGAAAAGATTTCGGAGGATCGTTCTGCGCCTCGTTGATAACTCTGAATTCTCTCGCGCAGCTGCGAGTATTCGCTCGCGACTGTCTCAGGATTCGTCTGGCGATAGGGATGAATCGAGACCGCCGACCATTGATTGAGCAAGCCGGCTTCAAAGCATGATTCCAGAAAGGTGAATTCGATGCCCGCAGTTGCGGGACCGATCAGAGTCTCGTTTGGCGCGTCTTTTCGAAAAGCCTTCGCCACGCTGACAGCCAACGCGGTGTATTCATCAACATTTGGTTTGGGCGGCCAGAAGATCGGGTGGTTAGGTTCGTTAAAGACTTCC
The DNA here is from genome assembly GCA_035577445.1 of Pyrinomonadaceae bacterium. Taxonomy (GTDB): domain Bacteria; phylum Acidobacteriota; class Blastocatellia; order Pyrinomonadales; family Pyrinomonadaceae; genus UBA11740. The sequence continues at coordinate 6,732 of DATLVM010000332.1, forward strand.
CAGATGATGCCGCGCCTCGAGAAATGCTTTGCCGCCGCAACTGCCCAACGCGCGAACGCTTCACGAGCTGCGGGCGTGCGAACCGACATGCCCTGGGTGTACAGCGGATTGCCATAGTCGAGAATGAACAGCGCTCGAAGGTTATGTTTTCCAAGCTCACTCACCAACGGTTCATAACGCGTGAAGTCGTACTTGCCGCGCTCGATCTCCGTCAGTTCCCATTTGAAGTCAGTGCGGACCCAACGGAACCCCGCATCCGCAATCATCTTGATTTCTGCGGGGTCGGGATCGATGAAGTGAACGTTGACGCCGAAGGCCTCGGTGATCGCGATGGGCTCGGTAGATGGTTGCCAACAGCCCTTGCAGTTAATGGGTCTGTGATCAGCAGAGGTGAAGAGTGAGAGGACGAGCGAAGCAACAGCAAGCGTGGAACGAAACTTCATCGTGTAACGCAAACTTCAGTTTGCGAACTGGCTTCATGTGTAACGCAAACTTCAGTTTGCGCGTCGCAATCTAAAGATTGCGTTACAAGGACTGCGTTACACCAAATCCCACAGCACCAGGCGCGAGAAATCGTTTTCGACGGCCAGGGTCGCCGCGTATCCCTTCGCCGGATATAACTCTTCAAGCCGCCAACGTTGCGCTTCGTCTGACTCGATTCGGCTCTTCAGCAACATTGCGGGTGCGCCCGGCGTCACGGAAACGTCGAATTGATCCAGCGGACAATGCAGGCCTTCGCCACGTGCTTTGATGTAGGCTTCTTTGCGCGTCCAGCAGTTGAAGAACGATTGCGTCCTAAGCTCTTTAGGAACAGCGCGAAACTCTTCAACTTCCGAGGCGGA
>DATLVM010000333.1:0-3452 GCA_035577445.1 Pyrinomonadaceae bacterium
CTATATCGGACAAGGATTACGCGCGGACATGCAACGATTGAACGATCATCCGAAAATATCTCATCTTGTAAAGAGCTTGCGCAAACACGGAGTCAAGGATGAGGTGATTGCATCCGCGATGGCTGAGATTCGAGACTCAACCAAAGCCGCGTAGACTACCCTTCCGCGGCCGCCTCTGCCAACGCAATTTCGCCGGCGGCAAGTTCGCGCTTCACTTCTTCGGGAGTGCCAAACACGCGGGCCTTCTTGTCGTCAAACTCACCTTCCCAGCGCGCGACAACCACTGTAGCGAGACAATTTCCCAAAACATTCACGGAAGTGCGCCCCATGTCCATCAATTCATCCACGCCGAAGATCACTGCGACACCAATTGGCCCCAGCCCGCCCGGCATGAAGCTGTTCAGCGTCGCCAACAGAATCACCAAAGCCGCGCGCGGGACGCCTGCGACACCTTTAGAAGTAATCATCAGCGTCAGCATCATCACGATCTGACGCCCGAAGCTCATGTGACCGATAACCGGCTCGGCCGCTTGCGCCACGAACACGGAAGCCATCGCGAGATACAACGTCGTCCCATCGAGATTGAAGCTGTAGCCGGTCGGCATCACAAAACCGACGATGCGTCGCGGCACACCGAGCCGTTCCATATTCTCCATCGCTTTCGGCAAAGCCGACTCGCTGCTCGTGGTGGCGAAGGCAATCGTGAAAGGCTCGCGTACGGCTTTGAGAAATTGTCTGATCGGCACGCGCGCGATAATCATGACCGCGCCGAACACGAATACCAGCAGAATAAAAAGCGCTAGATAAAGCGAGCCAATCAATTTTCCGAGATTCCACAGAACGGCCAAGCCATTGGTCGCGATGGTGTGGGCCATCGCGGCGCCCACGCCGATAGGCGCGAACATCATCACGTAATTGGTGAACTTGAACATCACCTGCGCCAGCGCGTCACAGCCGCGCAGGATCGGCGCAGCCTTCGCGCCCATCGCCGACACAGCCATCGCGAACAGGACTGAGAACGCGACGATCTGCAGCACGTCACCACGCACCATCGAGTCGATGACACTCGCGGGAAAGATGTGCACAACCAAATCGCGAAAGCCTTGCGGCTGCGTCTTAACCAGCGAAGTAATGTCGCTGCCGCCAACGAGAGCCACGCCCACGCCCGGCTTCGTGAAGTTCACAATCGCCAGTCCGATGAACAGCGCAATCGTCGTGATGATCTCAAAGTAGAGCAGCGCCTTGGCGCCCATGCGCCCGACCTGCTTCAGATCGCCACCGCCCGCAATGCCGACGACGAGCGTCGAGAAAATCAACGGCGCGATGATCGACTTGATGAGGTTCAGGAAAATGTCTCGGAGGAAATAGACGTTGTTGCCCCACCTGGGACTGACGTAGCCAAGCAGCCCGCCGATGACGAGGCCGATCAGAATTTGCGTGGTTAACGAGGGTCGATACCAGGGGCGAGAAGCGGTTTTGAGTTTTGAGTTTTCAGTTTTGAGTTTCATTCTTCGTCTCCCGCTGCTCCTTCAGGCTGCGAACTTCGCAATATGCAATAACTCAAAACTAGAAACTCACAACTGAGTTTCATCTTCCCCACTTCAACTTGTTCCGCAGCACGTCGAAGTAATTTCGGTTCGGCGGCTGCACGAGATTGAACGCGGTGTTGCTCTTGCGAATCACCACGCGGTCGGCGGCTTGTAAGTCAAAGCCAACCTGGCCATCCAGCGTCAACGCGACCTCTTCATTTTCCGTCATCAGCCGCACTTCAATTACGGAATCGTCAGGCACGACAATCGGCCGGTTCGAAAGCGTGAACGGACAAATCGGCGTGATGACAATGGCATTCATGGAGGGAAAAATGATCGGCCCGGCCGCCGAAAGATTGTACGCGGTGGAGCCCGTCGGCGTCGCCACGATCAAGCCATCCGCGCGAAACAGATTGACGAATTGTTGATTAAGATAAGCTTCGATCTCGATGATCCGGGCGAGCGCCGACTTGTTCACAACGACGTCATTCAGCACGCGATTGCTCGTCACCAGTTCCGCGCCACGCCAAAGCTCAACGCTTAACATCAGACGCTGCTGAACTCTGTATTTACCTTCGAGAACTCCGGTGAGCGCGGGAAACAAATCTTCGAGCGGAAATTCCGCGAGGTAACCCAGGCCGCCGTAGTTGACGCCCATCACGGGGACTTCCGTATCGCTAACCATGCGCGCGGTCGCGATCATCGTGCCGTCGCCACCCAGCACCAGCATCAAATCGACCTGTTTCGCAATTTCGGTGTCGGCAACGACTTCGACGGCGCATCCCGTTTGATGTTCAATGCTTTCGCTTTCGATTTCAGGAAGACCGACTAGTTTTATGCCACGCTCATTCAGCCACGTCGTCAGGCGACAGAGCGTCTCAAGAGCATCGGGCTGATGCGGCTTGACGACGACACCAATGCGTTTGATTGCGGTGATTGGCATGTTGCGGGCGTCTAATTAACCACAAAGAGACAGAGACCACAAAGCATTCGTGTCAGAAGCCCGACCGTAAGGGAGGGCCACTTTGAACGCACTAGATATGGGCAGCATAGTAGCCCTCGCTCACGCTCGGGCTTCTGACACATACAGCGCCAGAAACTCAACATTCCCATCTGCGCCCGTAATCGGCGATTCGATGACTCCACCAGTATGCAAGCCAAGCGAATTGGCGGCTGCGTTGACTTCAGCGATCACCCGCTGATGTTGGGTTGGATCCCGGACGATGCCTCCCTTGCCGACTTCGCCTTTGCCGACTTCGAATTGAGGCTTAATGAGCGTGACGATGCGGCCGTCGCTCTTCAGGATTGCCGACACGGCCGGAAGGATCTTGGTGGCGGAAATGAACGAAACATCCATCGTGACCAGATCGAACTTCTCGTCGAACTCATCGGCCGCCAGATGCCGCGCGTTCACTCCTTCGCGCACCTCAACCCGGCGGTCGTTGCGCAGCTTCCAATCGATCTGATTATGGCCGACATCGACCGCGATGACCTTGCGCGCGCCGTGCTGAAGCAAACAATCGGTGAATCCACCGGTCGACGCGCCAACATCCAGACACACAAATCCGCTGACGTCGATCTCGAAGTGGCGCAAAGCTGCTTCCAACTTTAGGCCACCGCGACCGACGTAGCGCGACGTCGCTTCTTCTTTGATTCTTATCGGCGCTTCGGGAGAGAAAACTTCAGATGACTTGCGAACGAGCTGTTCCTCAACCAGCACCGCGCCCGCCATGACCAGCGCCTGTGCTTTCGTGCGCGAATCAGCCAGCCCTCGATCAACCAGAAGTTTATCGATGCGCTCGCGCTGCATGCGCAGATTGTAACGTAGACTTCAGTCTGCGTATGCAGCCGCAGTCCGGATCATGCTACCTTCCCCGCCTGCAAAACCGCGCGCGGACTGTCGACGAGGCGCAACTCGGTCGC
>DATLVM010000334.1:0-2943 GCA_035577445.1 Pyrinomonadaceae bacterium
CATTCCTCTGCAGGTCGACAAGCGCACTAGCGACGTGCGTCATTACAAAAACTCTTCTTACAAATTCAACGACACCGGCTGGTTCGACGATCGGCGGACGCATCTTTGGGTGGTTGAAGTGAAATCCGGCGAAGCGAGACCGATTACGCATGGCAACGACTGGAACGACAGCGATCCGCAATGGTCGCCCGACGGTAAACGAATCGCATTTGTTTCAAATCGCACCGGCAAGGAATACGACGAGAATCGCAACACAGATGTTTGGGTCATCAATGTCGATGACAGCGAACGGCTGATTAAGATTTCCGATCATGACGAAGCCGACAATCAGCCGCGCTGGTCGCCGGACGGAAAATGGATCGCCTTCACCGGCGAACTTCACGATCGCGATCATCCGAAGATTTGGCTGGCGCCTTCGACCGGTGGAGCCCCTTCAACGCTCGCGGCGAATGGACTCGACTTGATTCCCGGGCAACTCGAATGGTCGGACGACGGCAAATCGATCTATTTCGAAACCGGCGTCAAAGGCGAGAACCATCTCTTTCGCGTCGACGTGCCAACGAAAGCTGTCGCGCAAGTAACGACGGGTCCACGCGCGGTGCGCAACGTCGACTTCGATTTCGGCAGCCGCAAGATGGTTTATCTTGCGAATGACTTCAAGCATCTCGACGATCTATACGTCGCCGATTTGAATGGCAAGAACGAACGCAAGCTGACGAACCTCAACGAAGCGCTTTGGAAGCAGCTTCAGTTCGCGGAGGTTGAGCGCTTCACGTACAAGAGCGCGGACGATTGGGACGTCGACGGTTTCTTCGCGAAGCCGATTGGCTGGCAGTCGGGCAAAAAATATCCGTTGGTTCTCAGCATTCACGGCGGACCGGCTGGGCAGTACGGCGTCGATTGGTATCACGAATTTCAGGTGTACGCCGCGAAGGGCTACGCGGTGCTGTTCACGAATCCGCGCGGCTCAACCGGCTATGGCCAAAAGTTTGAGCGCGGCATCGCCGGCGAATGGGGCGGCAAAGATTACCTCGACATCATGAACGGTCTCGATGCGGTGCTCCGGAAGTATCCATGGATCGATCAGGATCGCATGGGCGTGACCGGCGGCAGCTATGGCGGCTTCATGACGAACTGGATCGTCGGTCACACCGATCGCTTCAAAGCGGCGGTGACGCTGCGCAGTCTCTCGAACTTCATTTCCGACGACGGGACGCGCGATGGCGCCTACGGTCATTCAGCGGATTTCGGCGGCGACATTTTTCAAAAGATGGATTTGTATTGGGACCGCTCGCCTTTGAAGTATGCGAGCAAGGTGAAGACGCCGACTTTGATTCTGCATTCGGACAATGACTATCGCGTGCCGATCGAGCAAGGCGAGCAATGGTTCCGCGCGCTGAAGCATTACGGGGTGAATACTGAGATAGTTTTCTTTCCGCGCGAGAATCACAACCTCACTCGCACCGGCGAGCCAAAGCATTTGGTCGAGAGTTTGAACTGGCAGCTCTATTGGTTCGATCGTTTCCTGAACGGAAACACGAATGCGGTGCCGCCCGACGCGAATTAGCCGCTACTTTACGATTTCAAAATCGATCCACTGCGACGCGACGCGCGGCTTGCTGTTATCCGGACCGTCGGTAACGATGATCTGGCAAACGTAGTCTCCGGGTATCAAGTCGGCGCCGATCCGGAGCTTCATCACATTCGTAAGCCTTTGCGGATCTGCCTGTCCGTTAATTGTGACCGGGGTCGGCTCTCCACTAAATACAATCTTGCTATCTCGAACCAATCGAATGCGCGCATACAATTGTGCGGGCTGTCCCTGGCGCACGCCGTTGTAGATAGCGTGGGCGAACGCGACCGTCGTGCCCTGGCGAAACTGCCGCACCGCGGGCCCACTCGCGACTGGTTCCATGTCCGGAACCACTCCGTTGGCGGAAATCTCACGGGCGACGATTCCTGATAAAGCCAATGCGCCGGCGCGCAGGGTTGGCACATCAACGAACTGTCCGGCGGATCCGATTCGATTCGAAGTCAGATCGCGAACGGCAACGCGAAACTGAAAAGCACCGCGAGCCTTAACCGGAATGTCAAAGCTGTAAGCTATTCCTTCGCGAACCGCTCGCTCATAAGCGTCGGCACGAAATCGTAAACGGCCATTCCGATCTTCCTTTGCGATCACGCGGCCATTGTCTCCGAATATCATCGTTTGAATATCCAGGTTCGTTGAGTGCCAGCCATCAGCTTCGGTGAAATTCAGATCGTGAGAATCCAAAAAGACGAACGAACGGACTAGCGCCCCGTCCTTTGGATCATCGATAAAGAAAGACGTCAGGCGTACGTTGACGTCTTTGGCGTTGAAGGGAGATGTTAGCGCCTTCGCCATTTCATCATCCGCGGAGAGATTTTTCGGGCGGGCTTCTTCATTGGTAAAGCCATAGAAGCCGTCGCGCGTGCGCACCGTCAGGCCGCTCCGCTTCACCTTGACCTTGATGTGATGGAAGTTGCGATTGAAAGTCTCTTCAGCCGGGCGAAAGCCAATCAGGTAGTAGCCTTCCTGGTCCTGCATTACTCGCTTCAGTCCAAAGTCATTTGAGTTGCGGACCAGAAACCCACCCGTCTGCCTGGCAATCATTTCCGATCCTTCGCGCCCTATGATCAGTTGGCGCGACCGCGCACCCATAATGTTACTGAGCACCTGATTCGGGTTTACGTTTTGGCGTGATGGAAAAGTGATCCGATCCGCCGCCGTTGGTCCCGTGTATTGCAATCCGCGAGTATCGACTGAATAGATAACCACCGATCCGCGAATCGCGAGTTCAGCAATCTTTTGCAATTGACCGCTATAGCCAATGCCTGGAACAGGAATGCTTGAGTCATCAGAATTGTTCGCAGGCGATGCTGAATCAGCCTGCGAGATCCGCGCCTCTTCATAGGCCGAAG
>DATLVM010000335.1:0-11482 GCA_035577445.1 Pyrinomonadaceae bacterium
TCGATTCTATCCGCGCGATCATAGCAAGCTCGCGCTTGAGATTCTCGAGAAAGGCGGCGCGCTGGTGACACAATTTCCGTTGGGCACTCCACCGGTCTCAGAAAATTTTCCTTATCGCAATCGCGTGATCAGCGGATTGAGTTTGGGCGTAGTTGTGGTTGAGGCTGCCGAGAATTCCGGTTCATTAATCACAGCCCGGCTCGCGATGGAGCAGAACCGCGAAGTGTTCGCCGTACCCGGCAACATCACTTCGCGCAATTCCTTCGGCACGAATTATTTGATCAAAGGCGCGGGCGCGAAGCTGGTTCAACAGTGGCAGGACGTGGCCAGCGAGTTGCCCGCCGAAATTGCCGCGCAGCTTCTACCACCACCGAGCAAGAAAAAGAAGAAGGGCGAGCTGGTCGATCAACTCGCCTTAACTCCAACTGATTTGAACGAGCACGAGCGCGCGATCTTCAAACTGCTGACGACCGACACGCCTCTCCAGATCGATACTCTCGCGGAAACTACAAAGCTTTCGATCACTCAGCTGACGACGGCCCTACTCACGCTGGAGATGCGCGAGTTGATTCGCGCGCTCCCGGGACAGGCCTTTGTGCGGAAGCTGTAATCAACCGGCAGCAGTTTCTGTCATTAGACGTCGTTTAGCGGACTTTTTTCGCCCGATTTGACGTCACCGCCGCACTTAGTGTTATGTTCATGCCCGCCCAAAACCCTTCGGAATTTGGCGTGGAAGCAACCTCTGGTCATCGAACCTTCATCAGTGCCTGACCGGAAGCAGACTCGCGGGAAGCGAATGATTTCGCGTAATGGAGATCACTCTAGTGGATAAACCTATCACCCGCGAGCAGCTAAAAACCGCTGCCTGGCCGTACTACGAAGAGGTCGTTAAAGCTGTGGTTGACATTGAAAAAGGCGTGATGGCAATCGGCGGTGAAATGCATGCGGACGAGGAAAAGTATCTGCTGGAGCATGGCTCGAAACAAGAAGCTCTGTGGGGAATTAATCTTTTCACCGAACTTGAAGGCCCAGAGATGGTTGAGTTTGATTCGTTGATCAACATCCGACCGCGAACGGGAAATCGATCGCGGGGTGTTGAAGATGCAGCGATTCGCGAACGAATAATTCATTTGGTAAATACGCTCGTGAAGTCTGATTAAACGATGGAATACCTGCACCCAGATCTAGCTGATGGCCGCTGGCACACGATGACGCTCGCGGAGCAATTAGGCAATGTTGGCAGTGATTACGAGCGCGCTTTGCGTTGGAAACAGAAAGGTAATCGAGAATACTTCGAAAGCGCGCTGGCGCGAATGCTGGAACTGCTTGATTTGACGATCAGCGATCCAAGATGGAGGAATCACCGGCTCAAGGAACTATGCCGGCTGCGCGAAGTGGTTTGCGATGAACTGCTGAATGAAGTTCGCGAGTATCCGGATCCGCGTGACTTTAAGAATTACTTTTATTTTTTTGCTTACACCGCGCGTAAGAACAGATAGATGGCCAAAAATCTCGTAGTTGTCGAATCGCCCGCCAAGGCGAAAACGATCAATAAATATCTCGGCAAGGACTTCATCGTGAAGGCCTCGATCGGGCATATCAAAGATCTGCCTTCGAAGGGCCTGGGCGTCGACGTGCAGAATAATTTCCAGCCCGAATACGAGATCATTCCCGATTCGAAAAAGCGCAACAACAAAAAGATCGTTGCTGACCTGAAGAAGACCGCGAAGGAAGTCGAAGCGATTTATCTGGCCGCTGACCCCGATCGGGAAGGCGAAGCGATCTGCCAACACCTCGCCGAAGAAATCGTCCCCAAGAAACCGGCCACGCCCGCTTTCCGTGTGATGTTCAATGAGATCACCAAGCGCGCCGTGCAGGAAGCTTTCGAACATCCGAAACAGATCGATGAAAACTTAGTTGATGCGCAGCAAGCGCGACGCATTCTCGATCGTCTGGTCGGATACAAAGTGTCACCTCTGCTCTGTCGGACAGTGGGCGGACGCTTGAGTGCGGGGCGCGTGCAGTCGGTGGCGCTGCGCATGGTCGTCGAACGCGAACGCGAAATTGAAGCGTTTGTGAAGACTGAGTACTGGACGATCGCGGCCAACCTTTCCGGCAACGAACCGCCCGCGTTCGACGCGCGTCTGCTGAAGGTTGGCGAACAAACCGTCAAGACGAGCGGCTTTGATCAGGGTACGCTCGCCTCTGGCGAGCAGTACGCCGGAGGCGTGCGTACCAGTAAAGAAATCCTGATCGGAAACGACGCGCTGGCCAACGACATCGTTGCTGAAGCACAACAGCAGACTTTCGTTGTCGATGAAGTCACTACCAAGGAACGCAAGCGCAATCCCGTACCGCCTTTCATCACTTCCAAGTTGCAGCAGGAAGCTTCGCGCAAGCTAAGTTTTCCCGTGAAGCGCACCATGATGATCGCGCAGCACCTTTACGAAGGTGTGGAGATTGGCGCGGAGGGTTCAGTTGGACTGATCACTTACATGCGCACCGATTCGACGCGGGTTAGCGAAACCGCGCTCGGCGAAGTGCGCGGATTCATCAATCAACAGTACGGCGCGAACTATCTTCCGGAAAAGGCGGTTCATTATCGATCGAAGAAGGACGCGCAGGATGCGCACGAAGCCATTCGCCCGACCGATGTCAGCCGCACACCAGATTCGCTGGCGAAGTATCTGAAGCCTGAAGAACTGAAACTCTATCGCCTGATCTGGCAGCGTTTCGTTGCCTCACAGATGATGCCCGCGCTGTTCGATCAAACGACGATCGATATTAAGGCTGGACGTTTCGTGTTTCGCGCGACCGGATCCGTGCAGAAGTTCGACGGTTTCCTGAAAATCTATCAGGAAGGTCGCGACGAGAAAGCCGAAGACGATGAAGACGAGCGCACGCTGCCCCGGGTGAAGAAAGATGAAACGCTCGCGCTGAACAAGATCGATCCGGAACAGCATTTCACTGAGCCGCCGCCGCGCTTCACGGAAGCAACGCTCGTGAAGGTTCTGGAGGAGAAAGGCATTGGTCGTCCGTCAACCTACGCGGCGATCATGACGACGATTCAGGATCGCGAGTACGTCGAGAAGAAAGAAGGACGCTTTCATCCCACGGCACTCGGCAAGACAGTCAATGATGTTTTGATTGAGGGCGGCTTTGACGATCTCTTCAACGAAACCTATACCGCGCGGATGGAGCAGGAGTTAGATGAAATTGAAGAGGGCAAGCTCAAGTGGACTGACGCGCTCAGCGAGTTCTACGACAAGTTCAAAGACGATCTCGCGAAGTTCACGAAGTACGCGAAAGACATCAAAGAGAAAGAGACGCCGACGGATGAGGTCTGCCTGAAATGCAACACGCCGGGCATGGTGCAGAAACTCGGCCGTTTCGGCAAGTATCTGAAGTGCAACAACTGCGGGGCTACGCGCGATGCCGAGCCCTCAGCGCCAACAGATCTCGCGAAGGAATCTGACGGTGAGGAAGAGATCGAGGCTTGCGAACTCTGCGGCAAACAAATGCAGCTCAAGCGTGGCCGCTTCGGTCCATTCTATGGTTGCTCGGGTTATCCCGAATGCAAGAACATTCGGAAGATTTCCAAGAGCGGCAGAATCACGGCGCCGCCTGAACCAATCGATGAAACGTGTCCGGTGGACGGCGCGCAGTTGGTGAAAAGGCAAGGACGCTTTGGCGAATTCATTTCCTGTTCGAATTATCCAAAGTGCAAATACATCAAGCAGGAAACCACTGGCGTGAAATGCCCCCGGCCCGGCTGCGGCGGCGACGTCGTCGTCAAAAAATCACGGCGCGGAAAAATCTTCTACGGTTGTTCGAATTACCCGAAGTGCGACACAGTATTTTGGGACAAGCCGATTCAGGAGAAGTGTCCGCAGTGCGGCAGGCCTTTTCTGCTTGAGAAGACTACCAAGAAGGGCACGACGAAATATTGTTCTGACGCAGAAGGCTGCGGCTACAAGAGCGAGTTGATGCCGATCAGCCCGCCGCCGCAACCGCCGCAAGAGAAGCGGGCGTAACCAAAGACTCCCTCTCTCATTTGGTTTCCTCATGAACAAATTCGAAGCCGAGTCTTTTCTGCATCAGATGCTCGGCGTCGACAAATCATTTCGCCAAGGCCAGTGGGAAGCGATTCACGCCGCGGCAGTTCTAAAACAGCGCGTGCTGGTAGTGCGCCCGAGGTGGTGCGACTTTTTTGTTTGACGCGGTTTAGACTCATCATTACCATGACTCCGCGTCTTAGTTGGGTTTTCTCGTAAAGGCAACGACAAAACTCTACGCCGGGTGTTTAGCCAGGCTGCAGTGCATTGAACAGAATTCTTAGGGGCGGAGAGCCAAATCAGTCCTCGCTCCGCTTTGCTCCGCGCCCTTCGGGACGGACAGCTTCGTCTCTCCGCCCCCGCTTGAGTAAGACGCTCTCAAAATGGCCCAATTGTTCTCAAACAAGGCTGGTTTACAGCTCTTGGCCTCTCTCCGCAAAATCTTCGAAGAGAAAAAGATCTACCACCGGAAGGATCGGTTCATTATTTTTGTATGCGGTGGAAAGCTTGAAGAGGGTGGGAATTCCCTCAGAAAGCAATTTGTTGAATGGGCCAAGCACAATCTTCCTGAGTTTGTGTGTCTCCTAGCCGAAGATGCTCTCAAGGATAATTTCGTCGGCGAGGGTCGAACTTTCGTAAACCTCGCGAAGTTTGAATCAGTGATTGCTGACGTCGCAGATTGTGTTTTGATCTTCCCAGAAAGTGCAGGCTCTTTTGCGGAGACTGGCTTTTTTGCTAATTCCCCTATAAGAGAAAAGACGCTCATCGTAAATCCATTTGACCTTCAGATTGAAGATTCCTTTCTGAACCTTGGTCCGATCGATACGATCAGCACAATCTCGCTTCTCAAACCAACAGTCCTCATCAATGTGAAGGAAACAGTTGATTTCACGCCGATTGGACAGCGATTGAAGGAACGCGTGAAGTGGCCCGAATATCGAGAGCGGCTGCCATATCAAAAATTCGGACAATTCAGTTTCAAGCAGAAACTATTAGTAGTATTCGAGGTGTTAAGGCTACTGAGGTTGGCCGAACTCAAAACACTTCGGCACGCTCTCGTGACTTGTTTTGGAGGTAACCCGCGCAACCAAGAGCTTAAGCATCTCCTTCGGATCTTACTTGCGGCAAAGTTCATTGAACGGGACGGCGAGTTCTTCAGGGTTGTGGCAGGTCTTAAACTTATCGAAATTGAGCATTTAGAAATTGAAAAAGTGTTCGCGCAAGTAAATTTCTTTTATCAGACGTATTCCAAGGATTTGTATGAGGCTCTGCCTGAGGTTGGTCGATGATAGTGGAACAAATCTCTATGCGTCTTGCTTTGCCTGTTTCCTACCTGTGGAAGCTTGCTACTACGGCATCGCATCGTTACAAGCAATATACGATTCCAAAGCGAACTGGCGGAACTAGAACTATCCACCATCCAGCCCGCGAGCTGAAGCTTTTGCAGAGGTGGTTGTTGCAAAACGTGCTGTGCGATTTACCTGTTCACGTGGCGGCAACGGCATACAGCAAGGAAACCACAATCAGACGAAATGCGGAGATTCACGTAGCCAATAATTATATTCTGCGCGTCGATTTCCAGGATTTCTTTCCTTCACTAAAGGGTTCCGACGTGATGGCAGTAATGGGGGTCAATCGGAAAAAGTTGGCGAATGGTGAAGTGACAGATGGAGATCTCGAATTCGTCAGAATGATCGTTTGTAGGTTTGATTGTTTGACCATAGGCGCTCCTACGTCTCCACAATTATCGAATGCCATCATGTTTGAATTTGACGAGGCATGGTCGAACAGGGCGCGCGACCTCGAAGTTGCATACACGAGGTACGCGGATGATCTTTACTTCTCGACAAACCAACCCAACGTACTTCGCGAAGTCTTGGACGGCATTCGTAAAGATTTGAGTGCGAGACAGTCGCCTGCCTTGAGGATTAACGACAAGAAGACTTCATTTTCGTCACGCAAACGCAGAAGGATATCAGCGGGTTTAGTCCTCACATCTGATCGTAAGATTTCTATCGGGCGGCAAAAGAAGCGCATGCTCAAAGCTCTGGTGAATCAGCTGAGGAATAAGCAGCTTGAGCCGGAACAAATCGCTCACTTGCGGGGCTGGATCGCGTACATGCGTTCGATCGAACCCGCTTTCGTTCTCGCACTAGCGCGAAAGTACGATTTGGATTTTGATTCCCATCTCACTTGGGAGGTGTAACTTTAGCTTTCTGCAAGAGCAACCGCAGGTGATTCATGATCGACGTGCGCGAACAACTAACCGATGATGCCGCGACCGTCGTGATGCTCTGTTCGCGGTTGGGCATCAGCGATGGGGAAGCTGGATTGTCACCACTCACTCTCAAAGAGTGGAACGGTTTGGCGCGGCGGATTCATGAATCCGGGTTGAAGCGTCCCGGAGCGCTTTCGGGAGTGTCCGCTCAGGATCTTTCCAGACAATTGGGGATTGCCGATACTGAATCGGAGCGGATCGCGCGGTTGCTCGATCGCGGTGGCAGCATTGCGCTGGAGTTGGAGCAACTGGCTGCCGGCGGCATTTGGTGCGTGACCCGCGTTGACGATTTGTATCCTTCGCGAATCAAGAACTCATTGAAGCATCAGGCTCCTCCGGTGTTGTTTGGGTGCGGCGATGCATCAATTTTCGAACGGCTGGCGGTGGGCATAGTGGGCTCGCGCAACGTCGATGATGCTGGAGCAAACTTCGCGCGCCGTCTCGGAGAAATCTGCGCCCGCTCTAACGTCGCCGTCGTCTCGGGAGGTGCGCGCGGAACCGATCGCATTGCGATGCAGGGAGCGATGGACGCAGGTGGCCGTGCCGTTGGGGTTCTGGCCGACAGCCTGACGAAGACAATCAGACAAACAGATGTTCGCAACTTTATCGTAGACGGCAGATTGGTTTTGCTAACGCCTTACCGTCCTGATAATGCCTTCTCAATCGGCGGCGCGATGGGTCGCAACAAGATGATCTACGGTGCCTCAGAATATTCAGTCATCGTGTCGAGCAACTTTGAGAAGGGCGGAACTTGGGCGGGTGCGATCGAGGCCTTAACCGCTAGCTGGTGTCCGCTCTTCGTTCGCGCAGGTCAGACTGTTGGGCGAGGCAATCAAGAACTGATCGGCAAGGGCGGGCATCCGCTTTCGGATGCGGATCTGACAAGCTTGGACGATGTGATCGAGTGGATGAAAGAGCGGGCAATATCGCAGCCGCAGCAAGAGATGCTCTCCTTTGCTTGACCGCTTGTTACCAACCCTCCCGCAGGTACACCGCCGAATACTCCACATAGTTCTGCCAGTAGCGATCGAGGCTGGCGACTTCGTCATCAGTTAATGGCCGTTTCACGCGCGCGGGCATGCCCATCACCAGTGAGCGCGGAGGAATGATGGCGCCGGGAGAAACTAACGAGCCGGCAGCCACCAATGATTCAGCGCCGACGCGCGCATCGTCGAGCACTATCGATCCAATTCCGATCAGAGACTTCCGTTCGATGTAACAACCGTGCAGCGTCACGCTATGACCAACCGTGACTTCTTCTTCCAGGATCGTGGGCTTCTCGCCCGTGCGCGTATGAATCACGCAGTTGTCCTGCACGTTCGCGCGATCGCCGATGCGGATATAGAACATGTCTCCACGCACGACTGAACCAAACCAAATGGATGCCTGCTCGCCGATGTGCACATCACCGATGATCTGCGCACTGTCGGCAACGAAAGCTGTCTCGTGAATTTGCGGATGAACGCCGCGGAACGGTCGGATCATGATCGCTTCTCTGTTGAAGGTCGTTGCGAAGATCAACGAGTCTTGGCTCCGTTAGAAGCCGAATGTTTATAGCACACGATTCTTGTTTGGGAACACAAGCTCCTTTAGGAGCGAAATATGACGCCCCTAGCGGGGCTAAGAGCTTAAGAGTGGGATCACAGTGGCTATAAACATTACGTCCTTACGGGACTTAGACTGGCGATTGAGCTTCACTGCGCCCTGGCCACATAACCGCGGCGCGCGCGCACATGCAAGCCGACGATTCCGGCGGCCACGTTGAGGCGGCGATACTCTTCCACAGTCGCTTCGGCCAGCGGCCGTTTCGGCGTGTAGGTCACCACGTATTGACTATCGATCTCTCTCGCAATTTCGTCCGCCCCCGCGCTCATCTCTTCCAGGTGCTCAGGTATGAACGCCATGCCGCCAGTTTCTTCGGCCAGAGATCGCAGCCACAGCTCGCTTTTCTTCGTGGCATCTTCGTAAGCGCCGCGCTGCTTGCGCATGGCAAAATCAGTATCAAAGATCACATAAATCTTCTTCCGGCGCTCTATTTCGCGCCTGGCTGCTCCGGCCGGATCCATTAAGTCCTCGGCGATATCCTGGGCGCTCCTTCTCTTCTTATTCGTGATCTTCACCTGCGGATTTTGTTTGTCGATTTTCTTTCGTCCGAGCGTGCCGTAACCAATCACATGAATCGTGACGTTGGCATCGAGCAATTGCTTGATCGCCGCGGTCAGCGCCGTCGCGTCACCGGATGCATCCACGCCGTCAGTAATCAGTACTAAGTGACGCGTTCCGGCGGGAACTTCTTGCAATCGCGCGGCGGCGGCGACCAGGGCTTTGATCAACTGTGGCCGGTCCCCCGAAATCAATTTCGTATTGATGGCCCGAATCAACTGCTCGCGCTCAGTCGTCCAATCGCTAATCGATTCCAAGTGGTTGCCGAATTGCATCGCCGCGACGTGATCGCCGGTTCGCAAATTTGAAATCAGGCGCGTCGAAATCTCCTTGGTGGTGCTCACGGTCATTGCCGGATTCAGCGCGCCGCCGGTATCCAACAACAGCAAGACGTTCGCGGGAATGCGACGGATGCTTCTAACGGTTTGGCGCACGTCATCCTCGAATACGATGATTGCTTGCGGTTCGAGCGCGACGCTCAGGTGACCACTGTCGTCATAAGCGTTGACCGGAATGACCACCTCTTCGGTGAATATTTTTACTTTGTCCGGTGATTCGCCCGTAGGCGGAGTTGGGCTGGGTGAAGGTGACGGCGATTTGGTCTGTGCCGCGCAAACCGAGGCACAGCAAAGCACCGCGATAAAGAGAATTGCCGGGAGGGTCAGGCAACGAGGATTCATGTTGGGCTCATCCGTTGAATCCGATCACTTAGCAATCACTTCACAGAAGCACTTCACGCAAACGCGCCAGCGCATACATCATCCACGCCTCGGACCAACGCATATAGGGAATGCGCACTTTGTAAAAGCGACGACTTTGATGATGAAAGCAGCCGCGCGGGTTGCGAAGATTCTCGAGCGCCCAGTTCGCGATCTTCTCTGCGAGCAGCATTGTGTTTGGGATCCGACCGCGAAGTTCCACCAGGGCAACGATTGCTGATGCGGCCGAATGAACATCGGCTGGATATAAATGATCCGGGAAATATTTAGGCCAGCCGTTCGCGAGGAAAAATCGTTCAGTCCAAAACTCGTAGCCGCGTAGTAATGCCGATTGAAAGTCAGGCGGACTGTCGCTTGCTCTCAGGTCAGGAAGGGCAGCTTGCTCCCGCTGATTATGATTATTTGAGGTTGGCGGGGGCGAGCCACCCTTCCCAACCTGAGAGGATTCCATGATGCGCGAGAGGCTTGTAAGAATGTACGCCGTGTGAAAATTGTCTGACCAACCTTGATGCGAATCCGCGCCGTACGCCCACGAGCCATCCGCGCGCTGCCGCCGCACAACGTAAAGCGCCGCCTTCGTCGCCCAATCGATCAGGCTTTGCTCACCAAGCTTTCCACCGACAGTCGCTAAGACTTCGCCGGCGAGCAAACTCGCATTGAATACGCGTGTTTGATCGCGCGGCGAATAGCTAAAGCATACCTCGTCGTTCGTATCTTCCGATCGGTTCAGATCATTGAGAATGAAATCGCAGATCGTTCGTGCGAACGGAAGATACTCGTCCCGCGAAATCACTTCCGCAGCTTCGCACAACGCACGCGCTGCGAAAGCCGTCGGCACAACTGTTGGCGTGCCGCGCGGCAGAAAGAACGAGCGCGACTGCCAATCGAAGTTGTAACCCCAGCACGCGCCTTTGAATCCTTTCAGGCTCATCCAGATGAGATCGTCGAGCAATTCGCGCACTTCGATCTCATTTTCTTTAATTGGATTGCGACGAAAATCGGCCAGCGCGGCCAGGGCAAACAAAGCGATCGCCTTCGCGTTCCGTTCGCGAGGAACACCTACCAGCGATCTGAAATTGATCGGCGAGCGTTTATGAAACTGAATCCACGCGAGGCGTGCAGTGCGCGAATCCTTGAAAGGGGTTGCCTGAAATAGCCGGCTATTTAATCCATCGTAAGGATCGTAGCCGGCGAATCCTTCAGTCCGGCACCATTTCCATAATTGGTGATGAGCGGTTTTGAGATCAACTGCCATTTCGTGTGCCGAGGCAGATCAAGGAAAGGCAAGCCGTGCGACGCATCGGTCAACCGGATTTCAACCAGCGCTTTGCTTGGATTACCGGCCCGAGAATGAAAATCTAAAAGCTCTCATTGTCGGCGACGTTGGGCGGTTTCACTCGTTTCCATGACAACACGCAATTATCCCGCGCGACAAAACTTTCGACCCTGAACATGACGTAGCTTATTTTGTTTCGATGCCAGAGCCTCATGAGGTAGACATGCCCCAGATCGACCACGACATATTGGCGGTATGGCGAAAAATCCGTGCGGCCTGCCGAAGCATTGACGACGCAATCAGGCCGGCTCAATGGGCGGGGTGGCTCCAGGGTTTTAGGCTTCGGGAACGGCGGCGTTTCCTTGAAGTCCGTCCACTGCTTTGCTCCCAGGTCGACAATCATGCTGCGGCAATCAAGCACGCCGAGCCAGTCGGCCAAAGTCTGACTCACTTCGCCAGGTTTGGCGGGCGTCCCAATCGCCATTCCCCCATACCTTAAATCGTAGCCAAGGCCATCTGAACCTCTCTGACCGGTTTCAAAATTGACTGCTGATCTGCTGCGATCCGTTTTCTCGACAGGGGGAATTCTTCCCGGTGAAAACCAATAGAGCGTGACCTGCGAGAGTCCAGTTTCAGTCTGCGCGGCAACTGTGACGCAAGCCGACATCACCATCAACATCACCACCGGAAACAGAATCTTTGTTTTCATGACGTCACAACCGCCTTTCTTAATCTCAAAGAGACGACTAAACGGAAGAGACCGAGGTCTCAATCCTTCTGGGGGTTTCGACAAAGCTCTCGCGCCACAATTCAAACGATAGCAAAGTCCAAAGTAGCTTGCGATGATTCGCGATGCCACGCTCGTGTTCATCCCGAAGCTTGGCGACATAGCCGGCATTGAACAAGCCGGCGCGGCGCAAACGTTCAGGCGACAAAAGGTCATGCGCCAAAGGTTTCAGTTCTTTCTTCAACCACTGCGCGAACGGAACGC
>DATLVM010000336.1:0-11267 GCA_035577445.1 Pyrinomonadaceae bacterium
GCCCTGCGAAGGATTCGATGATGAACCCGTCGACGTCAAGATTAGAGCGAGAGGATTGCGCGTGAGCAGCGGCAGCTCTAACAATTGACGCGGACCAATGTTGGTCGCGAGCTGAGCATCAGTCGTGTTGACGATGTCCGCTCCGGCGACGACGGTAACACTTTCCTTGACGTCGCCAACTTCCATCATGATCGGCAGCGAGTAAGGCCTGCCCGCATCGATCTTCACTTCGGTAGCTGTGAACGTCTTGTGTCCGCCAGCCGTAACTGTGACCGTGTAAGTACCGACATCCATGTCAGGCACTACGAAGAGTCCCGACTCGTTCGTCTGCACGGTCTTTTCGCGATTCGTTTTGTTGTCCTTGATGACAACTGTTGCATTCTGGATCACGCCGCTGGCGTCCGACACAGTTCCCGACAATGTGCTCGTCGAGGACTGCCCGAACGCTGCTGTTGCCAGGAGGCACAGCGCGATCAGAGCAAAGCTAAATCTCTTCATGAAAAGGCTCCTTTTTGTTGTTTTGAATTCGCCCAAACGGCTGGAGATAGGCCACCAGCAGAGCTCGTCTGAATTTTGGTTTTTCATCTCAGGGGACTGGGCTATTGCTTTAGTGCAAGGAGTATGCCCACTTCCGGATTAAAATTCAGGCCTTTATTTCCGCACCTGAGAGTCAGAGAAGTGTGATGCACATCACATTGTGGATTGCTGAAAATGGAAACTTCTCCAAAGAAGTGGAGTCCCGAAACTTGTATGAACCAACAAGATATTGGTAGCGGTGAGATCTGGGACTACTCGATAGAGAAGCGCGCTTGTTGTAGTGCGCTTGTTCTCGCAAGGCGATCGATGACGACGAAACGCAGAAGATATTGACCGGAGTGAAAACCTTCCAGCGGAAGTTCGGCCGCGTAAGCAAGTCGCGACGGATCGACGGCATTGTCGGTGGCGATCTTTTTCAGCGTGGTGGTGGCCACCGGTTGTCCTTCGCGCAAGACGATCACTTGAGCCGCGCAATCGAATTGAGCGTTGATTGCACGACTCGCGTTATAGATGAAGACGACGTAACGAAGGAATGATCCGCTTTTGAATCGATGACTAACGCTGAGCGGCACTGAAGCGAGATTGTCGGCAGGCGAGGTAGCCGTGACGGCGATCGAGGTGTCCCGCTCGCCCAGTAACAAGCTGCTGAGGGTCAGGCTTCCTTTGCTCAGATCCGGAATCTCAATCCACTTGTTCGCGGTACCAATCTGCCCGGTTGCGAGGTTGCGGACCGCGACGCGCACCTGGTAAAGACCGGGCCCAATATTCGTCGTGTGCGAATAAGAAAGATCGTGAAGCGATTCGTCCGATGCCGGCTTGCGGCCCAGGCGCAGTGTGAATCGATCGCCGACTTCGCCGCGATCAGTAAAGACCGCGCCCACTACTTCGAACTGTGCGCCGTCCGCTGTGGGCGACGAAGGTGCGACGAAATCACCTGGAATCTCAATCGACGAAGTCAACGCGAATGTTTGGCCCGCGGTATTCAGGAACCGCGTATCGATCGACAGAGGCAATCCGCGCTCGGGATGCGGAGTCATCAAAGCCTCTCGCAATTTCTTTTGCGCCGCCTCTTCAGTCGCGGCTTTATCGGTTGCTGGTTTGGCTCGCTCGGCGGCTGGTGCTTCGAGGTCGTAGAAGCCCTTGCGCAACCGCACAGTCAGATCCGGTTTCCCAACGACGGATACTTCCAACCGTCGAAACTTCGAACTCTCTGATTCGCGCTGCGGTCGCCACCCGAGCAAGTAATAACTCGCCGTCTCTTTCAATCCGTTGTCGACAGCCGTGTAGAGATCGTTTCGATCGAACAGCGCGCGGCCGCCTGTGTCCTGCGCGACCGCGTTGAGAATGTCCTGCGATGCGCCGATCTCACCCTGACCCCCACGCGACAGACGGCTATCAATGGGTTTTTTGTCGCTTGCATCATCAAGCGTTGCAATCAAACCGCGCGCATCGATCGAGTAAATCACAACACCGGCGCGCGCAGCCGCGGTCGTAACCATCCGCATGCGCGTAGTCGTGTCTGAGTTGCGAGTGTCGATGAAAAAGCCATCCGAGATTAGAAACAGAAGCTTGCGTCCGGAAATGGTCGCACACGACTTAGTCAGGCTTTCGAGCGCAGACAACGTTATCGTCGAATAGCTCGCAGCCTGATGCAGGATGGCTGAGGCGCGTCGCTTCACTTCTTCCTCGACGTTACCCATCATGCGGTTCTCAGCCAGCAGTTCAGCCACAAAGTAAGCCATTACGTCTCGATCGCCGCGGTCGATTTGCAGGGCCTGATACTCAGACATGTGGGGGCGTTGCAGATCCTTAACCATCGACGTGCGCGAGTTGAGTCGCTCCGTTGCCAGTCTCAACACCGTCCTGTTGTCGGTTGGTTGTTGCAGGAACCCGAGTTGTCCGCTGGAGGTGACGATCTCAGCTTCGTCATTTTGTCCGAGATCGCGTTCGACGAATTGATTGATGAGTCGCCGCGCTTGAAAAATACTGGTCGCTGACAAATGAAGATCGTCAACGAAGAATAAGACCGTCCGCCCACGATCGAGCGGCAGCGCGCTTTTCCCGCTCGGCGCGGATTCTCCACGCGCCGCAGCGAGTTGCCTTGTCTCATCGACTGAGCCCGCTTCGATTTGATCGAAGAAGCCAATCGGCTGTGCCTTTCCGTCGACGCGTAATTCAAAGTCTTCGCGTTTCAGGTTCTTCACGAACCGCCCTTGCTTATCGAAGACCATCACATCGGTCTGCACAAGTTCGGTGTAGACCTTGATCACGTCGGGCGATTGATTTGATGACGCCGGAGTTTGGCCGACAACCATCCCAACGCAGAGAGCAAAGCACAGAATGGTGGTCAGCGAATTGCGAAGCATGAATCGGCTTGATGGTCGAGTTAACTTGAAGCTTTGTCTGGAGGCGGTCATTCTAAAGGAGTCTGGCTTTGGGCGAAAGCCCCTTTTTTCTGATCCGCGGCAGCGCTGATTCAAAGTTCTGGTAACCAAGGCGACAATTTATGCGTCTAGCTTACCGAAACTCGCAAACCGACTCGCGCTCGCGCGGACAAGCGATTTACAAGATTAGACGGAGGATTTCTCATGAGAAAACTGTTTTTGGTTGCTGGATTGGCAACCGCGTTCCTGCTCCTGGTGGTTGCCGCCAGTGCGCAGAAGACCAGCTTTGCCGGCACATGGAGCCTGGATAAAACCAAGAGCCAGGGCCTTTCCCAGCGTACTATGGGAGCGGACAAAGTGACGTTGACGATTACCCAGGATGACAAGACGATTTCGCTCGACACGAAAATCGAAGGTGGTCAGCCCCCCGCAGGCGGTGGTCCCGGCGGCGGCGGTGGCGGTGGTGGCATGGGTGGAGGTCGTCCTCCGGCTGGCCCGACAACCTATAACCTCGATGGCAATGAAGTAACGAGCGACGTTACTTTCGGACAAAACACCGGCAAGCGCACGATGAAAGCGACGATGACCGGTGGCACCCTGGAGCTGATGAGCAAGACCAGCTTCACCGCCCAGGATGGAACTGAGCGCGTTAACTCGTCGACTCAGAAACTTTCTCTCTCCGGCGACGGCAAAACCCTGACGGTGGTAACTCACCGTGAAGGTGGTCAACAGCCGACACCCGATAGCACCGCGGTTTACAACAAGCAGTAATCAGTTTTTGGTAGAAGGGCCGCTCGAAGCAGAGGCTGCAAGTGCAATCGCGCTTGCAGCCTTTGTGTGTTTGCCCTCTCAAAAGATCCGGCACGAATATATGCTCCCATCCTATGAAATCAGCCGTATAGTATGTCCCGGCTGGGCGCGGCTCATGAGTTCTCGACTTTGGAAGTCCCACACTCTCTTTCCTAAAGACCCGGTCGTTAATCGTCTGGTGGGTTTTGACATCCGGTATTGCTCAATTAGGTTTTGGGAGACATGCAGGAGAATGGTGAAAACGAAGGTGGGGGCTTGGGACCGGGGATGACGGCTGTTTGCGCCCTCTCGTTCGTTGTTGGTATGGCGGTTTTGATCTTCGTGGCGCGCAAGTTCGGCTTTTGGGCGGTCGAGCTGAAGGCCATCAAACTTCAAATTCGACTAATTGCGCTCGTCGTACTGACCCTGATACTAACGTATGGCGCATTCCTCTTTATCGTTGCCTGTATGAAGCTTCGAAATGTTTCAAAGGTAACTGTCTTCCTCTCCTATTATCATGCGCTCGAAAACGTAGCTGATACTGTCTCCAGTGCCATTCGCAGCGACAAAATCAACGTATTTATGCTCCCCTATAGACCGCTAGATCACGACAATGTGATTAACGAGGTAATCTCAAATATAAGAAAGGCGGATGTTGTTTTAGTCATTCCTTCTGATCAGAGAGGATTCTTCGAATCTGAGATACTTGTTGCAACCTCTCTGGAAAAGCCAATTCTCTTCTTATCATCGAATGATAGTTTCACATTGCCTTCGACGGCTTACACCGGTTACCCGGTTCTTAATGTCAGCATTCTTGGCGACCACAAGTATGAACCACTGAGAAACCTAATACATTATGCTGCAGACAGCAGAGAATCAGTCGACTACGCAAAACACGAAGCCCTGTCGGACACTTTTTCGTTCATGCTCGCGATAGGGTCTTTCGCAATTGTGGCTAGTTTTCCACTCTCTGTGCTCATAAACTTGATTTCTTTGGTCGTCCTGAAGTCTATTAACGACCCCGACAGTTTTATTACAGCATACACAATTACTCAGGACGCTGTAATGTTCATCACGGTTATCGCAGTGGCTTGCGCGGTGATCGGAAATCTGTTGAAAGCCTTCCATCGTAACAACCATTTGAGACAAGTGGTCAGGCAACAAATCAAGACCAAGAACTTGACTAACTCAGTTCTTCGCAATTTACTTGAAGGACAGGAATTCGGCCATGAGATCCTCTCTTCCCTCTGGGGATAACATAGGGCGTATTGAGGAAGATCGCCTGTTGCCCATACGCGCTGAACCAGTTGCGTCTGAGTCTTCGCAAAAAGCGTAGTCTCATCCTTCATGCCGCACAAAAAACTAGCGAACCAATCTCAACCTAGTTACAATTCCCTCCCGTGCCGGTGCGATTCAAATGGAGTCTCATCTCAGATGAGCGTCTACTCGACACGCGCATTTGCGATCTGCCGATTCGCATCAAGGGTTCCTTCATCGAACCGCACATCAAACGTCTCTACAGTGAACTGAACGATCGCGGCATTCGCTTCAAGCCGCACGTCTGGTTGTCGGCTGAATGGTTTACGCCCGATGGCGTGCCGGGATTTGCGATTCCTTTTTATCTGGCGCATCCGCGGCTGGCGAAACTCGAGCGCAAGTACATGCGCGAAGTTGAAGGCGGCAGTGACGTCGAATGCCTGCGCATCCTGCGTCATGAAGCGGGCCATGCGCTCGACAATGCATTTCGTCTGCACTTCAAGCGCAAGTGGATTCGCATGTTTGGATCCTTCACCCAAAAATATCCACCTTCATACAAACCCAAGCCGAACAGTCGCCGCTTTGTTTTGAATCTCGATGCATGGTACGCGCAGGCCCACCCGGCCGAAGATTTCGCCGAGACGTTCGCGGTTTGGTTGCAGCCACGTTCGAACTGGCGACGGCGCTATCGCGGCTGGCCCGCGCTGCGGAAACTCGAATACGTCGATGAACTTCTGAACGAGGTGGCCGGCACGCGCCCACGTAACCGCGTACGAAAAAAGGTTGAGCCGCTGAACGAGATTCGCATCACGCTGCGCGAGCACTACGATCGCAAGCGCGAGAAGTATGCGTTCGAATGGCCGGCATATCTCGATAACGATCTCCGGCGCATCTTTTCCAACGAGCCGCGATATCGATTGCGCGAAACCGCCGTGAGTTTTCTGCGACGGGTTGCACCCGAGCTTCAGCAACTGGTTTCCGAAGGCACCGGCGTGCACGGCTATGCGATCGATCACGTCTTGGAATTGATGATTGAGCGAGCGGCCCAACTCAAGTTGCGCTCCATTGGTCGCGAGGAACAACTGAAGCGACACCTGATGATCATGTTGACGGTGCAGACCATGAACGTGGTCCATTCCGGCTACTACAGGATTGCGTTGTGATTTGTGTCAGAAGCCCGACCGTGAGGGAGGGCACTTTCGGGTAACTGGCCCTCCCTTACGATCGGGCTTCTGATACGAGTTGACTGTGAGCGGGCGCAGCCTGCGGAAGATGAGAATATTTTTGTTTTCTTTTCTCATCAGCTAGACGTTCACCTAACCCTCTTCCAAAGGGAGAGGGAATTTATGAAGAACGACCAAGATCAAAAGCCTGAACGTAAGCCGCGCAAATCGCGCAAGGGCGCCGGGAAAAACGGCGAGCCCTTCAAGAAGCTGCGCGTGATCGTTTTGTGTCACGAGGATCTCGTGCCACCCGACTCCATCGAAGACTTAACCCCAAAGGAAGTTGCGCCGTTCAAAACTGAGTGGGACGTGATTTCGACTCTGAAAAAAGTTGGACATGACGTCTTTCCGGTTGGCGTCTACAACAACCTCGGCGTGATCGGAAACGCCCTGCTCGAACACAAGCCGCACGTGGCGTTCAATCTGCTCGAAGAATTTCACGGCTATCCGCTTTATGACCAGCACGTCGTTAGTTATCTGGAGTTGATGAAGCAGCCTTACACCGGCTGCAATCCGCGCGGCCTGACCATCTGTCGCGACAAGGCTCTGTCAAAGATGGTGCTCGCGTACCATCGCATCCAGGTGCCGGCCTTCGCGGTCTATCAGATGAATCGCGTCGTCAAACGATCCAAGCGGCTGAAATTTCCCTTGCTGGTGAAATCGATCAGCGAAGAAGGATCGGTTGGCATCGCGCGCGCTTCGATTGTCAACGACGATGCAAAACTCGCAGAGCGCGTGGACTTCATTCATCGACAGACCAAGACGCACGCGATCGCCGAGCAGTACATTGCCGGTCGCGAGATTTACGTCGGCGTGATCGGCAATCAGCGCTTACAGTGTTACACGCCCTGGGAATTGGTGATCGAAAAACTGCCCGAGGGCGCGCCCAACATCGCGACGTCGAAACTAAAATGGGACCCCGCGTACCAGGAGAAGGTGGGCGTCGTCACCAGGGCCGCCGAGTTGGACAAGAAGATGCATGACCGGCTCGTGCGCTTGTCGAAGAAGATCTATCGCACGCTGTTTCTCAGCGGTTACGCGCGGCTCGACTATCGCGTGTCAGATGATGGCGAGATTTACCTGCTCGAAGCCAATCCCAATCCACAGATCGCCCAGGCTGAAGACTTTGCCGACTCAGCGCAGCACTGCGGCGTCGATTACGAATCGCTACTGCAAAAGATTATCGCCGTCGGATTGCGGTATCGCACCGGAGTCGAGACGGTGCAGGCATAAATTAAAAGGCGCTGCGAAATCTCACAGCGCCTCATGGTTAGATTCCCGGTGAACCTCAGCTATTGCATGCCGGTCGTGGAACCGCCGGTTCCCACGATGACATCCTGATTCCAACCGCCAAAGGTTACGCCTGTCAATTCCGCAACACCGCCTTTATCAAGCGTGCGCAACAACGTGTCCTTTGCTTTATCGCTACGTGCTTGCAAGTGGGCCGGCACCTTGGCCTTCACCTTGCCGTCTTTGAGAATGCTCAGTTCGCCGGAGCTCTCGTCAAACTTGACGTCATAGTCGCCGGGTTTAAGCACGGTGCCATTGACCGTCACATCTTCAGTAATAGTGACATGCTTCTTTTCTGTCTTCCCTTTGTCGCCCGCGAATGCGCCGATCGAAACAAGGCCGCTGATTACAAGCGCGGCAAAAATTTCCTTCATGAAACGTTTCATCGTAAGTTTCCCCCTTCGTGTTCGAACTTTCCTTCGCCGACACGGCGTTGGAATTAAAGTTCGTTTCGTAGGTGGTTAGTGCACGCAGCGGGCCAAAGGTTGCGCGCTAAGTCGAGTTGAATGTGAAGTTTAGGTTAGGAGTTTGTAGATCGATCCAAGCCTTTGCACGATTGGCTTATCATTTCGCGACAATTTCAGGATCGAGCCAATGACGCGTCATGTCGCACCACAGGGCCAGCCCGCGCCATGTATTGAAACGCGCGTAATAGCGACCGATTTTCTTATCACTGGCGGCGCGACCGTGGTTGCGGATTCGCGCGAATTCCGCGCGCGTCCATGAATCCAACGCCAGGCCGTCGTAGCGTCCGATCAGCTTGAGAAGATTTTCGGCCGCGTAGTTACCGACGCCTTTCACGCTCTTCATTTCTTTCATGAGATCGGCGAGCGGCGCATCATTCGTCAACCAGCTTTCGACGTTGAGTTCGCCGGAAGCGACGCGCTGGGCCAACTCGTTCAGGTAAGATGCGCGATAACCGGAACGGATCTTGTCGCGATAAAAGGCGACGGATTGTTGGGCCATGACTTCGGCCGTGGGAAAGGATTTGCGGCCGTCATCGGATTTCGTTCCGAGTTCGTTCACGAGCGCCGTCACCATCTTTTCAGTCAACGCCCACGAGCAATTCGTGGTGCAGATCATTTTCACCAGATCTTCATAAACCGCTGGTGACCGCAGCAGACGACCGGCGCCTTGCTCAGCGATCCATGCGAACTCTGTCTCTGCCGACATTACCTGATAGAACAACTGCAAA
Source organism: Pyrinomonadaceae bacterium (assembly GCA_035577445.1). Lineage (GTDB taxonomy): Bacteria > Acidobacteriota > Blastocatellia > Pyrinomonadales > Pyrinomonadaceae > UBA11740. Next base: position 8,676 of record DATLVM010000336.1, read on the forward strand.
TCATCATCGAGCCGGAACATGTGGCGCACGTCGCGGATAATGTTCTGGGCCGAGCGTTCACTTACGGCGCGTGACGTGACAATTTTGAGCGCATTCCTGCGCGAAGTGATCTCAACCGTTACCGGCTTTCGCTGATCGCGATCAAGCACGCGAACGAGGCTCCATTTCGCCTTGTCGAGTTCGAAAGGCAGCAAGCCGTACCACCCGTGACTGCGCACAGTGCGGTGGAAATTGAAAGTTTTCGGGGGTTTGATCGTAAGTTCCATGCGGCCGCAGTGTAACGCAAACTTCAGTTTGCGACAGGAGTAGGTTACCCCCTCGCGCAAACTAAAGTTTGCGACAGTAGTAGGTTACCCCTCGCGCAAACTTCAGTTTGCGACAGTAGTAGGTTACCCCTTGCGCAAACTAAAGTTTGCGACAGTAGTAGGTTACCCCCTCGCGCAAACTAAAGTTTGCGTTACGACGTTTTGCGCAGCCAGCAATGCCATAGTAAGCTGCAAGCACATTCCCCGATCGTAGCCATCCCCTTTCTTAAGTAATTGCGGTTTAGTTTCGTTCTATTACTCTGAAGTTAGGGAGACCTTTGTGCTCGCGAATGTGAACCCGCAGCAAATTGCATTTCTGCTAATCCTCATCGGGGCGATTCTCTTATTTGTCACCGAATGGATTCGCACAGATCTCGTGGCGCTCCTGGTTGTGGTTGCGCTTTACGTCACCCGCGTTCTGAAGCCTGACGAGGCGTTGTCCGGATTCAGCAGCGAACCGGCGATCGTTATCGCCGGCGTCTTTGTCTTGAGCCGCGCGCTCCACGTCACCGGCTTGTCGGATTCAATTGGCAGCTTAATTGGGAGACTAGCGGGCAGCAGCCTTACTCGCGCACTCGCCGTCATCATGCCGATGGTCGCGCTGCTCTCGGCCTTCACGCATCACGTGACGACCACGGCGATGATGCTTCCGATCACTTTGGATCTTTCACGCGAGCGCAAGATGCCGGCGTCGAAACTGCTGATGCCGATGTCGTTTGCGGCTTCGCTAGGCACCACGATCACTATTATCGGTGCTCCTGCGTTCCTGATTGCCAGCACAGTGTTGCAGCAGTCCGGCCGGCCGGGCCTCGGCATCTTTTCGATTGCGCCGATTGGCCTGAGCCTGACGGTGGCGGGAACGCTTTTCGTGTTGCTGATCGGACGGTTCCTGTTGCCGACGCACAAAGGCGGAGACGATCCAACGAAGCATTTCCGGTTGGAAGACTATCTGACTGAGATAACGGTGGTGCCGGGTTCTTCCTTTATCGACAAGACCGTCAACGAAATTGGCGAAGAAGGGAAATATCACTTCGTTGGGACCGGGGTGATGCGAAAGGGCAAGCGATTGCGAGCCTACAAGAACGAGCCGCTTAAGGCGGGCGACGTTTTGATCGTGAGGACCACACCCGAAGAGTTGGTGACGATTCGAAAGCAGTCTGATCTCGAACTTCATCCGGTAAAAACTTACGGCAGTGCCGAAGAGCGCGAACGAAAAGAAAAAGAGAACGAACACGACGACGGATCAGATCTCTTCGTCCAGGCCGTCGTCGCGCCTCGCTCCCCTCTGGTCGGTCGAACCCTGTCAAACGTCGATTTCAAGCGACGATACGGAGCGATCGTGGTCGGCCTGTGGCGCAAAGACGGTTGGCTAAATCAGGAAGTCTCAAAAGTGAAGTTGCGCGCGAATGATGTGCTGGTCCTCGAAGGCGACGAACGCGCGGTCTCTCACGTAGCCAACGACGATGCGTTTCTAATGATGGTTCCGTTTCATGCTGAACCAACATTGCGTCGGAAAGCATGGCTGGCGGGCGCCATCATGTTGGCGACAATCCTGCTTGCCGCGTTCAATCTCATGACGATTGAGATGGCGGCAGTCGCGGGCGCCGTCGTGGTCGTCCTGGCAGGTTGCATTCCGGTGAACCAGGCGTACCGCGCAATTGATGCGCGTATCTTTGTATTCATTGCGGGCGCGATTCCGCTGGGCACGGCCATGCAAAAAACAGGCACGGCGAATGTGCTCGCTGGATGGATTCAGCGTGGGGTCGGCGGCTGGCCCGAGCCAGTGGTTTTGTTGGCGCTTTTTGGGATCGTGGCCGTGATTACTCAGTGCATGTCGGACTCGGCCACGACGGCATTATTCGCGCCTGTTGCAGTAGCTCTGGCGCAGGCCCTGGGTCGCGTGCCTGAACCATTTGTCGTGACGGTGGCGATGGCTTCGGTAGTGGCTTTCCTGACGCCAATCGGCCATCACGGAAACCTGCTTATTTACGGTCCAGGACGCTACAAATTCAGCGATTTTGCGAAGGTCGGAACGCCCCTCACAATCGTCTGCGCGATCATCGTCGCGCTGCTGGCGCCTTTGATTTGGCGAGGTTGAATTCGATTAAGAGAAGCTAAGCCTGTATGTATCGTGTGCGGTCAAGATGAAGCTTGACGATTCTGTCACGGCGGGTCTAAACTTGATTCACTTACCAAGTTAAAACGGAAGGCTGTACTCGTCGGTTCCTAACACTTGGTTCTAGGACGAGCGAAGAGTCAACACCGAGACTCTCTACAGTTGAAGGTA
>DATLVM010000337.1:0-11619 GCA_035577445.1 Pyrinomonadaceae bacterium
TGAGATTCTCCTCTGTCGATCCGACCGTCCGCTGTCACACGATTTGCGATCAAAGATCGCGCTGTTCTGCAACGTCAAGGAAGCGGCCGTGATCACCGCGCAGGACGTAAATACTATTTACGAAGTGCCGCTCGCATTTCACGATCAAGGTTTGGATGAGCTCATCGTTTCATATCTGCAGTTGAAGGAAACTGCGGCGGCGGCTGATCTCACGGCGTGGCGCAAGCTGGTCGATACAATTAAAGAGCCTTCGGCGGGCGAAACTTCAATCGCAATCGTCGGCAAGTACGTTGAGCTGGAAGACTCTTACAAGTCTCTGCGCGAAGCTTTAACCCATGGGGGCGTCGCCAACAACCTACGCGTCAACATCAAATGGATTGAATCGGAAGAATTGACGGAAGATTCGAATTACGAAGCGCGCCTGCGCGACTTTGACGCGATCCTCGTGCCCGGTGGTTTCGGCAAGCGCGGCATCGAAGGCATGATTCGCGCGATTTCTTACGCGCGCAAAACGCGCACGCCTTACTTTGGCATTTGTCTCGGGATGCAGACCGCTTGCATTGAGTTCGCGCGCAACGGCTGCGATTTGAAAGACGCCGACTCGACTGAGTTCAATGTCGAAACGCCTTATCCGATCATCTTCAAGCTGCGCGATTTGGTGAACGTCGAAGAGATGGGTGGCACGATGCGGCTCGGTGCCTGGGTCTGTCGTTTAGCAGAAGGCTCACTCGCGCGCGACGTTTACGACAGCGCCAGCGAGATCAGCGAACGCCATCGCCATCGTTACGAATTCAATCCCGCTTATCGTGAGACTCTGGAGAAAGGCGGCTTGGTTTTTAGCGGCATCTCAACCGACGGCAAATTCGTCGAGATCGTCGAGCTTTCGCGTGACGAGCATCCCTGGTTCCTCGGCTGTCAATTCCATCCGGAATTCAAATCCAAACCTCTCGCGCCCCATCCGCTGTTCGCCTCATTCGTCCATGCCGCGTTTCAAAATCGGCTGCAGACTGAGACGGCGTTGGAGCAGATGGTGGAGGGTGAATCAGTAGTGACCGATCGCGTCACAGCCGCAGGCGACCACTGAAATGTGAGCGGTAGCGACCGGATCGACCACGACCGGTGTGTCAGAACCGCGAGCGGTAGCGACCGGGCCATCCCCTGCCTTTGCATGAACGCGGCCTAGCAGCGTCCAGCAGCATCCGAGCGCTTTAACTTTGAACGTCCGTGGTTACAATCCAAGTAGTCTCTTGATCCGGTCGCTACCGCTCTCGGTTCTGACACAGAAGATGCCACGACGCGACTACATCGATTTCCAAGATCGCCATGCGCCAGTAGGATTTCTCATTACCTTCCGCTGTTACGGGACATGGCTTCATGGTGATGAGCGTGGCTCAATTGATAGACAACACCGCCGCTTCGGCACACCGGCTTTACCGCCGTCTCCGCAAAGAGAAGAACGTGAAAGGCGGCTGATGAAACAGCCTCCGGTTAAACTCGACTCAAGCCAACGTCCGGTCGTTGAATTGGCAATTAAAGAAACTTGCAAGATAAGAGGTTGGCAGTTATGGACACTGAACGTTCGCACCAATCATGTTCATGCAGTGATTTCAGCCAGCAAGAGACCGGAAGCGATCATGAGCGCTATGAAGGCAAACGCCACTCGTGCAATGAGAGAGGCTAGAGTTTGGACAACTGATCTCAGTCCGTGGGAATTCCGCGGCAGAAGAAGTATCTGTGGAGTGAAAAGCAACTGGCGGACGCTATAACCTACGTTGAATCCGGTCAAGGCGAGCCGCTCGAATAATCGTGTCAGAACCGCGAGCGGTAGCGACCGGATCACCCACGCACTCTGGTCATCACTCGTGCTCAATCGCAAACGCTCGGATCGTGGTTACCGCCATACTCGTTCCTTGATCCGGTCGCTACCGCTTCCGGTACTGACACTCGTCCACGAGAATCGCTTGCAGACTAAGACCCTCTGAAGCAGGTGGTGGAGACGGGAGCAACACGAGTGGAACGACCGGCGGTCTGAACGGACAACTCAGATGTCGCGTAGTTGTTTAATCGGTTGAACCTAAGTCTCGGATAAGTTTAATCAGTCGGCGAAACTCTGCGTTTTCTCCGTCATTCTTCCATCGGTTAGCAAAACGGCAGACCACCTGCAGGTTGCCATCCTCATAGTGTCCACTACTGTCAACGCGATCCAACGAACAAAGAAGTTCCGAGTCGTCTTGTTCACCGTCAAACTGAAGTGGAAGCCCTGTGAGCGCGCACACTCCATCTTGTGCCTCGATAAGCTTCAAAAGAAACGCTTCGAAATCGTGTTGAGACACAAAGCGGAGGTCCTTCGCTTTTACGGTTCTAACAACTTGCTGTCCTCTTGCTTGGGCGGCTGTATCGCGAGCCTGCACTGCCATTCTCGCTGCGGAGCGCTCTTGGGCAGTGAATACTTTTGCAGTACCACGCCGCGAAGATGCCGCAGCCTTTTTCCATTCCTCACGCAATTCCCACGAATCCAGGATGTCACCATTAATCAGAGCAATCGCGTAAGTAGCATTATCTGGAGACGGCTTCTGCAGCGTTCCCTCGGTGAAAAGAAAGTGTTGGGCCTTTGGATGTAACGCCTTCCATTCGAGTAACCGACCGGTTCGGGTGGTGCTTGACCACGGCGTTGTTGGCTTATGCAGAATGTAAACGCGTTCGCCCTGCTCGGCGTCAAACTCCGGGCCCGAAACGTCAACTTCATCGGCTCGCGTGTGGGTCCACCATAACTCATTTTTCTCTCGGTGAATCCACAAGTCGTCCGCTGAATTAGAAATGATATGCGCAAGATTGAACCATCTCGAGGCGACGGAAGGTGTTGGTGTCAGGCCTCCAGCGGTCTTTTTTGAACTGATCGCGCACTCAATATAACCTTGGCGGTTGCCCGCTAACCAAAAGCCCCGCAGATCTTCATCCTCTACCGTTGCCACGCTGGGATAAGCAAAGCAGATTGGCCAAAGGTGATTATTCCGGCCGAAATTGGCGATATAGACTTGCATTTTTGCAGCTTGGAGCCGCATGAAGAAATAGTGCAGCTCCTTGGTTGAGGCAATCGGATACTTCTGAAGCGCCAAATTAGGTCGCCGAGCACTGAGAGAGCGCCTACGCCGTTACAGGCGACACACATTTCTCGTAAACAAATTCCGGATCGAGATCGACGCCGCAGTCCCATTCAATCGTGTCGAAGGAAACGTGCACGCGCTTGAACGTTTCGTAGTCTTTCAACTGGCGAAACACTCCGAAATCAAGCATTGGTTTGATATCGAGAATGCCCGTCTCGCCATTCTCAAACACAATTGACAGCGTGTAGTCCTCTTGCGGCGAAACTTCTTTTACTGCTGGGTGCATAACTTCCACCTTACTTGAGTGGCTCTTGAGTGGCTCAATTTTGAAAGGCTCTTCGCCGTTAGAGACGAGACGCCAATCCGCCATCAATTCTTCCTGATGCAAATCTGCCCAAGCCAGGACCAGTCTCGTTTGTCTTGCCGGGAGATCACCTTCCATCATTTCGCAGGTTCGTATATCCACCGTTGCCTTGTATTGATTGTAGTATACATGGAAATGTGGTGGCGGATGCTCTCTTGGCGCAAAGTACATCCGAACGATAATGCCGTAGAACATTGAGATCGTTGGCATTGGTGGATTATCGCAGATTCGCCGCCACAATCACGAACTTTAGCCTTCGCCTATTCGTAACTCCAATCAATGAAAGCTATTGTCTATCACAGCTATGGCTCCGCTGATGTGTTGAAGCTCGAAGAGATCCAGCAGCCGATCCCCAAAGACGATCAGGTCTTAATCAAAGTGCGCGCGGCGGCGCTCAATCCGCTGGATTGGCGAATGATGAAGGGAGTGCCGCTACCATTTCGCATCATGATGAAGATGGCCACGCCGACCGCCGAAAGAGCAGTTGGCGTCGGACGCGATGTGGCCGGCGTTATCCAGACAGTCGGGAAAAGCGTTACCCAATTCAAGGTCGGCGATGAGGTGTTCGGAACCTGCGAAGCGGCAGCCGCCGAATATGCCTGTGCGAAAGAGACGGGCTTGGTCAAAAAGCCGGCTGAGATCACCTTCGAGCAAGCGGCTTCGATTCCGGTGGCGGGCCTCACCGCATTACAAGGTCTGCGCGACAAAGGAAAAGTTCAGGCCGGACAGAGAGTCCTGGTTAACGGCGCGGCTGGCGGTGTCGGCACTTTCGCAGTGCAGGTCGCAAAGTCTTTGGGAGCGGAAGTGACCGGCGTGTGCAGTGGCGCTAACGTCGAGATGGTTCTATCAATCGGCGCGGACAAAGTGATCGATTACACGCAAGAGGATTTCACGAAAGGCACCGAACGCTACGACGTTATCCTCGAATGCGTCGGCAATAAACCATTCTCGGAATGCCGCCCCGTGCTAAAGCCTGAGGGCAGATACATCATCGTCGGCGGCGGGCACGATATCACAATGATCGGCATCATGGCGTCCGCTCTGAAGACGGTGGCTCAATCGTCGGTCAGCCGTCAGAAGGCAGTCATGTTCATCGCTAGATCCAACCAGCAAGACCTCACGTTTCTTGGCGAGCTGATAGCCACGGGAAAGGTGAGGCCGGTCATCGACAGAACCTGCAAATTGGACGAGACTCCCGACGCCGTCGCTTATCTGGAACGAGGCCACGCGCGCGGAAAAGTTGTGATCGACGTCGCGGGCTGATGGTGGCCGACGGTTCGCGGCCGACCAACCCCTCACTGCTCTGCCAAAAAAGTCTCCGGCTATGCCGGCTGATGTGCGGAAGGCCTTTGGCCTTCCGGCAAGACTGGCCTCGCGATTTTTGGGCTACGCCCAATTTGCCGGGCGGAAGCCCAGATTCAAGGTGAACTGGAACGGAAGCGCGGAGCGCTTCCGCACATCAGGCGGCAGAGCCGCTGGCGTGAATCACTTTTTAGGCAAGCCAACCTCTCACAACTTTCGCCTTTCCCTCTTTGCCTTTATTATTTGGGCGTCAATAATTTTCTGAAGGAGATTTCAAGATGATGCCACGCTACGTTCTTTTGCTTATCGCTGCGCTCGTGTTCATTCCGACTGTCTTCTCACAAAATCCGCAGGATGAAACATCGCGCCCGGTTGCCGGCGGCGGCGTCACCGTCTCTGGTTGGACCGGCAAGGTCGATGCGCGCGAAGCGTCGCAGGGCATGACGATCGACAACGCAAAGTTCGCTAAGGAAGGCGACGCGCTTCATGTCGTCACCGGGCCGGCGATTACTTACTGGAATCCGGCGAACAAGGCTGCGGGCGACTACACTGTGAGCGCGCATTTTCGCGAACCGAAGTTCATGAATCTGAACACGCATCCGCATCCTTACGGCATCGTCATCGCGGGAAATGATCTCGGTACTGATCAGCAGAGTTATCTCTATTGCGCGGCATATGGTGACGGCAAGTTTATCGTGCGCGGCATGGGCCCGGCGCCGTTTCAGATGAATGGACGCGGCACTCCTGATCCGGCGGTTCATAAAGTGGCGGTCGGTGAATTGGTCGAGCAGGACATCGCGCTGTCGGTCAAGGGCGACAAAGTCTCGTGCTCAATCAACAACAAAGAAGTGTGGACTGCTACGAAAACAGATCTAGTCACGGCAGGTAAGCTGAAGAGCACTGACGGTACTTTCGGTCTGCGTTCAGCGCACAACACCGAAGTGTTTGTGACAGGATTGAAGATGACGAAGAATTAAGACGAGAGGCAACCCGAAGGGTTGTGAGAAAGTAGCCGGTGGTCGAAGCGTAAGGGTGCAAGGTTAGTCTAAAGGTTCTGGCACCCCTAGAGGGCGCCGGTCGTTTTATCACTCCAATCCCGGCGGTTTACGCTCTGCTTCGACCACCGGCTACTGTCTCGCAGCCCTTCAGGCTGCATGCTTTTTCGCCAGTTACTTTTCTCCCTGAAGCGTGCTAACTTTTAATACGATCCCCCGCAAGTGATAATTGAACCAGCAACCCGAACGATCTGAATGATCGTTTCGCAGGGAGGCAAATATGCTAACGAATCATCGTTTGCTGTCCCCAATTCTTCTGGCCCTAGTCATCGCATTCGTGGCTTGCGTCGGTCTTTCAACTCGAGCCAACAACGATCCTCCAAACAATGTCTCAACCGCCAATCCGACAGTCGCGGACGGTTTGGCCGCGTGGTCGCAAATCTATTCAGTGATGATTTCGCCGCGCTGCATCAACTGTCACACCGCGACAAACTATCCGCAGCAGGGCGACGACCGGCATCGTCATTTCGCGAATGTCATCCGCGGTCAGGAGGGTCGAGGCGTCACTGCGCTGAGATGCATCGGTTGTCATCAGGAGGTCAACGCCGACAGCACGGGTGCTCCGGGTGGGCCTGATTGGCATTTGGCGCCGTTGTCGATGCGCTGGCAGGACACGAACGATCAACCCTTATCGAGCGCGGCCGTCTGCCGGGCGGTCACTGATCGATCGCGCAATGAAAATATGGATGGACGCGCGCTGCTGACGCATCATCAGGAGGCGGCGCTCGTGCTGTGGGCCTGGAATCCGGGTCGTCGTCCGGACGGCACGATGCGAAGTTCGCCACCGCTCAGTCATGAAGCGTTTGTCGCTGCGACGCGAACCTGGGTTGATGCGGGCACGCCCTGTCCGCGCGGAAGATAGGAGAAGCAATCCATGGCAACTTATCAACTAAACGTGAACGGCCAAACGAAAAAGGTCGAGGCTGATCCATCGACGCCGCTGCTTTGGGTTCTGCGCGAGGAACTGAAGATGACCGGCACGAAATATGGTTGCGGCATTAGCGCTTGCGGCGCGTGCACGGTGCACCTCAACGGCGTCGCCACGCGCTCATGCATTGTTCCGGTTTCGCTGATCGGCGATCAGAAGATAATCACGATCGAGGGCATCGCTGCTGATCCAGTCGGACGTGCAGTGCAAAATGCCTGGGTCGAAAAAGATGTGGTCCAGTGCGGTTACTGTCAAAGCGGACAAATCATGAGCGCGGTTGCGCTGCTGAAAGCGAACACAAAGCCGACCGAAACAAACATTGAAGAATCCATGGGCGGCAATCTTTGCCGCTGTGCGACGTACGTGCGAATTCGCGAAGCGATCAAGCGCGCCGCAGAACAGATCGCGTAAAGGAGATCGACGATGCAAGCAGCACTCAAACATACGAACGATTTCCAGGTGAGCCGGCGCAGTTTCCTGCGCGCATCTTCGGTTGCGGCCGGAGGCTTGTTGGTTTCGCTGTATCTCGATCTGCCGGCGCTGGCGCAAGAAGGAGCGCCCCCCGCAAAAGTTTATCCGCCGGACGCGTTTGTGCACGTCAAGTCTGACGGCAAGATTCTGATCACGGTCAACCGTTTGGAGTTTGGCCAGGGTGTACAGACGTCTCTGCCGATGGTTTTGGCTGACGAGATGGACGCGGACTGGTCGCAGGTGGTGCCGGAACTCGCGCCGGCCGCCGATGTCTACAAGGATCCGGTTTTCGGCATCCAGATGGTCGGCGGCTCTGGCTCGATCGCACATTCTTTTCAACAGTACCGCGAGCTGGGCGCGAAGACGCGCGCAATGTTGGTTGCGGTCGCCGCAGAACGTTGGAAAGTCTCGCCCGATCAGTGCCGGACTGAGAACAGCGTGGTGTACGGACCGGGAAACAAATCCGCTCGTTACGCCGAACTCGCCGATCGCGCAGCGCGTCAGCCAGTGCCGGAAAAAGTTCGGCTCAAGAATGCGTCTGAGTTTCGGCTAATCGGCAAACGTGTGCCGCGCCTGGACACCGCGGCGAAGTGTGACGGCTCGCAAAAGTTTGGTCTGGATTTGGATCTGCCTGGGATGAAGATCGCCGTGGTGGCGCATCCGCCGGTCTTCGGCGGTCGCGTCAAGACGATCGACGACAAGGAAGCTCGCCAGCTGTCCGGAGTAAGAGACATTTTCGAGCTGCCGCTCGTCAAAGGCAGCGGCGTGGCCGTGGTAGCCGACAGGTTCTGGACTGCCAAGCAGGCGCGCGATCTTTTGAAAATCGATTGGGACGTTTCCACGGTGGAACATCCGGACAGCGAACAGTTGTGGGCTCGATACAAAGAAATGGCGCGAACTCCGGGTAACCTAGCCGTCACGCGTGGTGATGATAAAGCGATGAATCGGATTCCGCCGGCGCGGCGCCTCGTAGCTGAATATGAATTCCCCTTCCTGGCCCACAGTCCAATGGAGCCTTTGAATGCGACGGTCCGATTTGAAGGTAATAAAGGCGAGGCCTGGGTGCCCTCTCAATTTCAGACTATGGACCAGATGGCGGTTGCCGAAGTGCTCGGGCTTAAACCTGATCAAGTGACTTTCCATACCGAGTACGCGGGCGGCGGTTTCGGCCGGCGGGCCGTAATCGATTCACACGTGCCGCGCGAAGCTGCGGCGATTGCCAAACGTCTAAAGGGAACACCAATAAAATTGGTCTGGACGCGTGAGGATGATGTACGTGGTGGTTACTATCGTCCGATGCACGCGCATCGCGTCGAGATTGGCATCGGCGCGGATGGCATGCCGTCAGCCTGGCGGCATGTAGTCGTCGGACAATCACTGGTCGCAGGGACACCGTTCGCCGCAATGATGATTAAGAACGGCGTCGACCAAACCACCGTCGAAGGGGCGTCGGACACCAGCTACAACATCGCGAACTTTCTCGTCACAGCGCACAACCCGACTGTGAACGTGCCTGTGCTTTGGTGGCGCTCAGTCGGACATACGCACAACGCTTTCGTGATGGAAACTCTGATTGATGAGTTGGCGACGCGAGCGAAAATGGATCCGATTGCCTATCGGCGGAAGCTCTTGAAACCCGACGCGACGAAGCTGCGCTCAGTTTTGGATCTTTTGGATCGAGAGAGCGGATGGAGAAACTCTCTGCCCAAAGGTCATGCAGCCGGCATCGCTATTCACGAGTGTTTTGGCACCGCAGTCGCGTGCGCCGTTGACGTTTCGATCGAAAACAAGCGGCCGAAAATTCATCGCGCTACCGTGGCGGTGAATTGCGGGCTCGCGGTAAATCCGCTAACTATCGAAAGTCAATTTCAGGGAGGTCTTGGCTTCGGCCTGACTCAATTGATGGCCGGCGGCGCAATTACTTTCAAGGATGGCCGTGTGCAACAGAGAAATTTTGATGGCTACACGCCGCCTTACATCATCGATGCGCCGGTCAGCGTGGACGTACACATCGTTCCCAGCACTGAAGCACCGACGGGTTGCGGCGAACCTCCGGTTCCAGTGATCTCGCCGGCAGTTGTTAATGCGCTGGCCAGATTAACGGGAAAGCGCTATCGCCAGTTGCCGCTGACTAACGTCTAACTTAACAAGGCACAGAGATGAGGAAGGATTTAGTCTCCGTGTCTCTGTGGCAATTCCGTTTTTCATCAGCCGAAGACGGCCTCAGCCCTTTACCCTGGTATCCGTCGCGATCCAATTTACTTCCCACGTCTTGCCACCGTCGTCTGAGAAAGCTTGTTCGAAGTGACACGAGTTGGCGGTTATGTCGGAGATGAGGAACCGCACCAGGATCGCGCGACCGTTAAGCGTTTCCTGATCATAAAATTCCCCGCGACCATTCTTGAATTCGCCAATCGTAGGCACTCCCATCGCTCCGCCGGCGCCATTCGCAAAGTTGAGACTCCATTGATGCGAATCGGGATTGTAGAGGCGCAGGCTAAGCGCTTCGATGTGCCCAGCCGGTCCCGCCACGTCGAGTTCGACGAGATTCGCTTTGCCGTTCCACACTTTGCTGACGACGGTGGTGCCGTCGTATTCAACCCAGGTCGTCGAGCCGGTTAAGGGATGCACGAGACGGCGGAGATGAGTCTTCCACTTGCCGATCTCGAAATCGAAATCATGCGAGCCATCGCGTGGTGGTGAAGGTTTCTGTTGAGCGAAGGAGTGCGTTGATGAGCAGCAAAGAATGAGGCAGCAGCACAGACAAGCGGCAAATTGTCGAAATGTTTTCATGATCAATCTCGAGTAATGCAAAGAGGCTCGACGTAGCAAGTAGCCCTCCCTCATGGTCGGGCTTCTGACACGCATCACTTCGCGCGCTTGTAACGACCGCGTGGTCCCATCCTCGAAGTTCGCGTAATTTGGGCTGATACAGTCTTCCAGCCGTCGTTCTGCCGCACATACACATCGGTGTAGCGGCTCATGCCCATCGATCCATTCCTGCGCGTCCACACGCCAGTCGCGCGCACCAGCGCCGCGCTACCGTAGATCCGAATATCCACCTCGTGCAGTTTGTAGTCGGCGACATCGGGGCCTTTGACGGTGTTGCGCAGGAACTGCTCTTTATTAAGGAGCGATCCGTCTGACTCGATTACGACGAATTCGTCGGCGAGATGCTCGCGATACCATTCGACGTCAGCGTTCATGAACGCATCGACGTATTCCTGATTCAGGCGCGTCAATGTTTGTTCGTCTGAGGGCGTTTCTAGTTGAGTGTCGCTTACCATCGGCGTTTCCCTTGGCCAGTGTCTTTCGGCTATGCCGTCTGATGTGCGGAAGGCCTTTGGCCTTCCGGAAGTGCGGTGTGCGGATTTCGGGCTACGCCCAGTTTGCCGCGGGCGCAGCCCGGATTGGTTTAGCGATGAGAGGACGGAAGCGCAGAGCGCTTCCGCACATCGGACGGCAGAGCCGCGTCGTTTCTCAGCACAAGTTGCATCCTAATCATCGCTTCTTCATCATCATCTCCTTGCCCTCGAAAGAAACCGTTTCGCCCGGTTTCATTTCATAGAAACCAATCCTCAGCCTCTTCACCTCGGCGGCAAAACTATCGGCGGTCGGCAGCAGACCTTCGAAAGTCGCAAAGTGCATCGGAACAACTGTCCTGCCCCGCAGGGACTGCGCGGCGCGCGCCGACATCTTTGCGCCCATCTGGCTGATGTTGATTAAGGCGACGTCGATCGAATAGGTGTCGCCGATGACTTCCATGTCCTTGAAATACGCAGTGTCGCCTGAGTGATAAATCGTCGGGCCATTCTTGATCATGATGACGAAGCCGGCGGGACTGCCGCCATAAGCGCGCTCCGGTTCATTAGGTCCGGCCTTCGGATTGAAGACGCTGCTCGAATGGACAGCCTCAGTCATCGCGACGGTCACTTCACCGTCAGCAATTTGGATTTCGCCGCCGGCCTGCATGATGTAATCGCCGGCTTGCTTCACGGGAAAATCGACAAGCTTCACGAGGTTGCCCGCGAGTTCGGGATTAGCGATCAATGCCGCACCAGTCTTCTTCGCAATCTCAACCGCGTCGCCGACGTGATCGCGATGACCGTGAGTCAGGAGGATGTAATCGACTTTGGATATCGATGCCAGCGGATCCTTGCCGGCTTTCACGTCCGGGTTCGCAGGATTATGCAGCCAAGGATCGATCAGCAAAACTTTTCCTTTAGGAGTCGTGATCGAAAAGGCTGCATGACCCAGCCAGGTGAGTTTGGTCTGCGCAGCCGCTTCGGCGAACGAACCCGCCAAGAGGACCGCGACAACAACCATGACTAAATTAAGTCGCCTCTTCATATTTTTTTGACTATCCAGCTAACATCGCCGCTTGCACTTTCAGAT
>DATLVM010000338.1:0-2069 GCA_035577445.1 Pyrinomonadaceae bacterium
ACCGGTCGGTTACCAAGTCGCGCGGCTGGCGTGCGTTCGAAGGCGCGATCGGTCAGAGCCATGTGCGGCTTCCTGATATGAAGCGATTCCGGATTCGCCAGCGCTCGCTCGGCGGTTTCTACGTCCGGAAACAGTTCTTCATAAGCCATCAAGTGCCACGTCGTTTTGTCCGCGTCTTCGTCAATCGCGATGACGCGCAGCAACCCAAAGCCGCTCTCAAGCTGAAAGATCAAATCGTCACCGGGAGCGAACTGTGCCATGCGACAAAGTTAGCAGCAACTTTCGCGGATTCCTAGAGCAGCGAATCTAATTGTAATCAAGGATCGGTAATCCTAAAATGCCTGAACCTCGTGAATTCAAACCCCGATTACTACGGAATCCTCGGTGCGCGTGAAGATGCGTCCGCGCGCGACATCGAACGTCTGTATAAGCGTCAAGCACACAAACGCCATCCCGATCGCGGCGGCGCCGAAGAAGACATGAAGGCGCTGAACGAGGCCTATCATGTGTTGCGCAGCGCAGAACGACGTCGCGCGTACGACAATGAACGTCAGCGGCCGATTTCGCGGAATGCCGGAATAGTTGCGACGCCAGCCGCGCGCGAGGTTGGCGCGTCGGGTCAGCTACTGAGCGCGCTGCTCTGTCTCCTTCTTGGCTCGATGCTGCTTTTCCTGGTTCGCTTTAATGGCCTGTGGTTTCTCTGGCCTCTTTCGATTCTGGCAACCGGAGTAATACTCTTCGGCGTAGTGATCGCACACTCGGCGATGACCAATGCGCGCAACTCGCTCGCCGCGACGAATCCTGCGAAACGCTTTCGCCTAGCCCAGGAGATCGCTTTTTGGTTCGTAGTTGCCTGCGGCGGAGTCGCCTTCTATTTGATACTGACGTCAATCTAGCGACCTATGGTCATGATTAGTGGTCTCGATCTGTTGTTTCTGGAAGTGAACAGTTTGGCAGAGTCGGTCGCGTTCTACTCGGATGTTCTCGCCTTTCAGATCGATTCGCATGAACCGAGCGCCGAACCTCCGATCGCTTCACTTAGATCAGGCTCGCTGCGCATTACGCTGGTGCAGCAACTCGAGACGATGCTTAAACGAGGCAGAGGAGTGCATTTTGTTTTGGGGGTAGACGACGTCGATGCCTTTTATGAAAGTGTGCGTACTCGCGATGTGTACGTTACCGCACCTCGGGACGAAGGTTGGGGTGGCCGATTTGTAAGCTTACAGGATCCGGACGGTTATCGATTTTACTTCGTGTCATGGGACCGCAAATTCCGTATCCAATAAACAGGGAGCAGCCAATGAACTATCAACACATCGAGAATCTTTTAATTCGTTACCGTGGTCAGGCCGTCGATTTGAAGACAGTTTCTGGTGGTGTCTATGAAGGTTTAATCAATGATGTAACGAATGATTACGTGGCACTTAAGGTTTCAGACGGAGTTGGCGGAGAAGATGTCGTGTTCGTCTTGTTGCATGCGATTGAATCGATCCTGCCGCATCGATGATGGTTCTCATCACAAAAAATGATTAAAGTTCTCGGAATTTTTTTGTAAAAAGATGTTCGTTTCGGTTGCATCCACAACCTGAGTTATGCATAATCACCCTGCGTCCGCCTCCCCGGTGGACGAAGTGGTCGCGTGGGGTGAGGACACGTGGCCTTAGGGTGGGGGCTGTGGGAGGCCCCCGCCCGCTTTTTTTGTATGGACCAAATGCGGTATCTATGGCTAGAAGGACTTCAGTTTTTAATTCTGTGCGCGCCGAGTAAGGCTCGAACTGCAAATAGATGCTTAATCGGGTGACCAGAAGAGCTGCCGGACGACGTTTCAAGCTCTGGTTATTTAGAGGTTCTGCACAAAAAGACGCCACTCACGCGACACCACACAGGCAACACTCCTGGTGGCAGGTCATGTGCCTGACGGGCGTCGACTATTTCTCAACTCTCGGTTACCAACCCGGCATTGCTTTTCTCGCCGCCGGTGCGGTTTCACCGGTTGCAACCCTCATCCTGGTATTGCTGACGCTCTTTGGCGCCTTGCCGATCTACAACCGCGTAGCTGAAAGATCGGA
>DATLVM010000339.1:0-9357 GCA_035577445.1 Pyrinomonadaceae bacterium
CGGAATCGTCGCGCCCACCGAAGACAATCGATTTGCGTCGCCCTTGTCTTCCGCTGGTTCAGTCGGCGCCGCGTTCTCAGCCACTGGGATGCCGCCGCTGAAAGGTTCGAACGTGCCACCGAAGCGAATGTGATAAGTGCCGGGATCGTCGTTCGGCGTGCGTGCTTCAACTCGCAAAATCAAAATCTGATGCGCGCGCAGATAAATCCCCTTGGTGATCTCGCTGGATTGCGACGTCGCAATCATCGTCGTCTTCATCAGCGGCCGCAGCGTGATCGCAGTGAAGACATCGACATCCCCGTTGAGGTTGTGACCTTCGACCGTGATTAGCAAGTCGCCAGGATTTGCGCTGAAGGCGTAGTAGTGCCGCGTCAAGCGCGGATCGCCCAGGTCCAGCGCGTTGATTCTTCCGCTGATTTCCTTAGAAAGGATCGGGCTGGGAAGATTCTGATCGGATGATTGGGCGCGAGCCTGAAGCGCCAGTCCGAGGACGAGCGAGAACACACAGAATGCAATTGCTTGTCGGCCAGCTCGCATGTTGCGCGTCGCGAAAAGATTAGTGCGACGGCCTAGAGTATCAGATTTAGTTTAAGGATCGAACCGAACCGGAAACATTCGCAAGGACGGCCCAGAGGATTAGATCGCGACTACGAGATCCGGATCGGCGGCTACACAAACCTCACTCGTCCCAATAACCAACCGTTTGGAAACCTGGAACGTCGCGATATACTCCGCTGTCCGCATCACGTCGGTTACTTGTGGCCCAGCCGCTGGAACGAGAACTCAATGGCAAAACTCGACGATGACATTGATGAGTTGTTCAAGGCGCCTTTGACGGATTTCATCGCCGCGCGCCAGGCGCTGGCCGCTCGTTTAAAGAAGAACGGTTTCGCGGTTGAGGCGGAAGGGATAAAGGCGCTAGCCAAGCCATCAGTCTCTGCGTGGGCTGTGAATCAACTCTACTGGCGGCATCGCGAGGAATTCGATGAGCTAATCGCGACAGGCCAGCGATTTCGCAAGGCGCAAACCTCAAGCAAGATGGTGAACATGCGCGAAGCTCTCGACGCGCGGCGCGAAGCACTGTCGCGCCTGTCGGATTTAGCAAGTGAAGTTTTACGCGACGCCGGTAATAATCCGTCCCTGGATACGCTACGACGTGTTTCGACGACGCTCGAAGCGCTGTCCGCCTACGCATCACAAACCGACGGACCAACTCCGGGACGATTGACGCATGACATCGATCCGCCCGGCTTCGATTCATTTGCTTCGTTCGTTCCGAGCGCCGCCACAAAAACGCAAGCGGCAAAAATGCCGCGCGTCAGTCCCGAAAAAAAATCAGTCGCCTCATCTGGCAAGACTGACGAGAAGCCTAAAAAGACGGCCGAGGCGAGTCGTCGTGAAGAGCGGCAGGCGCGGATCAACGCCGCCAAAGTTTCTCTGAAGGAAGCCAGAAAAGCGCTGACCACGGCGCAGGCTGCGGTAAAGAGTCTCGAAACGGCGCGGAAGAAAGCTGAGGCGACAGCGAAGGAAGCCGAGAAGCAGAAGCGCGAAGCGGAGCAGCGATTCAAAGAAGCGATTGCAGCATTCACCGATGCAAACATGCGAACGCGAAGCGTCGGCGTCGAGTTAACCAAAGCAACTAAGGCGTTGGATGAGGCAAAGCGAGTCGTTGAGAAAGCAACTGCGGAACTCGAATCCGCGTTTCAGGATTCACTTTGATAGTCGCGGAAAGGAACGCTGACTCATCGGGACTTCGCATGAACGCAATCTTCAATGCTTTGGATCAACCTACGATTGATCGTATAGCCCAAACTTTTGTTTTGCCCAAACGATAAACCTCTGGTCACTTCCGTGCGTACAATCGGAATCAAATGTTGAAGTACCCGGTGAATCATCTACTCCATGAATCGAAGAGGACAAACAGCCATGTCAACCAGAAGAGATTTCTTAAAGCTGTCCGCACTGGTCAGCGGTAGCGCCGCGCTGGGCTTACTTCCCGGCGTATCCGCCTTAGGGAAATCGAGCGCGCCGGCGAAACCGCTTCGCATGCTGATTCTCGGCGGGACGGGTTTCACCGGCCCACAGCAGGTTCACTACGCGCTGAGTCGCGGTCATCAGGTCACAGTGTTCAATCGCGGCCGCACGCATCCCGGTGAACTGCCAAAGGAAGTCGAGCAGTTGATCGGCGATCGCAACGGTAAACTCGAGGCGCTGAAAGGACGCACTTGGGATGTTTGCATCGATAATCCGACATCTCTGCCCGTTTGGGTGCACGACGCAGCCCAGATTCTGAAGGGCAATGTCGGTCATTACACTTTCATTTCCACGATCTCAGTTTACTCGGACACCAGCAAGCAAGGCATGGACGAGAATGCGCCGCTCGCGAAATACGCGGGCCCGGACGCGATGAAAGAAACCCAGGCGACATTGAGAGCAAATATTGGCGGACTCTATGGGCCTTTGAAAGCGTTGTCCGAAGCAGAAGCCGAGAAATGGTTCCCGGGGAAAACTCTGATCGTTCGACCGGGCTACATCGTTGGCCCGGGCGATGAATCAGACCGATTTACTTACTGGCCGGTGCGCGTCGAACGTGGCGGTGAAGTGCTGGCGCCGGGAACCGCCAACGATCCAATTCAGATCATCGATGCGCGCGACCTGGCCGAATGGACGATTCGCATGGTCGAGCAAGGCGTCACCGGTCCGTTCAATGCTGTCGGTCCGAAATCGCGACTGGGAATGGGCAAGATGCTCAACGTGATGAAAGAGACTACCGGCTCGGACGCGCGGTTTACCTGGGTCGATGACAAATTCCTCGAGGACCAAAAGATCATCGATTCGATTCCGATCTGGACGTCAACCAAAGGCCAGGAGATCGGCTATTCGACAATGAACATCAACAAAGCAGTCAGTCATGGACTGACATTTCGTTCGATAGCTGATACGACCCGGGCCACGCTGGAATGGTTTAGAAAGCAACCGCCGGCGCGACAGTCACGTATGCGCGCGGGCATCACCGCACAACGCGAAGCCGAAGTTCTCGCGGCGTGGCGCACGAAGAGCAACACGGCGGCTTAAGGTAATCGAGCAAGACCGCTGTCAGAACCCTGAGCGGTAGCGACGGGATCAAGTTGCGTGTAAGAATACTATTGATCCGGTCGCTACCGCTCGCGGTTCTGACTCGTAAAGCCAATGAGATACAGACAATTCGGACGCACAGGTTGGGAAGTCAGCGAAATCGGCTATGGCATGTGGGGCATGGGCAGTTGGTCGAACTCTGACGACCAACAGTCGCTTCAATCTCTTCAGCTCTCCATCGATCACGGCTGCAACTTCTTCGATACGGCGTACGCGTACGGCGAAGGTCACAGCGAAGGTTTGCTCGGCCAGACTGTCCGCGCGAATCCGGGTAAGCGGCTCTATACCGCTACGAAGATTCCGCCGATGAGTATGAAATGGCCGGCGCCTGCTGATTCGACTCTCAAAGAATCATATCCGCCCGATCATGTCGAAGAGTACGTGCACCGCAGTTTGCGCAACGCCGACTTGCAAAGCTTCGATTTAATTCAATTTCACACTTGGAATGATGAGTGGCTGCGCGACGATCGCTGGTTCTACAAGGTTGATGATCTGCGCAGTCAGAAACTCATCAATGCGATCGGCATCAGTCTGAATCGCTGGGAACCGTGGAACGGCGTGCGGGCGGTGAAGACGGGGCAGATCGATTCCGTTCAGGTCATCTACAACATCTTCGATCAGAATCCTGAAGATGAATTGTTCCCGGCGTGCGCAGAGATGAACGTCGCGGTCATCGCGCGTGTGCCGTTCGACGAAGGAACGTTGACCGGAACACTGACGAAAGAGAGCCGCTGGCCCGAAGGTGACTGGCGCAACATTTATTTCGTCGAAGAGAACCTGAACGCCAGTGTCGACCGGGCTGAGAAGTTGAAGGAAACTCTTCGCGACTGGAATCAGTCACACTCAACGAACTTCACCATGCCGGAGCTCGCGCTACGCTTTATCCTCAGCGATCCTCGAGTGAGCACGATCATTCCCGGCATGCGTAAGCAATCTCACGTCGAATCAAACGTCGAGGCCAGCGACGCTGGAGCTTTATCGAAAGAGTTAGTCGAAATCCTGCGAGAGCATCGTTGGGTCCGCAAGCCCGCGCCGTGGTCGCAGTGAAGTTGGTACGCACGCGTCCCGCGTGCTGGCACGCCAGAGGCGTGCGTACCGAAGCGGTTTCTTTAACGCCAGCCGAAACAGAATGACTGGCGCAATCAAAACCAGCGGGATGAGCAATACAAACGCTGAATGTTCCCAGAACTCTCGCGCTTTGAACGCGCCATTCGCGAACGGGATTCCCAAAGTCATCGCATAATAGATTGCGAGCGGAAACGTGAGACGCCGCCATGCCCTCGAACGCCTCGAACTCGACACTCGCCGGTGTCTTCTGCCAAATTCTTCGACTGCGACGAACAACAGGAGAAGGAATCCAAAGTAGACCAGGATTCCTTCCAGGCGGTGAGCTTCTTCCGCATTCAGCCAGCCGTTCGATCTCTGCGATTTGATCATTTGCAGCGCGAGCGAGATTCGCACCGTATTCGTGACGATGGTCGCGACAAAGGCGAGCACTGCGGCGATTGGAACGAACCGCCAAGGGGTCTTTTCATTTCGATCTTCCCACAGCTTTCTTAATCCCAACATGACGAACGCAGTGATCAGGAAATTCACTCCGGCGCATGATGCGGCAATCAGAAACGTGTGCTCGTTGTTCATGTAACCCGCACGCGATTCAAATGCGAATTGCGCACGGGTTACCAACTCAACCAGCTTCGTCGTCGGCCACAACATCCAGCGCAAGTGATCGACAGTCGCCGTCGAGTAGAACCACTTCATGCTCCAGGCGCAGGTGAGCACAACGACTAACTGGGCGATCTGCCTTGTAGAGATTCTTGGAATCATTGTCGTTCTCTCAGCCCGCGAAGCGGGTGCCAGCGTAAAGCCTGGGGCGTCAGCCCCAGGATTGAAGCCAAAGAGCGGTGGGAGAGCCGGCGAAGCAGGCGATAGCGGTACAGAACCGCGAGCGGTAGCAAGCGGGTTAAAGCGGTTCGCAGACTGCGCTGCACATGACAGAAGACATTCTTGGCAACGTCGACCCTTGATCCGCTCGCTACCGCTCGCGGTTCTGTAACTCATGCTGTCGCCGGCTCCGCGGGCTCTGTCACTTTTTTGCATATAGTCCCGGGGCTCTCGCCCCGGGCTTTATGCTTTCGCGCGCTCCGCGCGCTCCTTCGTGACCACCTCTCAAATCAGCTGGCTGAAGCCACGTGTGAATGAGAACGCCAGCGGCTGTAACCGATCGCTAAGAGTCCGAGCAGGACGCCCAACACAGCCAGCCAAATCAAATCAGGCTCGCTTCCCACCGCCAGATCGTTCACGCCCACGGGCAGCGGCAGCGGCTGCTGAACATCTTCGGCTCCGTTTGTGTTCCTAACTTTTTCCAGCACCGCAACGAATGATGTGTATTGAGTCAGCAGCGAGTATTTCAAACCCAGCGAAGTAATCTCTTTCACCGCGTCGTCTGAAGGCTCACCAAATCCATAATCGGACAACTCAGCAATTCGCGATCGCGCCCACAGATAACGCAGCGCGCGATTGCCCTCCTCCGGCTGCACCTGCGAAACGTCGAAGCTACTCGCGTAATCTCCACGGGCCGACTTGCCGTGCAACTCGATCATCCCGGTAATCGGTCCGCGCCATTTTCCGAACACAATGATTGGCCGTTGCGCGAGCAGGTCCGGCTGCTGCACCGGACTCACATCATAAGTATCGAAGCCAACAGCCTTGACTTGCACATCAGTCAGCAACGGCGTCTGAATGTATTCGCGGAACTTGTTTGCTACGCCCTGCGCTTCGCTCGGATCCGTAACGATGAAAGGTTCGCCCATTCCCGCTTTCGCCACACCCTCAATCAAGTAGCGGTTCACGGAAGTGCCGATGCCGAAAGCAAACACGTTGCTGTGATTCAGGTTCTCTCTGATGTATTGAAAGACACCGTGCTCGCCATCGATGTAGCCATCGGTCACCAGCACGACGCTGCGCGAAAAGTTCGGCTCGCGCGGAATGCTCATCGCTTGCTTCACCGCGCTCAACAGTTCCGTGCCGCCACTGCCGCGCTGCTGTTCGATCAGACCAATCGCTCGTTTGATGTTTTCCGGATTTGCCTCCAGCGACTCAGGCGACAGCACCGCCGAGTCTCCGGCAAACAGAACCACATTGAAGAGATCGGTTGGTCGCAACCGCCCAATCAAATCGCGCAATAACTGTTTTGATGTATCCAGCGGAAAGCCATTCATCGATCCCGAAACGTCTACGACAAAGATGTATTCGCGTGGCGGAATCTCATCGTCTGAAGTGCGCTGCGGCGGCTGCGCCATGTAGAGAAAGAAATTTTCGGCCTGCCCTTGATACAACAGCAGACCGGACGTGATCTGATTGCTCGCCAGGCGATAGCGCAGCACAAAGTCCTTGTTACCCTGGAAAGGATCGCTGTCGTCGAGACTGACCTGCGCAACTCCCGAACTGAGCCACTGCGGCACAATCTGATGCGACGTGCACGCCAACTCCTGAATTGGGACACCGGCGGCGATGCGCGCCGCGATATGCAATTCACTCGCCGGCTTCTGGCCCTGATGCGTGTAAGGACTCTTGACGAATTGATCCTTCGCTGGCGCCGACGATTCCTTCTGCGAAAAGTAACGAGGCCCAACTACCGTTGGATACACCATTTCATAAACACCGTCAGTCGGCACGAGCAGTTCTGTGTAGCGCAACTCAATCTCGACTTGATCGCGCGGCATCAGGTTCGCCAGATTCATCGAGAAGACGTTCGGACGCTCCTGCTCGAGTAGCGAGGCGCTCTTTCCTTCCTTCTTGGCGGTTTCGAATTCCTGCTTCGCTTTTTCGCGCTCCTTGATCTTCGCGACGATGATGTTGTCGCCGATGCGCATGCGCATGCCGTAAACCGCCGCGCGCGTCGATGCCGGGAAAACATACGTCGCGTTGATCGGCCGCGAGCCTTCGTTGCTATAGGTTTGCACGACTTTGACGTCGGCGATGACTCCCGACACGGCGATGTCTACGTGCGTGTCCTTCAACGGCAGTTGATCCACAGACGGATCGCCCTGCACAAAGAAGTAAGGCGAGAGTGTCTTGTCAACATTGGCCTCCTTGGCTTGGGGATCATCACTCTGGTTTTGCGCCAGATTCGTTGACGGGAACCTGCTTAAGGCGATGACTGAGACGATTGCGATGGCCAGAAGCACGACGATGATGCGTCGCGGCTGCCATGAGTGCTTTTGGTTTTTCATAACGATCAGCTCCGATTTGTCCGAATGCTACTTCGACTAACTGAACGTGATCGTATTCGGTGCTTGCGATTGAAATAATGGCCGTCGCCACGCCGGCGCATGACGCTAACCACAGTCCGGGATTGCGGTCGGTACGCACGCGGGCCAAGTGATGAGCGCAGGTTTCATTCGATTGGGTGATGGCGTGATCGAACAATGCTTATGGGTCCGACTCGATCGCAAGCCCCGACTAAGCCTTTGCCACGGTCGCGCGGGCTGTGTAAGCTCTCGATTCATTTCCTCTTGATTGACGCGAACCATGGATATTTCGCCCGTTACTTTGAAAGGTCGCTTCATCAGCCTGGAGCCGATGACTCTCGATCACGAGCGGCCGCTGATCGCCGCGGCCGCCGATGGCGAGCTTTGGAACACCGACGTCACGATTATTCCGTGCGCCGAGAGGATGGAGGATTACCTTCGGTACGCGCTGGATGGTTTGGCGCAGGGAAATCAACTGCCGTTTGTGATTAGATACGCAGGCGTCTCGCCTGCTTCGGCGCCGAGCGCGGGTGAGATCGTCGGCACGACTCGCTTCTACGAAATCTTTGCCAATGATCGTAAAGCTGCGATCGGCTACACCTGGCTGGCCAAGAGTGCTCAACGCACGCCGGTGAACACGGAAGCAAAGCTGCTGCTGCTAACTCATGCCTTCGAAACGTGGAAACTCGTCCGCGTCGAGTTGATCACCGACGTACGCAACGAACAGTCACGCGCCGCCATCCTTCGCTTAGGTGCAAAGCAGGAGGGGATCCTGCGCAAGCATCTGATTCTGCCGAGCGGTCGCGTGCGCGATTCAGTCATCTTCAGCATCACTGATGATGAATGGCCGGAAGTGAAGTCTCGCCTACAAGCTAAACTTGAAGACGTTCGGCCGTAGGCTGGACTGAGTCAGGAGGATCCTTATGCGGAGACGTATGTATCTCGTGCTTGCGATCGTTGGCTTTATTGTTCCCTATTACTTCCTGATCAGTTTCTTAGTAACCTACGGCTTCGACGCGCGACTATTTCTCAAGCAACTGTTCGGCACGCCGATCTCAACGTTGTTTGCCGCTGACTTGCTGTTATCTTCCGTCGTTTTCATGATTTATGCAGGCCGTGAAGCTAGCCGCCTCGCGATCAAGCACGCGTGGATTTGCAGCGTGGCTCTGTTTACCGTCGGACTCTCATGTGCGCTGCCTCTGTTTCTTTACTTGCGTGAGGCCAATCTGGCAGAAAAACCATGCTGATATCAATTAGTCGCTACTTCGCCCTGGTGCTTGGAGTTCTGACGCCTTTGGCTGAGACTATTCGCCGCTGGAGCACGTGGCGAGAGAATCCGCCCGTGCTGTTCGACGATTACATTCTCGGCGCTTTCCTCCTGATTGGATTCTGGCTCACGCGTAAAGACGTGAGAAGTGGTCGGCCTTTTCTCGCCGCCGCTTGGGCCTTCATGTGCGGCATGGCCTATTACAGTTTCTTTGAGCAGCTTCACCGGTATCGCCTGGGAATCGCCGATCCCGCTCCGATTTCATCCGGATGGGTCGCGACGATCAAGGGAGTGGGACTGGCGGTCGGGGTGATTTGTCTGATCTTCAGCCTGTGGCCGTTGCCCGATATCGAGAAGAACAGAATCTGAGTCGAAACTCTTGGAGAGAATAATGAGAATCACCATTGCTTCGCTGCTATCTATTTGTTTCGCGGTGTCTTCGTTTGCTCAAGCGCCTCAATCCGACCTCAAACAATTCATCCGCGTTGACTCGAATGTGGTGGCGCTAACACATGTCCGCATCGTTGACGGCACCGGCGCTGCGCCGATAGAGGATCAGACGATCCTGATCGTCGATGGGAAGATCACCGAGATTCACCCAAGCAAAGACGTGAAGGTTAAGGAAGGCACCAAGGTGCTCGATCTGAATGGCTACACGGTGCTGCCCGGACTCGTCGGCATGCACGATCACATGTTCTTTCC
>DATLVM010000340.1:0-5937 GCA_035577445.1 Pyrinomonadaceae bacterium
CACCCCGCCCGTTAACTCTCTATCGCCGCTTCGCGGCTCTAAAATAACTTAAGGAGCACACCCAAGGCTCGCAGAGCCTCGCCTTGGGCTTAACTATGTCCGCTGCTCCGCAGCTCCCGGTTGCACCGGAAAGGCTAGGTACCTGATGAGTCAAGTATGTCAATACCCTCTCCCAGAGGGAGAGCGCTTAATCTCCTGGAATTGTCCATTGCTTATTCGTTATTGACTTCGCTCGTTCCCCACTTACCGAGTTGGCGAAGTTTTTGATAGCGACGAGTCAATCGGTCTTCGACATTGTGAGTAGAAGATTCTGCCAGCCGCTCGCACAAAGCTGCATCAAGCAAGCGAGCGGCTTCATCGTGTGAGTTCTGGGCGCCGCCTTTAGGTTCCTTGATTACCCGATCGACAATTCCCTCGCGCTTCAAGTCATCCGCCGTCAAGCGCAATTCTTCAGCAGCACGCGGCGCCTGCGCCGAGTCCTTCCAAAGGATCGCCGCACAGCCTTCCGGAGAAATAACTGAATAGATCGCGTTCTCAAGCATCAGGACTTGATCGCCGACGCCGATGGCGAGCGCGCCGCCTGATCCACCTTCACCGATTACGGTCACCAATATGGGAACCGTCAGCTTGGCCATC
The DNA here is from genome assembly GCA_035577445.1 of Pyrinomonadaceae bacterium. Classification (GTDB taxonomy): domain Bacteria; phylum Acidobacteriota; class Blastocatellia; order Pyrinomonadales; family Pyrinomonadaceae; genus UBA11740. The sequence continues at coordinate 637 of DATLVM010000340.1, forward strand.
TCGCGCAAGTTGTAAGCGATTGCCTCGGCCTGGCCGCGTTCCTCGGCGTCGATGCCCGGGTACGCGCCGGGCGTGTCAATGAAAGTGAAGATGGGTCGAGAGAACTTCTCGGCGAGCTGCATTGCGCGGATAGCTTTGCGATAACCCTCCGGCTTGGGCATGCCAAAGTTTCGAAACTGACGTTGCTTCGTGTCGCGGCCCTTTTGCTGACCGACAATTAGAATCGGCATCCCATGAAAGCGCGCAAATCCGCTGACGATTGCCGGATCATCCGCGAAACGGCGGTCGCCGTGAATCTCAGTGAAGTCTTCGAACAGCCGCTCTATGAAATCGAGCGTATAAGGGCGCTCAGGATGGCGCGCGAGCTGTACTTTCTCAAACGCCGTCCGCGAATTGCCGTTTTGTTTCTCTTTAGCCACGATAGGTGCAGTTAGTTTGATGTAGTCGCTGCAGCAGCGCGAGCCGGCGCGCCAAAGCCCTGCCAGATTACCTCGCAACCGAGCGCGCGCAAAGCGGACTCGATTTCGACGCTGCCCTGGATTTTCAGCGACGGATGAGTTCGCACACGCACCGTCATGTTCTCAGCAGGCACTTCAACAAAGACCTCGCAGTCGCCGGGTGATTGTTCGAGCAACTTCTTCACTGCTTCAAATTGTTCCGCACTATTTGAAATCGAGAGTCGGATGAGGAGTTCACGAGCCTTCTGCTGAACCGCCTGAGTTAGCTCCGTGACGCGATCGCCCATCAATGTAGCGCCGCCTTCGTCAATCTCGGCACGCCCATTTACAAGAATCGTAGTCTCGTCAGTGAGGAGCGAACTGTTTCGGCGATAAGGCTCGGGCCAGAGCACGCACTTGATCGATCCAGCTTGATCCTCCAGCCGGAAGATCGCAAATCGATCTCCCTTCTTGGTTGTCTTCAACTGAAGATCTCGCACGACACCAGCTACCGTTGCGCGCGAACCTGATTCCTGCTGGGCGACTTCAGCGGACGAGACCGCGCCCAGCTGACTGATCGTTTCCTGGTGCGCATCCAACGGATGTCCCGTGATGTAAAAGCCTAGCGCCTTCTTTTCCGCCGCGAGCATCTCTGACGCGGTCCAGGCCGCCGCCGCCGGCAACTCTACGATCGGATCGGTCGCTGGCAGATCTTGTCCGCCGAATAGATCATCTTGACCAAGCGCTTTCGCGCGGCGTGATCGCGCTGACCGAGCCAGCGCAGAATCACCAGCCGCGTTCAACCTGGAACGCCATTCGGGTGTGGCTGTGCCTTCGGGCTTGATTGAATCAAATGCCCCGCTGCAAACCAGCCCTTCCAAAACTCTCTTGTTGATTGATCCTTCATCGAGGCGTTCGGTGAAATCGAATATGGATTTGAACGGGCCGCCCGCTCGGGCTTTGGTGATTGCGTTGACGCTGGCGACGCCGATTCCCTTGATGGCGGCCAGCCCGTAGCGAATGGCGCCCGTCAACGCCGTGAATCCTACTTCACTTTCGTTCACATCCGGCGGCAACAGCGCGATTCCCTGCCCCCGCATCTCTTTCGTGTAGCGGAAGACTTTGGCCGTGTCGTCAATTTCGTTGGAGAGAACGGCAGCGTAGAAATGTTCGGCATAATGCGCCTTCAGATACGCCGTTTGATAAGCGAGGTAGGCATAAGCAACACTGTGGGCCTTTACGAATCCATAATCAGCAAATTGCGCCATTAGAGAGAAGATTTGCTGCGCCTTCTCTTGCTTAATGCCGCGCGCCACCGCCCCCAGAATAAACTTCTGCTCCTGCCGCGCCATCTCTTCACGGTTCTTTTTGCCCATGGCCTTGCGGAGGCTATCAGCCTCAGCCATCGAATAGCCGGCCAATTTCTGCGCGAGCAACATGGCCTGCTCCTGGTAAACGATCACCCCCTGCGTGTTCTCCAGGATCTCCTTCATCTCAGGCACTATGTAACGGACGCTCTTCTTGCCGTGATAGCGAAGAATAAACTCGTCGACCATTCCCCCGTCGATGGGACCCGGCCGATAGAGGGCGTTAAGCGCCGAAAGGTCTTCGATACCCTTCGGCCTAAGCTTCCGGCAAATGTCCTGCATTCCCGAAGATTCGAACTGAAAGATCGCATCAGTCTTACCTTCAGCAAACAGTTGCATAGCCTTCTCGTCGTTAAGCGATATCTTTGCCCAGTCGATCTCGTCGCCAAGCGAATGCTTAATGCTCTTTAAGCAATCGCTAATAATCGTAAGCGTATTAAGCGCAAGGAAGTCCATCTTCAGCACGCCCACCTTCTCAAGGTCGGTCATTTCATACTGAGTTGTGACTTCGTCCTTGCCGGAAACGGCGATGGGAATCAGTTCCTGTAACGGTTCTGGCGTGATTACCACACCGGCGGCATGGACCGAAACGTGGCGGGCGCAGCCCTCGAGCCGGCGAGCCAGATCGATCAAATCGCGCACCTGATCGTTCGTTTCCATCGATTTTTTCAGTTCAGGTACTTGTTCAATTGCCTGCTCGATGCTGACGTTGCGGCCGCGGACAGGCGGCGGAATCATTTTAGAGATCCGGTCGACCTCGGCGTACGGCATGTCGAGAGCACGGCCTACGTCCTTAATCGCCGCCTTTGACGCGAGGGTACCGAAAGTCACAATTTGGCAAACGGAATCGCGCCCGTATAGGTTTGAGACGTGATTAATCACCTCGGCTCGCCCGCGCACGCAGAAGTCGATGTCGATGTCCGGCATCGAGATTCGTTCAGGGTTAAGGAAACGCTCGAAGAAGAGGTTGTACTTGAGCGGATCGATATCGGTGATGCGCAGGCAATAAGCCACCAGCGATCCGGCTGAGGAGCCACGGCCCGGGCCCACCGGAATGCCATGCTCCTTCGCGTACTTCACAAAGTCCCAAACGATCAGAAAGTAGCCGGCATAGCCCATCCGCTTAATCACTTCGATCTCATGCCAGAGGCGCTGTTCGTAATCCGAAAAGCTGTTTTTCAGTTCACCGCGCGAGGCCGCAAGATCCCAGACTTCGGCTTTGCGAGTCTGATAACCGTTTCTAACGACCTTCTCGAAGTATTCATTTGCCGAAAGACCTGCATCCGATGCGGGAATGGGATAGTTCGGTAGGTAGTTGATTCCTTCCGGGAGCTTCAGCTCGCAGCGCTCAGCGATCTCGACCGTGCGCTGAAGAACTTCCGGAAGTTCATCCCCGAAGATTCGCCACATCTCTTCCGGCGATCGCACATAAAAATTCGGCGTGCCGTATTTCAGACGATTCTCGTCGTTGACCGTCTTGCCCGAGCCGATGCACAGCAGCACGTCGTGCGCGCGCGCATCCTGCGGCATCAGGTAATGCGCATCATTCGTGGCTACCAGCGGAATCCCGGTGTGCTTTGAGAGATCGATGAGCGGCTTGCGAATGCGCGCCTGTGCCTCAAGGCCGTGTTCCTGAATTTCGAGGAAGTAGTTCCCCTTCCCCATGATTTCCTCAAACTCGTGGGCTTGCGTCGCGGCGTCATCAAAACGACCTTGCGCTAACAGCGCCGACGGCACGCCTGACATGCACGACGAAAGAGCAATCAATCCCTTGCTATGTTGCGCGAGAAGTTCTTTGTCGATGCGCGGCTTGTAATAGAAGCCCTCGGTGAATGCTTTGGACGTTAGCCGCGAGAGATTGCGATAGCCTTCGTAATTCTGCGCCAACAGAATCAGATGAAAGTTCGCTTTCTCGCCGCCAATATTTCGCGCTGAACGATCGGCTCGATTTGTCGCCGCGATATAGGTCTCGCACCCGATGATGGGCTTAATCCCTTTCGCCTTCATCGTGTTGTAGAAAGAGATCGCGCCGTACATGTTGCCATGATCAGTCATGGCAGATGCGTTCATTCCAAGTTGTTCAAGCCGTTCGGCTAAGGGTTTGATCTGAATTGCGCCGTCGAGAAGGCTGTAGTCGGTATGTAAATGAAGATGAACGAAGCCCTTGTCCTGCATGATGAATTGCCTGAAGGAACAGCGCGCGGGAATCTCGTGTCTGTTCAGTGCGACACTATATCACGTGGCCTTGAAGGATCAACTAAACAATATATTGAAGGGATTTTATTTCAGCGGATGACGCACTTCTTGTTAACGGCATAGCCGGTTGAGTCTCAAACGCAGCTATTCCCACTCGATCGTACTTGGTGGTTTGGTGCTGATGTCGTAGACGACGCGGTTTACGCCTTTAACCTCTGAAACGATCCGCGATGATACGCGCGCCAGCAGATCGTGCGGCAGACGCGCCCAGTCCGCGGTCATGCCGTCGACGCTGGTGACTGCACGAATTGCGATGACGCGCTCGTAGGTTCGCTCGTCGCCCATCACCCCGACAGTGGAAACCGGAAGCAGCACCGCCAACGATTGCCAGACAGAATTGTAGAGTTCAGCCCAACGCAGCTCTTCATCAAAGATTCGATCAGCCGCGCGGACAATCCGCAGACGCTCTTCGGTGATGTCACCGATGATTCGCACGGCGAGTCCTGGCCCGGGAAAAGGATGGCGGCTAAGAATCTCATCCGGAACGCCGAGCTCACGTCCGATAATCCGAACTTCATCTTTGAAGAGTTCGCGCAGCGGCTCGATGAGTTTGAGATTCATCTTCTCTGGCAGGCCGCCGACATTGTGATGACTCTTGATAGTCATCGAAGGGCCGCGGACGGAAACCGATTCGATGACGTCCGGGTAGAGAGTTCCCTGCACCAGGAATTTCACGTCGCCGATCTTGTTTGCCTCTTCGTCAAAAACGTCGATGAAAGTTGCGCCGATGATCTTTCGCTTTCTTTCAGGATCGACGACACCGCTCAGAGCGCTTAGGAACCTTTGACTGGCATCAATACCGACGATGTTCAGGTCTACGCTCTGAGGAAGCAGCGCGAGCGTCGATTCGTACTCGCCTTCCCGCAGCAAGCCATTGTTGATGAACAGGCAGGTTTGCCGATCGCCGATGGCGCGATGCACGAGCGCGGCCGCGACCGACGAATCAACACCACCTGAAATACCGCAAATCACGCGATCATTTTCGTGGACGGTTTCACGAATTCGCGCGACCTGCTCGTCAATTGCTGCGGCAGGTGACCAGTCCCCGCGGCACTTGCAGATTTCAAACAGAAAATTTCGCAGAATCTGTGAGCCGAGCGGCGTGTGCGCAACTTCAGGATGAAACTGGACGCCATAGATTTTCGCCTGCGGGTTTTCGAACGCATTTACACCTTCATCGGTTTCCGCCGTCATGTGAAATCCGGATGGCAACGTTGTTACGCGGTCACCGTGACTCAGCC
>DATLVM010000341.1:0-4253 GCA_035577445.1 Pyrinomonadaceae bacterium
CCGACGATTTCACCCTTGCGAACCTCGAACGAGACTTGATCGACCCGCTTCGATCCGTCGCGTCCCGCAATCGACAAATCGCGAACGCTAACCACGACCTCGCCGGGGTTCGCGTCAGGCTTGTCGACCCGCAAGAGCACTTCACGCCCAACCATCAACCGCGCCAACTCAGCCGCGTTCGTCTCACTCGTCTTCACTTCGCCGACGACTTTGCCGTCACGCATCACCGTGACGTCGTCAGAAATTGCGAGGACCTCAGACAGTTTGTGCGTGATGATGACGATGGTCTTTCCCTGTTCGCGCATGCGGCCCAGGATGGCAAAGAACTCTTCAACTTCCTGTGGTGTCAGCACCGCAGTCGGCTCATCGAGAATCAAAAGTTGCGCGTGGCGATAGAGTGCTTTGAGTAATTCGACTCGCTGCTGCTGACCGACTGATAGAGTCTCAATCGTCGCATTCGGATCGACAGAGAGTTTGAACTCGTCCGAGACTTTCCGAATTTCTTCCGCGGCTTTTTTCAGATCAAGCGAAGTGGCGTTGCCGGGTTCGGCGCCCAGGACAATGTTTTCAGCGACGGTCATCGGCTCGACGAGCATGAAGTGCTGATGAACCATGCCGATGCCCTGAGCGATCGCGTCGTGCGGCGTGCGAATCTCGCGCACTTCGCCATTGATGAGAATGTCGCCGCCGTCCGCCGTATAGAAGCCATAAGCGATGCGCATCGCCGTCGACTTCCCCGCGCCGTTTTCGCCAACGATCGCGTGAATCGTTCCGGGCGTGACCCTGATCGACACGCGATCATTCGCGAGTACTGCGCCGAAGCGTTTCGTGATGTTTCTTAACTCAATCACTTGTCAGTCGTCCGTTGTCCGTTGTCAGTTGCTCGCTGATTGAACCGGCACCTTTCCTATGGAGTTCAGGTAGGCGTTCAACTTTGGTGCAAGTTCATCGATCAGCGGCTTAATTGTTGAGATTTGCCTTGGGCTCAGTAAGCGCCTCTTATACGCACGCCTCAGCCAGTGCTGAGTTTCGTTCAAAGAACCCCGAGCGATTCTCACGAAACGTCGATTGTCGACGAACGTCCCGCGGCCGGTTCCTTCTGCGATGTTAGCTCCGATGCTGTCTGCTGCCCGTATCAATTGTTTGCCAACGGTATCGCGCGCAAGAGCGTTCCAAGTCAAAACGATCGACCAAATCTGATCAGCAAGCTTTTCGGATAACTGATAAACACGAAGACTCTCAAAATTGGTTTTCGCCATTCCATTTCCTCCAGAGGACGAGAAAACAACTGACTACTGACAACTGACCACTGACGACCCTTACTGCGTCATGCGATCGACGACCTTAATCTGTCCCGCCACGATCTTCTTTTTCGCATCTTCCGCTGCCTGTATTGCCGGCGCCGGAACCAGGCTTTGATTGTTGTTATCCATCACGTAACCAACACCGTCGCTATCCAGGCCGAACACGTGAAAGCCGCCCTGGAACTTGTGGTTCACGACATCCTTAACGATGTCATAGACCGCGTTGTCGACGCGCTTGACCATGCTCGTGAGCACGAAACCGGGCTTGACCATGTTTTGATTTGAATCGACGCCGATGACGAAGTGCGTCGCACGACCAGATGAATCTTTGCCCGCTTGCTCAACCGCGTCGAAAGCGCCAAGCCCGGAATTTCCGGCGGCGGTGAAGATCACATCAGCGCCTTTCCCGATTTGCGCGAGCGCGATCTCTTTTCCCTTTCCCGGATTGTTCCAAGCGGCGTCAGTCACGCCAACATAATTTTGAATCACCTGCACCTTCGGGTTCGCGGCTTTCGCGCCTTCTTCATATCCGCCTTCAAAGCGATGAATCAGTCCGATATCCATACCGCCGATAAAGCCGAGGACGTTCGTTTTGGTCGTCATGCCCGCGATCATGCCCACGAGATATGAGCCTTCATGCTCCTTGAATACGAGCGACGCAACATTTGATTTAGGAGTCTTGCCGTCGTCCTCGAAAATCACGCCGTCGATGATCGCGAAGTGAATATTGGGATAGTCCTTGGCGACCGCCTGCATGATTGGGCCTTGCGCAAAGCCCACGCCGATCACCAGATCGTAACCACGCTCAGCAAAGGCGCGCATCGCCGGCTCGATCGAAACGGGATTGCCGGGTTCGACGTCGCGGACGATCACATTCAGCGCCGGTTTGCCGCAGTTGGTCTTGCCGTCCGGCAAAGTGCCGCTCTCAGCGCACTTCACACCGTTCCACGCGGCCGCATTGAACGAACGATCGTCCTTGCCGCCAATGTCAAAGACAATGCCGACGCGGATCTTGCTCGGATCATCAGCGCTGTACGCCGCGCGGTTGCACGCCTGGCTCGCGAGAACCAGCGCGCTTAAGAGCATCATTGCGATAAGAACGTTGAACTTCACTGTTATGCCTGTATTCCCTCTCCCTTTGGGAGAGGGTTAGGGTGAGGGTTTAGCGACGCGTAGGCCCTCACCCCTGCCCTCTCCCAAAGGGAGAGGGAGAATTCCGAGCCATCAATCAAGCCGGCGCGCTCCAAAGATTCATTCGATTACTTCCTTAATCAACTCAAGGGACGTTGGCGCTTCATCGCCGATTGTGTACGCAGCTTTGATGCGCGCGGTCGCGCGTTCGCCGCGGTCCTGGCGCGCACAATAGACGGTCCCAATCAGATGGCCGGCGCGAACTTCGTCGCCAATCTTCACTTCAGTAACAAATCCAACTGTTGGATCGATTGTATCTTCGATGCGAACGCGGCCTCCGCCAGCCTCGGCAATTGCGTGCCCGATTTCTCCCGTGTCAACTGCGACAACAAAACCAGAGCGCGGGGATTCTACCTTAAACGAAGTCTCTGTCAACGGCAGAATCTTTGACGATTGATCGCAGGCGCGCGGGTCGCCGCCTTGCGCTTCAACGTTCCGACGGAATGACTCAAGAGCCGCGCCGGATTCGTGGACCTTCTTGATGCGCGCGCGTGCCGCGCCAATCGTTTCGTCGAGATGCGCGAGGACAATCATTCGCGCCGCGAGTTCGATCGAAAGATCCAGCACTGGCCTGGCTGCTTCGTTGACTTCGCCACGCAAGAGTTCGATGCACTCCAGCACCTCGACTGAATTCCCGACCGCGCGACCCAAAGGCTGATTCATGTCGGTAATCAGGGCCTGCGACTTCACCCCAAGCGAGTTGCCGGTCTTCACCAAGGCTTTCGCCAGTTCCCTCGCCCGATTCTCTTCACGCATGAACGCGCCGGAGCCGGTCTTGACGTCAATAACCATCGCGCCCAAACCGGCGGCGCCTTTCTTGGAAATGATCGAAGCGACGATCAAAGGAATTGCTTCGACTGTCGATGTCGCATCGCGCAACGCATAGAGCTTTCGATCCGCGGGAGCGATCTCTGCGGTCTGTCCATTCATCGCGAAGCCGCATTGATCAAGAACCGAGCGAAACTCCGGGAGCGAAAGATCGACCCGATAACCGGGAATCGATTCGAGCTTGTCGAGTGTCCCGCCCGTGTGACCGAGACCGCGCCCCGAAATCATGGGCACGCAAACGCCGGCGGCCGCGGCGAGCGGCGCAATCAGGAGCGACGTCTTATCACCGACGCCGCCGGTCGAATGCTTATCGACTTTTGGTTTGGGAATGTCCGAGAAATCCAGGACCTCGCCCGAGTGCAGCATCGCGTTCGTCAGCGTGGCTGCTTCGGCGTCAGTCATACCGTTGAGAAAGATCGCCATCAACAAAGCGGTGCTCTGGTAATCGGCAATTTCGCCGCTCGTAATGCCGCGAACGAAGAATTCGATCTCTTCGCGCGAGAGTTCGCCGCGGTCGCGCTTCTTACGGATGATGTCCTGTGGTCGCATCTAACTGGAAATCTTGTAACGCAATCTTTAGATTGCGCCGCAAACTAAAGTTTGCGTTACATACTGGAGATTTGTTGGAGCAGCACGACGGCGTGCGCCCTGACAGCTTCGCCGCGCCCCACCGCATCGAGACCTTCGCCTGTCTTGGCTTTCACGCTCACGCAGCCTTTGTCAGCGTTCAAGACGCGAGCGAGATTGTCGCGCATCGTGTCAATGTGTTCGCGCAGTTTCGGTCGCTCGAGCATCACTGTTGCATCAGCGTTGCCGATAACAAAACCGCGCTCATGCGCCAACCAAACTACGCGCGCGAGCAACTGCATGCTGTCCGCATCTTTCCATTGCGAGTCGCTGTCGGGAAAATGCACGCCGATGTCGCCTTCG
>DATLVM010000342.1:0-2864 GCA_035577445.1 Pyrinomonadaceae bacterium
GGCAAACAATCCTTTTTGAAAAAGCTATCGAGGTTTAAGCTACCGCTGCCGCGACTTTCACCTCTGTAGCCGGTTCCGTCGTTGTTGTCGGTTCTGGTTCGCCAGCGCCCAGCCACGCGTACGCGACACCTGCGATCGCGGCTCCGACAATCGGCGCAACCCAAAACAGCCACAACTGCTTAATGGCCCAACCACCGACAAAGACTGCCTGGCTGGTGCTGCGCGCCGGATTCACCGAAGTGTTCGTGACCGGAATGCTGATTAAGTGAATCAGCGTCAAGCACAAGCCAATCGCGATTGGCGCCAGGCCTTTCGGCGCGCGCTTGTCTGTCGATCCGAGAATCACGATCAGAAACATGAAGGTGAGCACGATCTCCGCAGTCAACGCGGCCGTCAGCGTATAACCACCCGGCGAGTTAGCGCCGTAACCGTTGGCCGCGAATCCGCTGCTGAGGCTGAAGCCTGCTTTGCCGCTGGCGATGATGTAAAGCACGCCGGCGCCCGCGATGCCGCCGATTACCTGCGCGACGACGTAAGGGATCAGTTCAGAAACTGGAAACCTCTTTCCGGTTACCAAACCTACGGTGACCGCGGGATTCAGATGACAGCCCGAGATGTGTCCGATTGCGAACGCCATCGTCAAAACCGTCAGACCGAAAGCGAGCGAAACTCCCAGCAAGCCGATCCCAACTTGGGGAAATGCCGCCGCCAGGACTGCGCTACCGCATCCGCCGAGGACCAGCCAGAACGTGCCGAGAAACTCAGCCGTACATCGTTTAGTTAATGACATGGAATCTCCTTTCAATCTGAAAGGGTTGCGACGAGGTGGTCGAAAATGGTGACTATCCGAGGGGCGAATCGGTGGCATCTTTCTTCGGCCAGCAACCAGAACAAAATGCCCCTTTAGTGGCGCGGAGCTTATCACAGATGCGAACCTTTCAGAACAAAGAAGCTGATTCAGTGAGGTAATAGACGTAGCCGCGCTGCATCAAGTCATCGACTTTGACGGCAAACCCTTCGTCTTCTCATGCAGGCTCAGACGATCTCGTTCAACAGTTCCATGCGCGGCGCCGGTATGACAATCTTATTCACCAGCAGACCTTTGCCGCCGAGTACGCTGGCGCCGGCGTCGACGGCTGCTTGCACGGCCGCGACGTTGCCGGTCATCGTCACGAAAGCTTTGCCGCCGAGCGCCATCGCCAGGCGAATCTCGATCAACATCACATCGGCGGAGCGATCATACCCCAGCAGGAGGGATCGCACTACTGTTCGAGTTGAGGGGTAGTCTCCCGATTTCACTTTGCGTTTCTTTGCGACTTTGCGTCTTGCCGTGAACCAGCCTGTTCGTACGATTGAGTCTCTCGCAAAGACGCTAAGGCGCAAAGAAACGCAAAGTAGGGCGCTATCAGTTGATGCTAGCTGCCGTTTTCTGGTGCTAGATGAGCTTGCGTGGCGTCAAAGGCACTTGCAACGTCTGCTCGCCGCGACGAATGGTCAGCTTGTAAGTCGCCGGACGCTCGAACATTTCTCCAAGCCCCGTCACTTTCAATTCGGATGCGGTTTTGCCGTCGATGCTCAAGACGATGTCGTCTTTCTGTAAGCCTGCTTCCGATGCGGGCGAGTTTTCGAGAACGTCACTTACGCGAACTGTTGCGTAATCCTTGCCTTCGGTTGTCAGCGCCAATCCCGAAGTGGCGCGGTCCATCGGATCGGCAAATTTGGGAGTCGGTTCAAGTATGATCCGGCTGTGGCCGTAATCGAGATACACTTTGAACTTACTCGCGATCATTTGCCCGATGTTGCCAACCAGCGCGCGGTTGGCCATGGCGCCGGCCTTGTCCTCTGAGAACAGCGTGATCGGATTCGCGATTGCGAACTTGCCGACCTGCAAGGATTTCACCCGGCCAATCTGGCCAGTGCTTTGACCGCCGGCGCCGCCCACGCCAATCGCTTTGATCGTCTTCAAGCCGTTGCCGAGCAGATTGTGCTGAGTCACCACCGGACTCAGCAGCGCGAGCGATCCGCCCGCGCCAAGATCCAGCACGAACTTTCCCTTGATAGCATCGCCATTCAGCGGCGTGACCTCACCTTCGAGAATCGGATGGCCTTGCGAATTCAGTTGAATTGGAATGCTTTCGCCAGGTCCCGCATAATTGAACTTGTCTTTGTCGTGCAGCTTTAGCACGCGATTTTGATAGTCAACCTCGACCACAAAATTCTTGATGAAGTCACTGCCGATGATCCCGTCGAAGTCCTGACCAAAGCGCGCGGCCATCCGTCCCAGCGGCATCGTCAGCGCCACCGGCTGCGTGAATCCATCCAATCCCGCGAGTGACCAGGTCGCCTCTTTGATAAACGACGCGGGCAAAGTGTCCGCGCCGGCGCCCCCAATGCGAAGCTGTCCTTCCATCTTCAGGCCGAGTTCTTTCGCGACCTCAGTGTCGACGACGCAAACTTTGTCGCCCGTGTCGAACACAAACGACAGCGGCCGCGAATTATTAATCCGGACCTTCAACATGATGTGCCGCGTGACGAGTTCGAATGGAATTGTGATCGGCGCGTTGGTCGAAGCCGTCGCCGCTTGAAAGTTATGCCGCGCCCCGGTGCCAATTGCGGAGAAAGTGCTTAGTAGGGCTACAAAAATTAGGAGAGCGAAACGAGATTTGCGAATCATTTTGTTGCCTCTAGGGTTTTGAAATTAGTCCGGAGCGACGCGAGACTGAAGCTGATTTAACGGCATTGATATATTTGAGTCAGCTATCGACGGAGCTAGTCGCGGTCACTCGAATTAGAGTTGAAGCTGCGTGAGCAGCGTTCCGAACTAAGCCCAAGGCGAGGCTCCGCGAGCCTCGGGGTTAACGAAC
>DATLVM010000343.1:0-3137 GCA_035577445.1 Pyrinomonadaceae bacterium
AGGACGCTGTCCCCAGGGCTTTGCAGACCCAACGAGAGGGCGATGTGCTAAACGGAGCGCTATCAATACCCGGATTTTAGGCCATCAAAGTGTTACCCATGTCATGATACTCAACACAGAGCCTCGCCTTGGGCTTAGCTCCTACCGCTGTTCCGCAGCTCCCGCTGGCACCGGAAAGGGCTAGGTACTTGATGAGTCAAGTATGTCAATACCGCGTTTAGGAAGATATGAACAGTCTTAGCTGTTCAGCGATCTGGTCTCTCACGCTGCGAAAGCTGTTCAGTCGAACGTGGTGATCACCTTCAACGGCGGCCGGATCTGCAAAGCTCCAATGCAACCGCCTGGTCTTCCCGGGAAACGTGGGACATTGCTCATTCGCGTTATCGCAAACCGTAATGACGTAATCGAATTCCTGCCCGAGAAATTCATCAACAGATTTTGATCGGTGAGCGCTAATGTCGATCCCAATCTCACCCATCGCTTCAACGGCTTCCGATCGGATGTGTGTTGGCGCAACGCCGGCGCTGAACACTTCGAAGTTATCCCCAGCCATCTGCCGCAAAAGTCCTTCCGCCATCTGGCTTCGAGCAGAATTGCCGGTGCAGAGGATAAGTACTTGCTGCTTCATGAAGACGCCTGGACAGGTTCGACCACGAACGAAGGTGCGCTGACGCGAAAATATCGGCGCTGAAACCACAACGCCACGTTTACCAACCCAATCAAAACCGGGACTTCGACCAGCGGGCCGATAACGGCGGCGAACGCTACGCCGGAGCCAATGCCGAAGACCGCCACAGCTACGGCGATCGCTAACTCAAAATTGTTGCTGGCGGCCGTGAACGAAAGCGTCGCTGTTTTTGAGTAGTCCGCGCCAACCTTGTGCCCCATGTAAAAGCTGACCAGAAACATCAAGAGGAAATAGATGAGCAGCGGCACTGCAATGCGCAGCACGTCCAGCGGCAGTCGCACGATCAGATTTCCCTTCAAGCTGAACATCACGACAATCGTGAACAGCAACGCGATCAAAGTGAGCGGGCTGATCTTCGGAATGAACGTCCGGTGATACCAGTCTTTGCCCTTTGCCTTCACGAGCAGGAATCGCGTCAGCATCCCGGCAAGAAACGGAATACCAAGATAAATCAAAACGGTTTGCGCAATTTGTCCAATGCTGACGTTCACGCTACTGCCGCGCAGGCCAAAAAGCGGCGGCAGAAGTGTGATAAAGATCCAGGCATAGACGCTGTAGAACAGCACCTGAAAGACACTGTTGAAGGCGACCAGCCCTGCGGCATACTCGTTGTCACCCCGGGCCAGTTCGTTCCAAACAATGACCATGGCGATGCAGCGCGCAAGTCCGATCATGATCAGGCCGACCATGTATTCCGGCTGGCCACGCAGAAAAGTGATCGCCAGCACGAACATCAGAACCGGACCGATGATCCAGTTCTGCACCAGCGAAAGCGCTAGTACTTTCCAATCGCGGAATACTTCGCCGAGATTCTCGTAGCGCACCTTCGCCAGCGGCGGGTACATCATGACAATGAGGCCAATCGCGATCGGAATGTTGGTTGTGCCCGCTTGAAAACGATTGATGAAACTCTCGACGCCCGGATTCGCATAACCCAGCGCGACGCCTAAAATCATCGCCAGAAAAATCCACAGCGTTAGGAATCGATCGAGAAAAGATAATTTGCTGGTCGCAATCACTTGACGTTACTTAATCGCGAATACTCTCACGCTGGCCGCATAGTCGTTGACGTTGTAGCGCGCCAGTAATTCGGTGAACTTGTCGAACAAGCCCTCTTCTGCTTTCGCGGGCGCCGGTTCGCAACATGCATAGCTACCCGAGGACAACCGTGGCTCTGAAGAAATTTGGGTGACTGCGGGCGAACAGCATTCGGACTGATTGTCGATCTTCGCATAGGCGTTCAAGTCGATGCCTGAATCGATCACCTGCACATTCACAAAGCCGGCGTCGGTGAGCCCTTGCTGGTAATCTTCGATCAGGATTGCGCCGGCAATGCATCCGACATAAGCCATGATGTCGCTGCTCACCTCCGGCGGCAGAGGCTTTTTCAGCGCAATGTCACTAATGGCCAGGCGACCGCCGGGTTTGAGCACGCGCGCAATCTCTCGAAACACCGCAGGTTTACTCGGCGCAAGATTAATCACGCAATTGCTGATGACGCAGTCGACTGAGTTGTCCGCCAACGGGAGGTTGTCGATCGTCGTCAGGTGAAACTCGACGTTCGCGTAACCTGCCCCATCGTTCGCATTCGTCGCGTTGCGCCGCGCCAGCTCAACCATCTCCGGAGTCATGTCGATTCCGATCGCCCGGCCGGTTGGCCCAACTTTCGCGGCCGCCAGAAAGACATCCAAACCGCCGCCCGAGCCCAGATCCACTACGGTTTCACCTTCGCGCAAATTTGCCGTCGCTGTCGGATTGCCGCAAGACAAACCCATGTTGGATTCCGCTGGTATTGACGCCAAATCCTCTGGCGAATAGCCAAACGCTTCGGCAACTGCGCGCACGCCTTCCTGCTCTGACGATAGATTCGCTACCGCCACGTTGCCGTATCTTGTCAGCACGGCTTTCTCAATGTTCTGTGACATATCCTCAATCCTCTCTCGCTCGACGCTTTCACTTACATACGCCTAAGCGTATGTGCAAAGCTTATGCTGCCAGAGAATATATGTCAAGCCGTATATGTTTCATGATAAGATTTGGGGTGTATGACTAAGAAGAAATCCTTCAGCATGGATCGCTTCTTTCGCGCGTTCGCCGATCACACGCGGCTGCGCCTGCTCAACCTTATGCGCGGCGACGAGGTCTGTGTCTGCTTCTTTACCGAGATCCTGGGCACTCATCAGCCAAAGATCAGTCGCCATCTCGCGTATCTGCGCCGCGCGGGCATCGTGTCCGGACGGCGGCAGGGACAATGGATCCATTACCGCGTTATGGAACCAGAGAATGCGGACGCGGCCCGCGTGCTGAAAGACGTGATGTCGTGGCTGGCTAACGATAAGCAGATGCAGCGCGAGCGCCAGAAGTTCGAAAAGATTTGTTGCGCGCCGAAGCTTCCCCTGCGGATTCAATCAGCGCCGCGCCCCGCATCGCTCGTATCGTAACCAGATCG